>JANJUM010000062.1 GCA_024710585.1 Desulforhopalus sp.
ACCGCCAGCGCCACCCAGGCGTCGGGCATGAGCTGCCCGGTGGTCCAGGCGATCCCCGTGGCCAGGCCGAGGACGACGGTCACCGCCGCCACCGGCAAGGGCCCGTGCGGCAGCCCCTCGAGCCGCAGCAGCAGCCGCAGCAGCCACAGGCAGACCAGGCCCTGAGCGAGCACCGGTCCGAGCCAGAACCGCCAGCCGAGAGAGGCTGCATAGAGGTACAGTCCGTAGAAGATGGAGCGCCCGGCGAGGAGTTCCATGGTGAGAACCCGGCGCACATAGCCCCCGGTATCGAAAAAGACCAAGGGAAAGCCGTTCCACCACACCGGGGCGAGCAGGGCCGCCATGGCGACGGCGAGGGAAAGCGACCAGAAGACAACCTGGCGATATCGCAGAGTTCGTGCCATCTTGCAGGTCTCCAAATGAATATGTCGTCAAAACAGGGGGAAAATATGGCCCTCCAACGCCAGAGGCCGCAGAGACGCTAGCTGCTGGCGACGCATTTGGCAAGGCCTTTTTCATCGCCCGCCAGGTGGCATGCCCGCCGAGAAGGGCAAACCACCTGTATCGTGTCCATTGCGAAGGCCCGGGGAGCTCCTGGCCCACTTCCGCCCGCCTGTAGGGGCTGGCTGCGCTGCCGGCCGCCCCTCGCTATGGGAAGCCACTCCACCTTATTGCCAACTTCGGAGACAAAGTTCGCCGCTCCCTGTTCCTGTTGCGTCCGAGGGGCAGAGTGCGCTACCATGCAGTGATAGTCTCCCCTTTACGACGATTCGGCAATTCCGCCACCTGCTCCACAAATGCGCCATGAACCCCACACCGCCCCGCAACGTCGACGCCCACGATGCCTATATCAACAGGGAACTGAGCTGGCTGTCCTTTGCCAGCCGGGTTCTCGAACTGGCCGAGGACGAGACCCAGCCCCTCCTCGAGCGGGTCAAGTTCAGCGGCATCATGGGCATGATCCTCGACGAGTTCGTCATGAAACGCATGGGCGGGCTGCACCAGAAGCACCGCACCCGTCCCGACAAGATCAGCTACGACGGCCTCAAGGCGCGGGAAGAGATGACCCTCTGCTGGGCCGAGCTGCAGCGCCAGGCAGAGACCCTCGGCAACCTCTTCGAGGACCGCCTCAAGCAGGCGCTCACCGCCGAAGGCATTCTCTTCCCGGCCTACGACGAGCTGAGCGGGCACGACAGGGATTTTCTTGCCAGGCATTTTCAGGAGTCGGTGCTGCCCATCCTCACCCCGCTGGCAGTGGACGCCTCCCACCCCTTCCCCTTCATCAGCAACCTCAGCTTCAACCTCGCCATCGTCGTCACCCAGGAAGACGAGCGCAGCCACTTCGTGCGCCTCAAAGTCCCGGCCAACCGCAACCGCTGGGTGGCCCTGCCGGACAGCCGCGGCTACGTCCCCCTCGAGGAGATCATCGCCCATAACCTCGCCCTGCTCTTCCCGCAGTCGTTATCCTTCGAGGCCTTTTATTTCCGGGTCACCCGAGCGGCCAAGGACAACCCCTGGGACCGTGCCCGGCTCGACGACCTCGGCAGCGACGACCTCGAGCCGGGCTCGATTATCGGCATGGTCACCGCCGAACTCAAGTACCGCAAGTTCGCCGGCATCATCCGCCTCGAAGTGAGCGAAGACACCCCGGAGGAGCTGCGTGACTGGCTCGTCGAGCAGCTATGCATCGACCCCTCGCAGTGCATGGTCATCCGCGGCCTCCTCGCCTTCCGCGACCTCCTCGACCTCAAGCTCGAAGGGCGCGCCGAGCTGCGCCATCCGCCTCATCAGCCGAAAACCCACCCCCGCCTGCGCCAGCTGCCGCCCGACGACCACAACGCCTTCTTCGAGGAAATCAAGCGCGACGACCTCCTCATCCACCTGCCCTATGACGATTTCGACACCTCGGTGCTGCGCCTGCTGCAGTATGCCGCCATCGACCCCAGGGTGCTGGCGATCAAGCTGACCATCTACCGCACCTCGACCCAGTCGCCCATCGTCAAGGCTTTGATGGAGGCGGTGCAGCGCGGCAAGCAGGTGGCGGTGCTGGTGGAAATCACCGCCCGCTTCGACGAGGCGCCGAACATCGCCTGGGGCAAGATCCTCGAACAGGCCGGAGCCCACGTCGTCTATGGCGTCGAGCGCCTCAAGACCCACGTCAAGCTGGCCATGGTGGTGCGCGAGGAGGGCGACGGCATTCGGCGCTACGTGCATATCGGCACCGGCAACTATCACACCGGCACCGCCCGCCTCTACGGCGACCTCGGCATACTCAGCTGCCGCGCCGAGCTGGGCGATGATGTCAGCCGCCTCTTCAACGAGCTCACCGGGGCCATCCCCAACCAGGACTACCACCTGCTGCTGGTGGCGCCGCACAACATGCGACAGCGCTTCATCGAGCTGATCCGCCGCGAAGCCGACAACCGCCGCGCCGGCAAGGCGGCCTCCATCCGCTGCAAGATGAACCAGCTCCAGGACCGGCAGATCATCCGCGAACTCTACCTCGCCGCCCAGGCGGGAGTGGAGATTTCCCTCAACGTGCGCGGCCTGTGCAGCCTGCGGGCCGGGGCCCCGGGGCTGTCGGAGAGCATCCGCGTCTACAGCATCGTCGGCCGCTTTCTCGAGCATAGCCGCATTTACCGCTTCGAGAACGAGGGCAAGCCGCTCTTCTTCCTCGGTTCGGCCGACTGGATGAAGCGCAACCTCGAGTCGCGGGTGGAAACGGTGATGCCGGTGCACAGTCCGGCCTTGTGCCGCGAGTTGGAGGAGATCCTCCACGTCTACGAGCGGGACAACACCTTCTCCTGGGACATGCAGCCTGACGGGAGCTACCGGCGGCGCCAGCCGCAGCCCGGCGAGGAGGCCCTTTCGGCACAGCATATCTTCGCCGAAAGGGCCTGGCGGCGAGAGGTTCTCTACAGCGAGAAATAGACGCCCGCCGACGGCATGTTGAGGCTGGCGTTATGCTCGTAGAGCCCGCCGTTGGACTGGTGGAAGTAGATCAGCTCGACACCCCAGGAGGAAGACACTGGCAGGCGCAGCCCCACTTTCGAGGCGAAGAAGAAGGGGCCGCCGAGATCGTGCCTGGTGAACTTGCCCGCCTCGCTCATCAGGCCGAAACCGAGCCCGGCGAGGAACTCGAGGCGGGGGTGGAAATGCAGCACCAGCTCGGGAATGACGGCCACTTCGCCCAGAGTGGCGTCGTCGGCGTCATGTTCATGCACCATCCCCAGCGAGATTTCGATGGCGGAGGTCACCGACCTGCCCTTGCCGAAGCGGGTGGTGTAGGGCAGCGAGGGGCGATAGAGCAGCTCGTATCTGGCGATTGAGGTGTTGCCGAGCGCCTGCAGCCCGGCGCCGGCCCCCGCCTCGCCGGCAGAGGAGGAGCCGGCCAAAAACGACAGCGATGCCGCTGTCAGGAGCAGCGGCAGGTAAGACAACGGTTTCATGGTCAGAAGGAAGTATTCTCGTCTTGCATGCCCCCGGCAGCGGTCATCCCGGGGGACCTGGGAAAAGGATGGCAGGGCCGACAGCGGCCTGATCAGAGGATGTCGGCCAACCGCACCGCATCGAGATAGTAGGTCTGCAGTTTTTCGGGGTCAAGGCACAGCTCGGCAAGCCTGCGGTCGACCTCCTCCCACTGGCAGCGCTCGTAGTTCTCCACCAGCTGCAGATAGGGCGCCAGGGCCCCGCTCCTGCCCACCAGGGCGTCGTGCACCTCGACGGACAGCGGCAGTCGCCCGACCAGGCTCTCCATGGGGGTGTCGAGCATGGCGTCGAGCAGGGAGAAGAGGCCAAGCATGAACATCTCCCCCTCGCTGCACCCCACCTCCCCCGCCACCTGCGCGAGAAACTTGCCGCGAATCGCCGAGAGGCGCAGCAGCTCGTCCGGTTTCTGCTCCACCAGGCGGCCGGCGACAATCAGCGAGACGAACATGCGTATCCCGCGCTCGCCGAGGAAGGCCACCGCCTGGCGAATCGAGGCAACCGGGTGCACCCGGCCGAAATAGGCGGAGTTGAGGTAGTTGACCAGCTTGAAGGAGATGGCCGCGTCCTGGTTGATGAGCTCCTCGAGATGACGGAACTCCATGTCCTGGCGGTTGACCTCGCAGATCAGTCTGGCCGCGGTGAGCTGCCCCGGGGACACTTCGCGGTTCTTGAGGATCTCCGGCCTGGAGAAAAAATAGCCCTGGAAATAGTGGAAGCCGAGGTCCCGCGCGGCGATGAATTCCTCGTGGGTCTCGATCTTCTCGGCGAGAAAATGGCAGCGCCCCCCCTTGAGCCGCTTGATCATGGCGGCGATTTCCGGCAACGGGGTGAGACGGAAATCGATCTTGATGATCTTCGCCAGGTCGATCAGCGGCTGCAGGTTGTCGCGGAAGACGAAATCGTCGAGGGCCAGCGTGTAACCCTTTTTGGCCAACTCGCGGCAGGCGGCGACGACCTCCTCGGTGGGACGCACGTCCTCGAGGATCTCCACCACCACCTCGTTCTTGGCAAACAACGTCGGCACGCGGCGCAGCAGCAAGTCCTCGGTGAAGTTGATGAACACCTGCCGGCCGCCGGAGATGCGCTCGATGCCGACGGTGAAGAACGACGACGACAAGAGGCTGGAGGTGGCGGTTTCGCCATCGACGCCGGGGAAGGCGTTGGACATGCCGGTGCGAAAGAGCAGCTCGTAGGCGTACAGCTTCTTGTTTTTATGGAAAATCGGCTGCCGCGCCACAAAGGCATCCATCTGGGGTCCCCCGTTTAAGAAATGAGAACTGTTACCACAACCTTTGCTCAAGTATACACAAATGAGCGATAGGGAAACAAGGGTTGCCAGGCCTTTTTTCCCTGTCGTGCCTCGCCCCGGTCACGCTCGGCAAAGGTTAGAGGAGCCCTTCCTGCCGATACCAGCGGGCGGTTGCTTCGAGACCCCGCCGCAGGTCGAACTGCGGCGTGTAGCCCAGCAGGCGAACCGCCTTGGAGATATCGAAAGAGCGACTCTTGGTGAAGAAATCGACGCGACGGCGGTAGATGGGCGGCTCAACGCCGAGGGGGATGCAGATCTTCTCGCAGAGGGACCCGGCCAGCTGAAAGGGCCACGCCGGGAGGTGGATCTTGCGGTCGGCCTTGCCGAGAATGGTGGAGATGGTGGCAAGCAGTTCGTTGAGCATCATGTTCTCGCTGCCGCCGATGATGAACACCTCGCCTGCCGCCTCCTCTCTCTCCGAGGCGAGCAGAAAGCCCTGCACCAGGTCGTCGATATAGACCATGTGATAGAAGATCCTGCCGTCGCCGAGCACCGGCGAGACCGGCTTGGCGGCGAGGCGAAAGAGCTTGAGCAGGCGCATGTCGCCCGGCCCGTAGATGGCGGTGGGGCGAATCACCGCCAGGGCCAGGCCGTTTTTGGCAGCGAACTCGCGGGCGAACAGCTCGCCCTCGAGCTTGGTGCGCTGGTAGATGTCGGCCGGGGCATAGGGCGACTCCTCGTTGGCCGGGGGATTCTTGACGTCGCCATGGACGCCTACGGTGCTGCAGTGCACGAAGCGTTTCACCCCGTGGCGCAGGGCGGCCTCGAGGAGATGGCGGGTGCCGCCGACGTGGATATCGTGGTAGTCTTGGTCGACGGAGGAGGCGGAGCGATACATGGCGGCGATGTTGAAGACCTTGTCGACCCCGGCGACGGCGCCATCCACCGCCCGCGGGTCGCGGATGTCGCCTTCCAGCACCTCCAGGCCGGGCTGCGCGGGCAGGGTCACCCGCCGGCGGCTGCGCACCAGCAGCCTGACGCCGACGCCCTGGGCGAGCAGGGTGGCGCTGAGGTTATGTCCGGTGAAGCCGGTGCCTCCGGTGACGAGTACGTTCATGATCGTGCCTTTGCGGATGAGTGGGTTGACGGGGGCAGGGCGGCGACGAGGTGGCCGTAGAAACCATGCAGCTTCTGCCGATAGGCGTCCAGGGAGTAGTTGTCCCGCGCCACCTGCCGCCCGCGGAGGCCGAGCTCAAGGCATTTCTGCCGGTCGCCGAGGAGATCGGCCATGGCCTCGGCCATGCCTTCGGCGGTGGCCGGGGCGAGGCGGGCGAAGTCGGCGCTCAGCACCTGGGTGTGGGTGGGCAGGTCGGTGGCCAGCACCGCCTTGCCGGAGTCGAGATAGGAGTAGAGCTTCATCGGCGTGTTGTTGCCGGAAATGCGCGGCGAGAGGAGGATATCGGCCTGGCGCAGGTAGTGGCCGAGCAGTTCCACCGGCCGCGGCCCGCAGAAATGGACGACGTCGGAGAGGCCCAGCTCGGCGCAGCGCCTGCGGTAGAAGTCGATGGCCGCGGGGGTGCCGCCGATGAGCACCACATGGCCCAGGCAGCCCCGCTGCCTGGCGAGGTGAAAACCATCGAGGAGCAGGTCGATGCCCTGGTAGCGCTCGAGGTTGCCGACATAGAGCATCATCGGCCCCTCGAGACGCAGCTCGCGGCGCAGGTCCTCGCCACCTTCGGGGCAGCCCTCGAGCAGGCTGATGTCCTCGAGACGCAGTACCGGCTTGCCGGGGGCGCAGGTCCTGGCAATGTCCTCGAGGGCCCGGCACACCGCCACCACCCCGCAGCTCGCCGCCACCGCCCGCTTCTCGCAGAAACGCAGCAATGGCCCGAGGAACTTCAGGGCAGGGACCTTTTCCACCACCTGCCGCGCCAGCGAGGAGTCCATGTCGTAGACATAGGGCACGGTGAACATGAGGCGCAAGGCCATGGCGAGAAAGGCCGCCTCCTCCACCGCGTGGACGAGGTCGAAGTGGTGACGGCGCATGAGGCGGATGGCGGAAAAGAGCATGGCCACGTCGCAGACGACCTTCTTGGCCGACAGCGAGGGCGGGATATCCCTGATGCCGGGCAGGGCCGGGATGCGGTGCAGAGTGACCCCGGGCAGGGCCACGTTCTCCCCCTCGTGGAAGACGAGGAGATGGATCTCGTGACCGAGCCGGGCGAGTTCCTCGGCGAGCAGGCGCACGGCGATGGGGGTGCCGCGGTTCTGGAAAAACGGTTGCGGCGCGAGGAGGAGGATGGTCCTCCGGGCCACCTCGCCGCTCATGCCGGCCTCCCCCCGTCGGCATGGCGGTCGGCGCGGACGATGATCGGCGAGCCGAACAGTGCGGTCAGTCCACAGAGACGGCTGCCGCCCTCGAGCAGGGTGGAGAGTCCGCGGTGGCCGAGCTTGCGGTGCAGCACCATGGGCAGGAAAAACTCGGGGCGAAAGGTCGCCGGGGAAAAGCCCTGCCGGCGCAGTTCGCCGCCGACCTCGGCGCGGGAGAAGAGGGTGAAGGTGCGAGTGTTGCCCTCCATGCGTTTCTTGGCGGCAAAGAGCAGCTCGTAGAGGACGTTGCTGGAGCGCCGGTCGGGGTAGTCGACCACCACGCAGCGGTCGGCGACGCGGCACATCTCGGCGAGCAGCTGCCGCCAGCGCTCGGCGTGGGGCAGCAGGCGAAAGGCCATGACCACGTCGAAGGAGCGGTCGGCATAGGGCAGGGCCAGGCTGTCGCAGGTTTCGTAGGAGAAGGACCCGGCGGGCAGCAGTCGGTCGAGGCGCCTCCGGCAGCAGGGGTCGCTGCCGGTGACCGTCACCCGGTAACCACGCGTTACCAGGGGCTCGGCAAGCTGTGCGTGGCCACCGCCGACGTCGAGCACCGTCGCTCCGGGCAGATGGCCAAGGAGTTCCAGGGTGATGGCGGCCTGCCGCTCCAGGAAAAAGGCCCCGGCCTGGCCGGAAAAGCGCGTCGCGTAGTCCTCCGAGGCGGTCTCTATGTCGGCGGTTTCGAGATACATGGCGCTCCTCATCGCCCCAGCGGGGCGAAGACCTCCTCCACCAGGGCCACCTGGCGCCCGATCTCGCTGTCGTCCCAGCAGAGCATCGTCGCCATGGCCCGGGCGATATGGGTGAGAACCTCGCCGGCGGGGCACTCGGCGGCGGCGATATTGGTGCGGCGAAAAACCACATCGGCCAGGGTGACCGCCATCTCGTGCCGGACGAAATAGCGCAGCTCGGCCATGAGCAACGGCGGCTCGTGCAATAGCCACGGGTCGCGGCCCTCGCCGTCCTCCTCGGTCAGCAGGGCGAACACCTGACGCCACTCGGCCCCGTACAGTTTGCCAAGGTGGTCGCGAATGGGTTGGTAACGGTCGCCGAGGCGGGAGATGGCCGGGCCGAAATCGTGGTACTGCGGCGGCTCGGGGCGGTAGCGCGCGGCGGCGGGGGAGCCCAGCCAGCACCCCTCGGAGAGCAGGCGCACCACCCTGACGGCGATGTCCGGGGCGGTGGTGTACTTGACCCCCTTGATGGAGAGCAGCCCCTGGCGGCCATCGAGCCGGCCATGGTCGACGACGGTCGAGCTCTTGTCGAGTTGCACCGTATCGCCGCTGCCGGCCTCGCCCTTCATCGGCAGGAGTCCGGCATGGCAGAAGGTCACATCCTCCGGCGACAGGGCGGCCGGAGGGTAGATGGCGTTGATGTCGTCGACCATGGAGCGCACCATGGCGCCATCGAGGACGATCTCCCCTTCGCTTCCGCCATGGGGGGTATAGGTGGTGCCGATCATCGTGTAGCGCTCCTGCCAGGGTACGAAGAAGAAGAGGCGCTTGCCGCGTTTGATCAAGGCGTCCTGGTCGGTGAAGTCGGTATAGCCTTCGAGGCCGACGGCGACGCCGTCGAAGAGTTTTCTGCGCACGACGAGGTTCATCGCCAGGGCCCAGCGCTGCCTGCCACCGCCATCGCCCGTGCCGAGCCTCTGCAGCCAGGGGCCGGCGGCGTTGACCACCGCGCGGCAGGGGATATGGAGGTCACGGCCGCTGGGAAGGTCGCGGGCGACCACCCCTTCGACGCGGCCACGGCGCAGGGTCAGGTCGGTGGCCTGTACATAGTTGGCCACCTCCGCCCCGTAACGCACCGCCTCCTTGATGTATTCCAGCACCAGACGCTCGCTGTCGAGGGTGATGGCATCGTACCACACCGCCCCGCCGCTGAGGTTTTCGGTGGCGATTCCGGGCACCAGCCACCCCACCTCCTCGCGGGTCAGTGCGGTGCCGCAGGGCAGGCGCCCCGAGGGGGGTAGGCCATGGTTGCGGTCCCAGGCGATGAGGTCGTAGAGGGCGAAGGCGAGGCGCATGGTCTCTCGTCCCTTGATGCCATGGCCGTAGGTGGGCATGAGACAGCGCAGGGGCTTGACGAGGTGAGGGGCCAGCCGCATCATGCTGCGGCGCGAGACGATGGACTCGCGCATGCGCTTGAAATCGCCGTGCTGCAAGTAGCGGATGCCGCCATGGACGATCTTCAGGCTGTTGGCCGAGGTGGCCGCGGCGAAATCGCCCTTTTCGAGGAGGGCGACACGCCAGCCGGCGGTGGCTGCGGCTGCCGCCAGGGCAGCGCCATGGATACCGCCACCGACGATGACCACGTCGAAGGGAACATTGTGCAGTCGAGAAAGATCTTTACGCATCGCGGGAGGGGGTGCGGTTGAGAGAAAACGAGGCCAGAGTCGGCCGTTTATGGAGGAAAAGCCCGCACTATAAGGCCAAAGCAGTTCCTTGCCAAGGGGTGGGGCGCCTTTTCAGGCCTTGCCCGCCAGCATGTCGCGGCCGAACTGCTCGGCCTTGGCCATCTCGTCGGGGAGGCCCAGCACCGCCTTGCGCTTGTCGACGCCCTTGACGAGGAACTCGCCGCCATACTGGACATCCATGGCGTCGAAGATATAGCGCGCCGAAAGGATGCTGCAATCGAAGATCTTCGGCCCTTTGGTGGCGGCGGTGGACAAGAGGTAGCCCTTGCGCCCCTCGCCCTGGCGAAAGCGCTCCTTGAGCAGGTACTTGCGTGACCAGCGCGCCTGGAAACGGTCGCCGCAGATCTTGGCCTGGGCGGAGAGGGCGTAGAAGTAGACCGGGCTGACCAGCAGAATGCGGTCGGCCTCGTCGACCTGGCGGTAGATGTCGCCCATGGCGTCCTTGATGACGCAGTTGCCGGTCTTCTCACAGCCGCCGCAACCCTGGCATGGGCGAATGTCGAGGTCGTTGAGGCGGATATAGCCAACGCTGCCGCCACCCTGCTCCACCGTGTCGCCGACACGCCGCGCGAGGGTTTCGCTATTGCCGTTTTTACGTGGACTGCCGAGGAGCATGACGACGTTCATGGGTGCTCTCCATGGGGGTTGACGGGGAGGGAAAGTGAGGGCTCTGGCGCCGTTCCTCCGCCCTATGTACCATTTCCCGCCCCCCTTGTGTACCAAGAAACGACGACGGGCCGCAGGGATTGCCCCCGCAGCCCGCTGTTTTCGGCAGGGCGCTGTGACTACCCCTCGAGGGCCTGGGCGATGGCCTCGCAGACGTAATCGATGTTGCCGCGGGTCAGCCCGGCGAGGTTGATGCGCCCGCCCGCCACCACATAGATACTCTTCTCGCGGCGCAGCCACTGCACCACCTCGTCGGAAAGGCCGCTGAAGGAGAACATGCCGCGCTGGCTGGTGATGAAGGAGAAGTCCCCCGGCACGCCGCGCTTCGCCAAGCCTTCGACGAGGAGGGTGCGCATCGCCTTGATGCGCTCGCGCATCGCCGCCAGTTCCTCCAGCCACTGAGCGCGCAGCCCGCTGTCGCCGAGAACCGTGGTCACCACCAGGCCGCCATGGGCCGGCGGGTTGGAGTAGATGACGCGGATGGTGCTCTTGAGGTGGCTCATCGCCACCACCGTCTCGGCGGCGCTGGGGCTGACCACGGTGATGGCCCCGGTACGCTCGTTGTAGAGCCCGAAGTTCTTGGAGAAAGAGCTGGCGACGAAGAAATCGAGCCCGGCCTCGGCGAAGGCGACGATGCCCGCGCGGTCTTCGGCGACCCCCTCGCCGAAACCCTGATAGGCGAAATCGAGAAAGGCCATCCAGCCCTTGTCGGCGGCGATTTTCGCCACCTGCCGCCACTGTTGCGGGTTGAGGTCGACGCCGCTCGGGTTATGGCAGCAGGCGTGAAGGAGGACGATATCCCCCGCCGGGACCTTTTCGAGGTCGGCGACCATGCCGGCGAAGTCGAGCCCCCGCGAGGCGGGGTCATAGTAGGCGTATTCCCCCAGGGGGAAGCCGGCGGTGGTGAACACCCCCTTATGGTTGGCCCAGGTCGGCCGGCTCACCCACACCCGCGCCTCGGGACGGAACTTCTTGAGCAGGTCGCCGCCGACGCGCAGGGCGCCGGTGCCGCCGGGGGCATGGGCGGTGGCCGCCCGGCCGCTGGCGATGACCTCGCTGCCCTCGCCGAAGAGCAACTCCTGCACCAGGGCGGCGAAGCGCGGATCGCCGGAGATCGGCAGGTAGGTCTTGCTGCTTTCCCCTTCGAGCAGGAGCTTTTCGGCGGCTTTGACGCACTGCAGGATCGGGGTCCTGCCCGCCTCGTCCTTATACACCCCTACGCCAAGATTGACCTTGTGCGGATTGGTGTCGGCGCGAAAAGCGTCGGTCAGGCCGAGGATCGAATCGGCGGGGGCCGCCACGACATTCTGCCACATATGTTCTTCCTCCGTGTTGTTGGTATGGGTATGACGGCTTCCGCAAGGGGGAGAAGCCCCTCCAGAGAATGGGCTGCCAGGGCGATAGCCCTGTGCACCGCTGCGCACGCGGCACAGGCGACCTCCGAGCATACCGGCTCTGATCAAAGGCTGTCAACAGGGAAGAGGCGCGAGCCCCCATCCCCCGCCTCCTTGCCCTTCCTTTTTGCCCATGGTAAAGAGAGCCTCGAACTCCGTCGCCTCACCACCGCCCTGCCGAGAGAACATTGCCGATGAACCGGATCGTTGCCGCATTGCTTGTCGCCAGCGGGGGAGTCGCCCTCCTCCTGGCCCTCTTCATGCCAGGGGGATTTTTCGGCGATCAGCCCCCCGCCACACCGACTGCCCCACAGGAACGCCCCGCCTCGGAGAGCCAGTCCCCAACTCCACCCGGAGGCGACTTGCGACCCGCCTCGCCGCCCGCTGCCCCCGCCCTGCCGGCAGCAGCAAGCCTCCCGGCAACCGCTGAAACCGCGTCGATAACCTCTGAAGCCGCACCGTCACTGCCGCCGGCATTCTCCTCGGATGGCCACGTAGCGAACCTTGCAGGTGATGCGCCATCCCTCACGCAACAGCCGCCACCCGTATCGGCACAGCCGAGTCCGGCCGAGCCGCCGCTCACAGCCGAGGAGGGCGAAGCGCCGCCGGCAAACGCCGGCACCGCCGCCTCACCGGCCACGGCAATGCCCGGCCCGGCCATTGAAAATCGAGAGGTCTCCGCCCCGCAACCTGGCGGTGAGGTCGGCGACCTCGCTGTGGCAGAAGCCCCCCTGCCCGGCATGGGGCTGCTCACCGATACCGGCGAGACCGAGGCCAATCGCGTCCTCGACCCCAACTCGGCCATGGTCAGACCCACCGCCAGGGCCAAAAAAACGGCATCGCCCCCAGTTTCCCGGGAACCGCGGCGGCCGGAAAAGGTTAAGGCCGGCGCCCTGCCCTATTCCATTCTCCTGGAAACCTACGACAACGCCGAAAATGCCCGCAAGGGCCTGGCCTTCTATCAGGGCAGGGGGCTTCAGGCCTTCACGGTGCGGGTCGATCTGGGGGGAGACGGCATCAAACACCGCCTCTTCGCCGGCAGCTTCGCCACCGCCGAGGAGGCCCGGGCGATGATCGCCAGCCACCGCCTGTCGGGGAAAATGGTCAAGCGCACCCCGTTTACCGCGTTGGTCGGCGTCTTCGACCAGGCCGCGGCCATGGACGAGGCCAAGCGCAAGGCCGCGGCCGCCGGCCTCGCAGCCTATTCGGTCGGCGCCGCCGGTGGCCCCGCGCATCTCTTCGTCGGGGCCTTCTACACCCAGGAAGGTGCCGAACGCCAGTGCCGCGATCTACAGGCGGCCGGCCTGCCGTGCACTGTAACGCTGCGCGCCGCATCTTCTAGATGATCGCCTCCCGGCAGACATCGCGGCATGTGACCGCCCTTGCCAGGCGGCAAGGGCTGGGAAAGAAACTGCCGGCCCGGGCCGCCCCTCAGGCAACCAGGTCGATCTGCTGCATGGTGGTCACCCGGCCACTTTCCATCACCGCCAGGCCGGTCTGGCGCAACTGGCCAAGCTGATTGTTCGCCTCGTCCTTGATGGCAAAAGCGGTCTCGATAGAGCCGAGATAAAGGGCACCGACACCGGCCATGCCGAGGGAGAGCAGCTGGTCCCGCCCCTCGGCGTCCTTCGTCCAGATGCGCAGGCGGTCATAGACGGCGTCATTTTCGTCTATCCAGCCGTTGGCGTCGAGGTCGTAGTTACGCAGATCGGCGAAGCCGTCGCCGGAGAGGGCCCCGAACAGCTCGCTCCCGTCATTGATGACCCCGTCGCTATTGCCGTCCAGGGCGAGGAAGCCACTCTCGGGGGTGACGAAGGCGATCTGGTCGGCGCTGCCGTCAGCATCGATGTCAAAGTGGAAGTTGCGCTGGGAAAGCTGGGCCGCGGTCCCGGTAAAATTGATCACCAGCGGATCCTTGAGGGCCTCGCCGGCGCGGATCTCGACATTCTGCTCCTGGTAGAACTCTCGGCTCATCGACAGCGACAAGGAGAAGTCGATGGCCTGGCCGTCACTGGTGGTGATGGAGCCGCTGGCGGCGAAGTCGAGCCGCTCCCGCTCGTAGTGGGACTCGCTATACTGATAGACGAGGCCGAATCCGGCACCGCCTTGGTCGGCGGGTTCGGTTTGACTGGCCTCCGCGGCGGGAGCTGCCGGAGCCTCCCCCTGGCTGAGCCGCAGCGGATCGATAACCCGGAAGCGGCGCCCGGTGAGCCTTTCAAACATCTCCCGCAAGAGTCGCATATTGAGATCGCCGAGCATCTCCTCCTCTTCGCCGGCCTCGACCTGAGCGGGCTGCACGCTGCGCTGCCGCACTTTCGAGGAGGCGGCGGAGAGCTCGACCCGATCGGCCAGGGCCTGCCGCAGCCGCTGGATGGAGTCCAACCTCTCGCCGGGGCTGCGCTCACCCGCGGCGACACGGGGCTGTTCGCCGCCACGCCACATGGTCAGCGACTCGCGCTGGAGATGACGTTCCTGGTAATGATGGAGTGAAGAGAGCTGAATGCTGGAATTGGCTATTTTCATGGTGGTGGCCCTCCCTGGCCGCAGGTGCTGCGGATCGCCTCTCCGCCCCGAATCGTCCCTGACTCGAGCGCCGGCGAGAGGTCGCTGCCTCTCGTATCGGCCGCCTGGCCGGGGAAGTTTAGGGGGCCACCCCCGCAACAGCATTTTTTTCACCACAGGAGGCCGACAAGCGCACGGCGGCGAGGCAGGAAATCAGTTGCCACGGGCAACTCTTTGCGATAGGATTGGGGCCTTCCCGCCAAGGCCCCTGCCCACGGCGGTTCCCCCTTCAGGTCCTTGCGCCCTTCTTCCCGGATGCTTGCGCTCAACAGCAGCAGGCCCGGGGAGTTCGCCATTGGCCCCCTGGAGACCCGCGACCCCTCCCGGCGGATGACACCCTCCGCCTCTGACCGACTCGGTGACACCATGAACACGAACAGGCTGCGAATCGAAAAAATCGGCGGGACCACCATGTCCCGTTTCGGCGAAGTCCTCAAGAACGTCATCCTCAAGGACAGCAACGACATCTACAACCGTATCTACGTGGTCTCCGCCTACTCCGGCATCACCAACGAGCTGCTCGAACACAAGAAGACCGGCCAACCGGGCATCTACCAGAGCTTCGAGCAGAACCACGAGTACGAACCGGCGATGATCAGCCTGCAGCAGCGGCTGTGCGAGATCAATGCCAGCTTTGCCGGAATCGGCCTCGACGTCGCCGTCGCCGACCAGTTCATCTGCGAGCGCATCAGCTTCGCCGTCAATATTCTCAAGAGCATGGACAACGTCATCTCCTCGGGCTATGTCAACCGCCACGAGGTGCTGCTCGCCGCCCGCGAGCTGCTCGCCTCCATCGGCGAGATGCACAGCGCCTTCAACAGCGCCAACATCCTGCAGAACCTCGGCTACGACGCCACCTTTGTCGACCTCAGCGGCTGGCAGGACCGCAAGGAGCGGACCATCGACGAGCGCATCCGTCACTCCTTCGCCAAGCTCGACCCGAGCCGCACCATCTGCGTCGCCACCGGCTACACCAAGGGCACCGAGGGCATCATGCGCGAGTTCGACCGCGGCTACTCCGAGGTCACCTTTTCCAAGATCGCGGTGATCCTCAACGCCGCCGAGGCGGTCATTCACAAGGAGTACCACCTCTGCTCCGGCGACCCGATAATCATCGGCGAAGACCGCGTCCACCCGGTGTGCAACACCAACTTCGATGTCGCCGACCAACTGGCCGACGTCGGCATGGAGGCCATCCACCCCAAGGCCTCGAAACCTCTGGAGACCGCCGGCATCGCCATCCGTGTCATGAACGCCTTCGACCCCAGCCACAGCGGCACCCTGATCACCAAGGACTATATCTGCCCGGAATCGAAGACCGAGGTGATCACCGGCTCGAATGCTGTCACCTGCCTGGAGATCCACGACACGCGCATGGTCGGCGAGGTCGGCTTCGACATGCGCATCATGCAGGTGCTGCAGAAGTTCAACGTCAGCTATATCAACAAGGCCACCAACGCTAACACCATCGACGTGCTCATCGCCGAAAAGGACTGCACCCCGGCCCTGGTGGCGGCGATGGAGCAGCGTTTCGAGGTGGTCACCACCTACGACGTGGCCATCGTCTGCGCCATCGGCTCGAACATCGCCAAGCCGGGCATCCTCGCCAAGGCCGCCCGCGCCCTGGCCGACGAAAAGATCAACATCCTCTCCGTCTCCCAGACCACCCGGCAGACCAACATGCAGTTCACCATGGAGCGCAGCCATTTCGTCGCCGCGCAGCGCGCCCTGCACCGCGCCCTGTGCGAGGAATAGCCATACGCACTAATGGCGCGTCGCCGGCGCGCCCCGAGCTTGAACGGCGTCGCCACGGATACCGCAGCACCCCTCATCTGCACGCAGCCTGAGCGACGCCACAGGCAGCGTTGATCGCTTTCACACCCCCCAAAATGAAAAAACCGCCATCGCCCCAAGGGGCGATGGCGGTCCATGTGCCCCCCGGCAGGCCGGGGGGAGACTACTGCGACCTTTATGCCATTTCCCGCCGCGCTTCCGGCCAGCGGCGCTCGCTGACCTCGTCGGTGGAGTAGTCGGGCAGGAGGATCGGGGCCACCGCCGGCTCGGTAATGCCGGCGTCGGCGAGTTCCTTCTCGAATTTGACCACATGGTCGAGGGTCAGCTTCTTCAACTGCACCCCGGAAGTGACATATTGGGCGGCATTCTTGCCGGCGCGGCGGCCAAAGGTGATGATGTCCTGCAGGCTGTTGCCCATGAGGCGGTTCTCGCCATGGACACCGCCGATGGCCTCACCGGCGGCATAGAGCCCGGGCACCACCGTCTCGGTGTTGCCGTTGACGTTGATGCCGCCGTTCTGGTAGTGCAAGGTCGGGAAGACGAGCATCGGCTCTTTGGAGATATCGATGCCATGGCGCTCGAACTGGATGAACTTGGCGGGCAGTTCCTTCTTCACCGTGCCCGGGCCGTGCAGTTCCTCGATCATCGGCGAATCGAGCCACAGGCCGACGCGGCCGGTGGGGGTCATGATGCCCTTGCCTTTCTCCAGCGCCTCGCGGATCAGCTCAGCCGACTCGACATCGCGCGGCTCGAGCGGGAAGCAGAACTGCTCGCCGTCGATATTGAGCACGTGGGCACCGAGACCACGCACCTTCTCGGTGATCAGCAGGCCGACGTTCTGCTCGGGGTAGGAGACCCCGGTGGGGTGGTACTGGGTGGAGTGGAGATCCTTGTTGCCGACCCCGGCCCGGTAAGCCATGACCACCCCGTCCATGGTGGCGCCATAGTGGTTGGTGGTGGCGAAACCCTTGATATGGAGGCGGCCAAAGCCGCCGGTGGCGATGATCACCGCCTTGGCGCGCACCACCGAGAACTCCTTGGTCTCCATGTTGTAGAGGATGGCTCCACCGCATTTGCCGTCTTCGTCGAGGAGCAGTTCCACCGCCGGGCTGAATTCGAGGGTGGTGATCTGCTCGGCGCGGTTGCGCACCTCGTCGCGGACCACGCGCATGATCTCGGCGCCGGTCATGTCGCCGGAGGACTGCAGCCGCTTGCGCGAGGAGCCGCCGCAGTGGCGGACGACGGTGCGACCATCCTCGTGCTTGTTGAACATCATGCCCAGGCTTTCCAGCCAGGCGATGGACAGCGGGGCGTCGTTGGCCAGAGCCGCAACCAGGTCGCGCTGGTTGGCGAAGTGCCCGCCGCCGATGGTATCCATAAAGTGGTAGTAGGGGGAGTCGCACTCGTGGGTGGCCGCCTGGATGCCGCCCTCGGCCATGATGGTGTTTGAGTCGCCGTGGCGCAGCTTGGTGGAAATGATCACCTTGCAGCCGCCCTGGGCGGCCATGATCGCCGCCGAAGTGCCGGCGCCGCCGCCGCCGATGACCAGCACGTCGGTGTCATAGTCGATCTTGCTCAGATCGACCTTATCCGGCCGCACCAGCGACTTCGATTCGAGCAGTCGGGCCACGCCCTCCTGATAGACATCGCCCTTGTTGGGGCCCACCGCCACCTGACGCTTGCCGCTCTCCTGGTAGTCGGGATGATACTTGGCCAGCACCTCGGCCCGCTCGGCCATGGTCAGGGCCGGGTAGTTTTCGTTGCGTTTGGCCATTGCCACCCGCTCGGGGCGAGTGGCCTCGACCCGCTTGATGAGTTCCTTCAGTTCCGGAGTATATGCCATGATCTCTCTCCTTGATCTCGATCTGGTACGTCGATGTTATAGATATTGAGTCTCTTTCGGCATCCACTTGCCGCCTTCGAAGAAATCCGGTTCACGCTCGCGCTCGACGTAACGTTTCTCCAGCTCCTCCTTGCTCATCCCGGCGAGGTCGCCGAGCATGGTCTGGTACTTGCCGGACTCGATTTCGGAAACGCGCTTCTGCAGATGCTCCGCCTGGGGCAGGATATATTTGCCGTAGACGCGGCGGGCGAGTTGGGCGACATGGTACTGGGGGATCTCGCCGAGACAGCGGCTGGCGCAGAGCCCGCACTGGATGCAGTCGAAGGAGATTTTCGCCGCCCTGGCGATGTCGCCCTGCTTGATGGCCGAGATATAGCCGAGGACGTCTACATCCATGGGGCAGGCCTTGGTGCACTGGTTACAGGCGACACAGCGAAACACCTCGGGGTAGAGGGCGTGGATGGCCTCCGCCAGGCCGCCGATGGCGTTGATGTCGTAGGATGCGCGATTGGCCGGATAGAAGGGGATCTGCGCCAGGTACATGTTGGCCTCGACCACCGTCTGGCAGGCCAGGCCGAAGTGCAGCTTGTAGTCCCCGGCCATGCGGTAGACGGTCGGGCAGGCGCCGCAGATGCCGCCGCGGCAGCCGGCGCCGCGCAGGAACTTGAAGCCGGCGAACTCCATGGCCTTCATGATGGTCAGGGTCTCGGGCACCTCGTACTTCTTGCCCATGATATAGACGGGGATGGCCTTGGCGCCCTCGGGCAGGATGGCCCGGTCTCCGGTGGCCACCCTGGGGGTGGTCTTCTTGCTTTCGTTGGCGTTACACATGGTTTGATATCTCCAAAGAGTGCTGGGATGTTTGCAGAGGCCGTCGACTTCAGGGTCTAGACCGCAGCCAGACAGGCTTTTTCGCGCAGCAGGTCGACCCCGACCGCCTCGTTCATCTCAAAGTGGCAGGTGGCCGCGTCGATGCCCAGGGCCAGCGCCAGCAGCTGGGTGAAATAGAAGGTCGGCAGCGGCGAGGCAATGGCCGATGCCGCAAGCAGCCGTCCCTGCTGCTTGCCGAGGTTGTACTCGCACAAGGGGCAGCTGGTGGCCAGCGCCTCGACACCGGCGGCGGCGGCCTGGTTGAGGATATTCGCCGCGGCGCTGTTGTTGCCCTCGGGAGAGGCCAGCACCTGATAGGAGCCGCAGCACTTGTCGGCGGCGGCGAAGGGTTGCACGGTGGCGCCGAGGGCCTCGAGCAGCTCGCTCATCAGGGCGAAGCTGCCGAAGGGCTCGATGCCCACTTCGGCCGGGCGCTGCAGGGTGCAGCCATAGTAGGGGGCGACGCGCAGGCCGCTGAGCGGGGCCGCGACCTTGTCGCGCACCTTGTCCCAGCCGACCGTCTCCTTGAGGAAGGTGAGGTAGTGCACCACCTCGACCTCGCCGGCGTAGTCGATCTCCTCGTCCATGAAGCGGTTGATGGTGTCGCGCCTGACCGGATCGGTCTTCATCATCAGGTTGGCCCTGGCCAGGGTGTTGTAGCACATCGAGCACAGGGTCACCAGCTGGTTGGCTCCCTGCTCCTTGGCGCGCACCAGGTTGCGCACCGGCCCCACCTGGTGGATGAGGTCGTCGGCGGTGAGCGAGTGCACGGCACCGCAGCAATTCCACCTGTCGATCTCCCGCACCTCGACCCCCAGGGCCTCGAGGGCGGCAACAGCGGCCCGGTCGAGATTCCTGGCCTTGGTTTTCAGAGTGCAGCCCGGATAGTAACTGATCTTCATCGCTCTCCTTAACTGGTGAATTTTCTGAATCCGGCCACCAGGGCGATCTGCGGCATTTCCGCAACGGTCTCCCGGGGCAGCGCGGACGGTTCGATATGGTTGCGGCTCTTGCGCAGCACCTGCTGACGCAGGGCTTCCATGACCCTGGCGATATCGATGCCACGCGGGCATTTCACCGAACAGGCGTGACAGGAGGCGCATTTCCAGTAGCTGTTGACCCCGGAGAGGCGGTCGAGCAGGCCGAACTGGGCCAGATGCATGACCCGGCGCGGACTGATGTCCATCTCCTGCGCCATGGGGCACATGCCGGTGCAGGTGGCGCACTGCATGCAGAGCTTGACGCTCTCGCCGCTCAGTTCCTTCAGCCTGGCGATCGCCGGCAGCGACGGCGTCTTGGCTGTCATCTCGATTGTCATGATTCGTTCCGTTTACGATCCGATAGATGTTTCCTGCCAGGCAGCGCAGGATATTGTGGCGCCTGCGGGACGGCGGAAACCTCCCCGCCCGCGGACACCCTGCCCATTGGCACCATCCTCGCGTTGCGGGAACGGCGCCGGCCCTGGTGCGACACCCGCACCAGGGCCGTATATTTACCAAACCATGCGCTTTTTTCAACAGTCTTTATAGACTATGAAATCGGCACGTTGAGCGGAAAGCAATGAATGATTGCTCATTTTTTGCCTTGGGCGCGACCGACCCCGCCGGTCCGCGTTCGACGGGGGCCGGCGGACAGGCAGAACTTGCCAAACCCTGCCGCGGCTGTTATATTGTTGCCATACTTTCGCATGGTTAGCAGTGACAGCAGTCTTTTCAACCGTTTCAGCCGAAAGGGATGACACCACGATGAACGCGCCGGCTCATTTCAGCTGGGATGGCGGCGAGCGGAGGCGGCCGAACAGCTGCCGTCGCGTCGCCGATCGCCGCAGCAACCACGAACGACGCCACGACCCGCGCACTGGCGGCATGGTTACACCGCGCGGGCTCTTCGCCTGGCTGCGCGCCCTCACCAGAAGGCGCCTCGGGGTGGATCGCCGGAAAAACCCCGATCAGCGAAAGGGCAATCGACGCATGGCCACACGCTGTTCCCTGCTCACCCGGGAAGAACTTGCCGATCTCCTCCGCTGACCATCCACCAGCGCAAAGAGTGGTGAGAGGTTCAGCGTCCCTGGGGGGAAGCCTCGCTCTCCGGGGGACAGTCGCTTTGCACCGAACAGGCGTCCTGCTGCGGGGCAGCAGACAGGCCGAAGACGGGGGGGGCGGCCAGGGATTGGTCGCGGGAGACTGCGGAAACCGCGGAGGGGGCCGATGTTGCCGGACGGCAGGCCTGTTGCAGATAGTCGATGATGCGCCGCTCGCCTTTGATGAAGCGGAGTTCCTCGCCCTCATCGACGAGCAGCAGAGGCACTTCACGTATCGACAGACTCTGCAGGAAGAGGCGGTTCCCCTCCGGCTGGTAATCGGGGAAGCGCCGTATACCCTTGACGGCGAAGGAATCGATGGTCTCGATGGGGTTGAAGCGCAGGGTGCAGCGCGTCCCCGCGCCAAGGCTGGCGATGACCTTCTCGCAGTGTCCGCAGGAGGCGGAAAAGAACAGGTAGAGGGTGGCGGCATCGCCCTCGCCGGGCAGCTCGGCCATGCTTCCCGCCGCGAGGGTCTCCTTCCTCTCCCCCGGCGAAGAGGTGAACTGCAGGCTCAGGCAAGCCGCCATCACTGCGGTGAAGACAGCCGCGCCGCGGATCATCTGGCGCAGGCCGCAGCAGAGGTTGAGCAAAACGATGGCGGAAAAAACAATCAGGCAGTAAGAGCAGAACACCCTGGCCACGGCATACTGGAAAAAGACGAGAACCGCCTCGGCGGCCAGGGCGGCGAGGAGCAGCAGCCGGGCGAACTTGAGCAGGTGCTCCCGCCGCTGCCGCCCTTTGAAAAACAGCCAGAAGAGGATGAGGAAAAAGCCCATGCCGGCGAGATTGAACCACAGTGGCGGAACCCTGGTCAGGCTGTCGACCACGGCGCAACCGTCATTGAGGCAGATGGCTTCCTTGCCGCTGGCGATGAGATAGACCTGAACCGCCGTCAGCGCGGCGGCGAGAAGAGCGATGCTAGCACGGATCATGGCAGTCCCAGAATGGTCGCCCCGACAGATCCTGGCCACCCCGCCAGGCAAACCAGCGGCGGGGCGGCCAATGACCAGGGGTCAGGGCTGTAACGGATCGTTTTACGGAATTTTGTCACCCATTAAAGACAATTCCCGACTGAACCGCAACTGCGAAGAGACCTCGGCGGAAGCCAAAGTTCCGTTTTCCATCCTTCGACCAGGGGAGCGCGGGCCATAGCCCATCTCCCCGGCAATTTTAAAGAAAGTCCTCTACGATATGAACATGGCAGAAAACATTCTCTGGCAATGGCTCCCCTTTGCCGCCCTTGGCGTCGATGACCTCTACGCCATTCTCGCCCTGCGCCAGGAGGTCTTCGTGGTCGAGCAGCGCTGCGCCTACCTCGACTGCGACGGCAGCGATCAGGAGGCCCTGCACCTCGTCGGGTGGAGCGGCGACGGACGATCTCGGCGCCCACTGGCCTATCTGCGGGTACTGCCACCGGCTGGCGACGGCCTGCCGGTGCGCATCGGCCGTCTGCTCACCCACGCCGATATCCGCCACCGCGGGGTGGCGCGCGACATGCTGCGGCTAGCCATAGAACGACTCGAGACCTTCTATCCGGGGCGGCCCATCGCCATTTCAGCGCAGCAGTATCTGCTCGGCTTTTACGGGCGTTTCGGATTTTACGCCACCTCGCCACCCTACCTCGAGGACGGAATCCCCCATGTGGATATGATCCGCAGCCCGTGAACAGGGCGAACCATGGAGTGACGAATACCGGTCACCCTGCCGACAGCGATTGGCAAAACTGGAGAAATACGATACTTTGATCGCTTCTCCGCATATGGCATCCCGGGCAGCGCCCTTCGAACCTTACTTTGTCCCGCATCCCTTCAATGAACTCGCCTTTCGCCTTTCTCGTCCCGCTCCTCCTCCTTGTCCACAGCCTTTTTCCCTTCGAGGCGACCTTCGCCGCCGATCCCCTCGCTGGCGACGAAAAGACTCTGCGCCTCTTTTTCCACCCCTCTGAAAAGCCCTCCCACCTCCTTCTCGTGGAAAAAAAACGGCAGAAGCTGACACTCTTCGAGGTGCAAGGGACACTGCGCCCGCTCAGGGAATTCGCCTGCGCCACCGGTGAAAACATCGGCAACAAACGCAGCAGTGGCGACTCGCGCACCCCCGAGGGCGTCTATTTCATCACCGAAGTGTACGAAGACAAGAAGATCACCGTCTTCGGCAGCCGCGCCTTTCACCTCGACTACCCCAACGTCTTCGACAGCCATGCCGGACGCCAGGGTGACGGCATCTTCATCCACGGCACCAACAAGAAGCTGACCCCTAACAGCACCAACGGCTGCATCACCCTCGACAACCGCGACCTCGACGCACTGGCCCCCTACCTGACGGTGGGCAGCGTGCCAGTCATCGTCCTCGACGCTACCAGCGACGCCACCCTGGCGGATGCGGTACCCCTGCGCAAAGACGACGGGGTGACGCAGCTCCTGCTCGAAAAGCTCTCCCTCAACGCGGAGGCCATCGCCGGCGAGGCTATCGACAGCTTGTTCGCAGTGCAGCTCGGCGATCACCTGGTGGTCTCCCTCGGTTTCTACATCTTCCCGGACCGGAGCACCCGCTACAGCGAGCGAAGGCGGGCCTATCTGAGCCGCACCGCCGGGGGGTGGTGGCGGTCCCTGCACAGCGTTTTCAGCCAGAATTCCGGACCCACCCTCCTCGCACAGAAGCCGCTTAAGAACGACAATGTCGTCAAAATCCGCGACATAGCCATCGTCGAGGCGGCCATGGCTGCGCAACTGCTCACACCCGGGGGCGGCGGCTCCACCATCGACGCGTCAGCCGCCACCCCCGGCAACATCCCCCCCGTTACGGCCACCGCACCGCCAGCTGCCGCCCGCACCGCCGCGGCCCCCGCCGACGACAGCCGCATCTCTGTGGCCGGCGCCAAGGGCCGGGAGGGGGACAAGGCGAAGGAAAAAGCCGCCAAAGCGGCTCGCCCGCCGGCCGACGACAGGGTCGACGAGGTGCTGGCCTTCGTCGAAAAATGGCGCTCCTCCTGGGCTGCCAAGGACCTCGAGACGTATATGGCCTGCTACAGCCCCAGTTTCACCAGCGACAACCTCGACAAGGCGGGGTGGCGGGCGCGAAAGGCCTTCCTCAACGACAAGTACAAGTTCATCAAGGTCAAGCTCTCCGAGCTCAAAGTGGTGCCGTCGTCCACCGGGGCCACGGTCTCCTTCCACCAGACCTACCGCTCCGATCAACTGCAGACCAGCGGCCGCAAGACCCTGCAGCTGGTCAACCGCAAAAACCGCTGGTTCATAGAACGTGAAGCGATGTGAACCGACCCTTCTCTGACCGGAAGCCCGCCATGCCAAAACCGATCATGGTTCGCACCCTCCTCGCGCTCGTCATGCTCTTCGCCTGCCTCGCCGCCCCAGCGCAGGGCACCCCCGCCGAGCCGCCACGTCACCAGAGTCTGCACGACGTCTACCTGGCGAACACCGAGCACGAGCTCCATATCTACCGCATTTACGGCAAGGAACCCGGCAAGACGATGATGCTCATCGGCGGCATCCAGGGCGACGAGCCGGGCGGCTACCTCACCGCCGATCTCTACGCCGACATCACCCTGAGAAAGGGCAACCTCATCGTCGTCCCCCGCGCCAACTTCTACTCCATTCTCCTCAATCAGCGCGACGGCATGACCGGCGACATGAACCGCAAGTTCGCCACCGCCTCGAAAGAGGAGCGCAGCATGGAGCAGGAGATCGTCTCCATCCTCAAGAAGCTGATCGGCGAAGCCGACTGCCTCCTCAACCTCCACGAAGGCTCCGGCTTTTTCAGCGAGCAGTGGATCAGCGACGAAGAAAACCCGGAACGTTTCGGCCAGTCGATCATCTACGACGCCGCCAGCTTCCAGGGCAACAAGCGACAGCACACCCTCGCTCTGGCCGAGATGGCCGCCACGGTGGTCGACAAGGTCAACCGCCAGATCGACAACCCCCGCCACCATTTCCGCCCCAACAACCATAACACGGTCTCGGACAGCTCACGCTTCCTCGAACAGCGCAAGTCGGCGACCTACTACGCCCTCACCGAGGAGAACATTCCCGCCTTCGGCGTCGAAACCTCAAAGTCGATCCGCCCCAACGCCGCCAAGGTCGCCCTGCAAAAGCTGGTCATCAACGCCTTCATGGAGGAGTTCGGCATCGTCGCCGAGACTCCGGGGCTGCATGTGGAGGAAGTCCGCCTGCACTATGTGCTGGTCAAGGTCAACAACGGCCACCCCTACGCCATCGCCAACGGCGGCGAACTTCGCGTCAATACGGGGGACGAAGTGATGGTCACCGACATCCTCGCCAATCTCGACCGTGGCCTGACCGCCGACTTTCTCGACATGGGCAGCCATAACGATACCAGGTTGCCATTCCGCATCGCCGAGCCTGCCCGGGTGGTGATACGCAAAGATGCCGAGGTCTGCGGCCATATCACCCTCCTCACCGGCATGGCTCTCCCCTCCGGGAGGAGGACGGCCAAATCGACACTAGCGGAAAAAGAGGGCTCCGAGGAGAAAGTGCCGCCCCCGACGAAAGCGGAACCACCGCTCGCCGAGCTGCGCGCCGAGCGGTTGCTGGTCAACGTCGATGGCAATCTGGTGACCATCGGTGATGGCGAGGAACTCGAGGTACCCAGAGACAAGTTGATGGTCATCAAGGGCGTCCGTTCCAATATCAGCCGTCTCGACAAAAAAATTGCCGTCAATCTCAAAGGCTTTTCGCCCGAGAAAAACCAGAACCTCGGCAACGACATCAACTTCCCCTTCCTCCCCGAACACGATCTGTGGACAAGGTTTTCCGAAGACCGTAAAGGGGAACGCTATCCCATCGAAGCCACCTACGGCGATAGGGAAATCGGCAGATTCTGGCTAAAACTCCACTCGAGTGGTGGAGAATAGTTCTTGACAATGACAATCATTCCTATTATTGTCAGCGCATGGTTCTTACAGCAACCCACCCACTCAACCATGGCAAGAGGAGGCGATTATGCAGAAATGGGAATGTCCGTGCGGCTATATCTACGATCCGGCAGAGGGAGACTATGAACACGGCGTCGAGCCGGGCACGGCCTGGGAGGATGTCCCGGCCGACTGGGTCTGCCCGAAATGCGGCGCGGCCAAAGAAGATTTCTGGAAGCATTCCTGATCAACGAGCTCCCCTCTCACCTCATCAAGGAGAACGGACATGAAAATATCGGTCGATAGAAACGTCGTCGAAATCAGCCCGGAATCGAAGCAGGAAGAGGCCAGCCTCGACACCCTGTGGAAAGTGATCATTGACTGCTATGGCAACAACAAGAAGCTGGTGCCCATGGGGCAGTTCGTCCCCGGCGTCGACACCCTGGCCCGCTTTAACATCGAAGGCATCAAGGGCGGTCCGACCGTCTATTCTCCGGACAAAAAAGCCCCGCAGGATGACACCTACTACTGCGCCATCTGCAACAAGTATATGAACGTCAAGGGCGGCGACCCGGTGCCCCTGTGCTGTGGCCGCGATATGGAGTGTATCGACTGACAGCGCGGTGGCAACCTAGGGCAGCAACCCGCCGGATGAGGCCATTGCAACACCTGCAAGAAGACTGGGCGGGCAGGAACCGAAGAGGTTCCCGCCCGCCCAGTGCCGTTTTTAAGGTTTTTGCCGTATTTCCCCTCGGCGTCCCTGCCATGGGTCAGCGGATGGTGACGCCGGTCACCCTTCCTCGCCAAGATAGGCACTGCACAGGGTGACGAACTGCTCCGGCAGGGCCGCCGCCCGTTTGCTGTGGGGATCATAGGCAAGCAGCAGGGTAAAGCCCTCGAACACCTTCTGCCCATCGCCAAGCCGAGTGGCGCTGTACTCCAGCCGGCATTTCTTGCCCTGCAGTTCCCCCACCACCACCGCCACCTGCAGTTCTTCATGGAGAAAGACCTGACGCAGGTAGCGGCAGCCGCTCTCGACGACGACTATCGACCGGCCCTCGCCGATATCGCCCTCGGTAAAGCCGAGGCTGCGCAGAAAACGGATGCGCGCATCCTGAAAGATGAGCAGCGGGCGGTCGTTGCCGAGATGCCTGCCGTAGTTGATATCGCCGATGGTCACCATATAGGGCGCAAGAAATGGCTGCCTCATCAATCCCCCTTCTCATTTTCGCTTCGCTATCGGTTGTGGCCGCGGCTGTGCTGCCGCCGCGGCATGGCAGAGAAGTGAAACCATAGAGGGCCGTCGAGGGCAACAAAAAAGGCGGGGCCGAGACTTCCCCTCGCTGCCAAAAGAAATACAGCATTTCTTTTCGGAGCCCTGACCGGGCACCCGCGACAGGGACCTGCTCCCTGAGCCGTGCCAAAGCGGCATCCGGGAAATCAGGCCGGGAACCCCGGGGAGAGGCTTCCGCAATCCCGGCCCGACCCTTCTCAAAATGCCTGAGAGCTGCCGGCGCTGTTGCCGTGATCTCACCTGGTCCGATTCAGGGGGAGTCGGGCCCTGTGTGCATCATGATCTGTGCCATGGCTGGCATCCCCGTGCCCTCTCCACTTTAAAACTGCTGCAGGTGCGGCCTGAGCCGGGCAAGGAGCTTGTCGCCTATCCCCTTGACTTTGGTCAGCTCGTCGACGCTTTTGAAGTCGCCGTTCTCCTGGCGATAGGCGAGGATCGCATCGGCGAGCTTCGGGCCGATGCCCGGCAGGGCGGTGAGCTGCTCTGCGCTGGCGGTGTTGATATTGACACTCCCCACGGCTCCCAGGGCCTCGGGAGCGACCGCCGCCTGCCCCTGGGGAGCCGCCTTGCCCGCCTGAGCAACGGCGGCCGCCGCCTCCCTGGGCGCCTCCTTTTTCTCGGCGGCCGCAGCCATCCCCGAAACGGGCGTCATCGCGAAGAGGATGGCGCCAACGACAACCAGCAGCAGTGCACGTACGTTCTTCATACTACCTCCATCAAAAAGGGTTGTGGGTAAGAGCCGCCGCCCGCGGGAGGCGTTCCGCCGGGGAAGCCTCTGGCAATCGGATCGTGCGGCCATGATTCCAGCACCTTAGCCGGCATGTCTGACATTTTTCCCACCGCACCCCCTCCCGGGAGATTTTTTTCCCTCCACCACAAAAAAAACGGGGAACCCGGGCCATCAGACCCGGGTTCCCCGTCAATGCGCGACATGGCGCTCCCTCTCCCCCCCGCGGTTACAAGCGCCTGGGGGGAGGAGGCGGTTTAGAAAATCGGCTTCATGGCCTTCATGTGCGAGCGCAGCTCCTCGCCCACCGCCTCGATGGCGGTGTAGCGGATGCCCTCGTTGACCTGGATGAGGTCGAGGTTGTCGACGCCGGTATCCTCCAGTTCGAGGCCGCGGCCGATGACGTCGGTGTCGATGGTGTTCATGAAATCGGCGAGCAGGGGCACCGCGGCATTGGCGAAGAGATAGTTGCCGTATTCGGCGGTATCGGAGATGACCACGTTCATCTCGTAGAGCTTCTTGCGGGCGATGGTGTTGGCGATCAGCGGCACCTCGTGCAGGGACTCGTAGTAGGCCGACTCCTCCTTGATACCGCAGTCGACCATGACGTCGAAGGCCAGCTCGACGCCGGCCTTGACCATGGCCACCATGAGGATGCCCTTGTCATAGTACTCCTGTTCGCGGATCTCGACATCGGTGGACGGGGCCTGCTCGAAGGCGGAAGCCCGGGTCTCCTTGCGCCAGCGCAGCAGATCGGCGTCGTCGTTGGCCCAGTCGGCCATCATCGTCTCCGAGAACTTCCCGGAAGCGATGTCGTCCATATGTTTCTCGAAGAGGGGGCGCAGGATGTTCTTCAACTCCTCGGAGAGGATATAGGCCTTGATCTTGGCGGGATTGGAGAGGCGATCCATCATCGCCGTGATGCCGCCGAGTTTGAGCGATTCGGTGATCACCTCCCAGCCGTTCTGCACCAGCTTGGCGGCGTAGCCGGGATCGATGCCCTTCTCCACCATCTTGTCAAAGCAAAGCAGCGAGCCGGTCTGCAGCATGCCGCAGAGGATGGTCTGCTCGCCCATGAGGTCTGACTTGACCTCGGCGATGAAGGATGACTCCAGCACCCCGGCTTTGTCGCCGCCGGTGGCGCAGCAGTAGGCCTTGGCGATGTCCCAGCCCTCGCCGTTGGGGTCGTTCTCGCCATGCACGGCGATCAGCGTCGGCACGCCGAAGCCGCGCTTGTATTCCTGGCGCACCTCGGTGCCGGGGGCTTTGGGGGCGACCATGATGACCGTCAAGTCCTCGCGCACCTTCATGCCCACCTCAACGATGTTGAAACCGTGGGAATAGGAGAGGCAGGCCCCCTTCTTCATGAGCGGCATGACCGCCGATACCACCTTGCTGTGCTGCTTGTCCGGGGTGAGGTTGATCACCAGGTCGGCGCTGGGGATGAGTTCTTCATAGGTGCCGACGACGAAGTCGTTGTCGGTGGCGTTCTTCCACGACTGCCGTTTCTCGGCGATGGCCTCGGCGCGCAGGGCGTAGGAGACGTCGAGCCCGCTGTCGCGGAGGTTGAGCCCCTGGTTGAGCCCCTGGGCGCCGCAGCCGACGATGACCACCTTCTTACCCTTGAGGTACTCGACGCCGTCGAACTCGGCGGCATCCATGAAACGGCACTTCGACAACTCCTCGATCTGCCGACGCAGCGGCAGGCTGTTGAAATAATTGGCACCCATGTGTTTTCTCCGTATCTGTAGAATGTTTCATCGATCTTGCGACCAGTGGTCTAACCTTTCCCCGATATATTGGGAAAGTTCTGTTGCGTCAAGTGATTTGTTCGTGATATTGTGTTGCCGTCATTGCAATATTTTCATCATTGGCCCGCTCCGACTCCTCTTCCCGGGCCCGCACCGGCCCTTTCCCGCCACCGTCCTTTGACCATGAATATCAGGGAACTGGAACTCTTTCGCCACCTTGCCTCCACCCTGCACTTCGCCCGCACCAGCGTCGAGTGTAATATCACCGCCTCCGGCCTGACCCGCACCATCCAGCGGCTGGAGAGCGAGGTGGGCGAGCCGCTGTTCTTCCGCAACAACCGCAGCGTCAGCCTGACCCCGGCCGGCAAGCTCTTCAAGGAGTACTGCGAGGAGACCATCAGCCGCTGGGCAACGCTGCAGAACTGCCTGCAGAACGACACCGCGCTGCGCGGCGAGCTGGCCATCTACTGCTCGGTGACGGCGGTCTTCTCCATCCTGCCCCGCCTTTTCGCCAGGTTCCGCAAGGCCCACCCGCGGGTTACGCTGCGCATGCAGACCGGCGACGCCGCCCGCGCCCTGCCCAGGCTGCAGGGCAAGGAGGTCGACATCGCCGTGGCCGCCCTCCCCGACCACCTGCCGGAAAACATCGACTTCGTCACCCTGGCCAAGACCGAGCTGGTCTTCATCCTGCCGAAGAACTCGCCGGAGACAGTAGTCTACTCCCGTGGCGCCATCGACTGGGAGAAAACCCCGGTCATCCTCCCCAGCGAGGGGCTCGGTCGACTGCGCGGCGAGAGGTGGTTCGCCGACAAGGGGGTCACGCCCCATGTCTACGCCCAGGTGTCCGGCAACGAAGCGATCATCGCCCTGGTCGGCATGGGCTGCGGCGTCGGCGTCGTGCCGCAGCTGGTGCTGGAGAAAAACAGCCTCAGGGAGGAGGTGCAGGTGCTCCACCCCCGGCCGCCGCTGACCCCGTTCACCGTCGGCGTCTGCACCCTGGCGAGGAGCCAGCGCAACCCGGTGGTGCGCGCCTTCTGGGAGATCGTCGAAGAGGAGGCCGCAGCCAGCCAGCCATGACCCCACCACCCACCATTCTGCTCACCAACGACGACGGCATCCACAGCCCCGGCCTGGCCAGGCTGCAGGAGGCCCTGGCCCCCCTCGGGCGCATCGTCGTCATCGCCCCCGATCGCGACAACTCGGCGGTCTCCCACTCGCTGACCATGAACCGCCCGCTCAAGGTGACCCCTCTCGGCGATGACCGCTACACCATCGACGGCACCCCCACCGACTGCGTCGCCGTCGGCCTCAAGAAGATCCTCGCCAGCCCGCCCGACCTGCTCGTCTCGGGAATCAACGCCGGCCCCAACCTTGGCGACGACATCTCCTATTCGGGCACCGTCTCGGCGGCCATCGAAGGCACCATGTACGGCATTCCCTCCCTGGCCCTGTCGGTGGGCGGCAGCCCGCCCCACGACTTCCGCGAGGCGATGCGCGTCGCAGCCCTCATGGCGGCGAGGGCGCTGGCCAGCCCCCTGCCGGCGGACACCCTGCTCAATATCAACGTCCCCAGCACCGGCCGGCCCTGCCGCCTGCGCGTCACCCGCCAAGGCCGGCGCCTGTGGGAAAACTCGATCCACGAGGCCCTCGACCCCCGCGGAACCACCCACTACTGGATCGGCGGCGGCACCCCGGTCCCCGACCTGGGCGAGGATACCGATGTCCACGCCCTGGCCATCGGCCTGGTTTCCATCACCCCTATCCACCTCGACCTCACCAACCACGCCGGCATCGCCTACCTCCGCGAGAGCTGGTGCCTGGAAGAGCTCAACGAGAGCCACAAACCATGATCGACAATGAACAGCGGCACGCGAGGGGCCTTCTAGCCATCAACGTCGGCCTGGCTGCCAACGCCCTGCTGGCGGTGCTCAAGACCACCGTGGGCATCATCGGCCACAGCCCGGCGCTGCTCGCCGACGGCATCAACTCCACCTCCGACGTCGCCTACGGCATCGTGGTGCGTATCTTCATGGGGCTGTCGAGCAAGCCCGCCGACAAGGAGCACCCCTACGGCCACGACCGCCTCGAGTCCATCGCCGCGGTGGTGGTCGGGGCCTTCGTCATCTCCACCGCCATCTCCATCTTCTGGTCGTCCATCGGCAATGTCTACGACCTGCTCACCGTGCCCGGCGAGGGGGTCGGCCCGTCGTCCCTGGCGCTGATCATCGCCCTGGCGACCATCGCGGTGAAGATCTGGCTTTCCCTGTGGACCGGCAAGGTCGGCCGGGAGACGCGCAACAACGTTCTCCTCGCCCTGGCCGCCGACCACCGCAACGACATCTTCTCGGCCCTGGCTGCCACCATCGGCATCGCCGCCGGCCAATTCGGCTACCCCTTCGTCGACCCTCTCGCCGGGGCGGTGGTGGCCATCATTATCCTCCTCACCGGGGTGGAGATCATCCGCGAATCCACCGCCGATCTCATGACCACCCTGCCCGGCAAGAAGCTCACCGAAGAAATCCGCCACGTCCTGGCGGGGATGGACGAGGTCCTCGACGTCGAGGAAGTCCACGGCCACCGTTTCGGCGTCTATCTCGTGGTCAACCTCACCATCGGCATCTCCCCCGACCTGACCGTGGCCGAGGGGGACCGTATCGCCACCCGCGTCGAGGATGTGCTGCTGGAGGAGATCGATCTCATGCGCCGCGTCTTCGTCCACTACCACCCGGTGCGGCCGGGGGCGGGGAAGGCGGCTCCCGGTCGGCAATGAGGCGGCGGCTGCCGCTTGCGAAACGCACCAGACACTGACAGAAGCCGCCGCCCCGCCGCAGTCACATCCCCGGAATACCGATGCGCTGGATGGCCACGGCGTTCTTCCCCTCTTCGTAGGCGGGCAGCCGCCCCTGCAGGCGTGCCAGGCGAAAGGCCAGGGCGTAGGACAGCACCCGTATCGGATAGTCGCGGGGCAGCTGCATCAGGTAGGGCTGGATGGTGACGAAATCGGTGGCCCCGTACTGCCCCATGATAAAGCGCAGGCCGCCGTTGGCCGGGCCGATGTTATAGGCGAGCAGGCCGAGGAAAAGATCGTCCTTCATCTCGCCAAGATAGTGGCGCAAGGTGGCCGCGCCAACATAGGCGTTGTAGCGGGGGTCGTCGAGCTTGCGCCGCGATGAGGGGAAGTGGTGGTTGGCGGCAGCCAGCGCCTGATCGGGGACGCGGGTGATCTGGAACAGGCCCTGGCCGCCGTCGCCGCTTGGCCGCGGCAAGAAGGACGACTCGGTCGCGGCTAGCCCCTTAAGGAGATCGGCGTCGAGAGCGAACCGGTGCGCCGCCTCGTCGATGGCCTCGCCAAAGGGCTGCGCACGGTCGATCATCCGCTGCAGCTGGACAAGATCGTGGCGACGATAGGAAGCGTAGACCTGATGGGCCAGGGTCTGACGTTCCGCCTCCTCGCGGCCGCCGACGAGGAGACGGTAGGAGACGAAAGCCTGGTACAGCCTCTCTCGAGGCAGGGTGGCCGCCAGCAGGCAGCCAATGGCGATGACCAGCAACGGCGGCAGGAGCGGCGAGACCTTCAGCAGGCGGCCGCGCAGCTTATGCCAGAGATAGAGGCCGACGCCGCCGACGGCGATTATCGCCAGCACCGCGGCGGCGAAGGGGAGCAGGCTGCCAAGGAGGTCGCGTCCGGAAAAGCGCTGGGCGAAGAGACCGAGCAGCACCACCACCGCCACCCCGCCGATACTCGTCACCCCGACCATCTCCACCACCGCCAGCATCAGCCGCCGCGCCGGCGAAAAGAGGGGTGCCGGTGGGGAGAGCACGGCCTTTTTGCCGCCTCCCCCCTTGCCCCTGCCGGTAGAGGATGGCGTTCGCGGAGCTCTGGTGCCGGTGGGGCGTTTTTTCGCGGGTGGGTCGGAACCTGCTTTGGCCATGGCGAGAGTTGCTGAGTTGACGTGCACCCTGCACGGCCTGACGGCTGCGGCCCGCCAGAGAGGGTGCGGAAGCGGCAAGGGTATCGCCTTCTCCGGCGAAGCGCAAGCCCTGCGAGAGCTTCTCCCCCGAGGCGGCGAAAAGCCCTTTGCAACCTCGCCGGAGATCGGCTATTGAGGAGGCTGCAGCGGCCCGGCCCCCCGGCCTATAGCCCCACAACCTCAAGCCCTCGACGAGGCGGCGATGCACCTTGCCTACAGAAGTATACTGACCTGCTGGTTCCTCCTGCTCTGTTCCTGCGCCCCACTGCCCCAGACACCGAGCCTGCGGCTCTCCGGGGTGGCGCTGACCCTCGAGCGACCGGCAGAGGAGATCGTCGCCATGTCCCTGGCGCAGCATGGTGACCGGCTGCTCGCCCTCAGCGGTCCGGCCACCACGGGGGACGGTGCTGTCTCCTCCGCCAGAGGCGCCACCCTGCACCTCTGGGACCTCGGTCTGGGACGGCGCCTGCGGGCCATTCCCCTCGACGGCCTGGCCCTCTCGGCCACGGCCGCCATCTCCCCGGACGGCACCAAGGCGCTGGTCGGCGGCAAGGCCAAAAAGGGCGCATCGAGCCTCGAACTGTGGGATCTCGACCAGGGCACGAGGGTGCGCAGCTTCCCCAACCTCGACAAGGAGCTGACCACCGTCGCCTTCTCCCCCGACGGCCATACCCTCATGGCCGGCCACGGTACCTATATCTACCTCTTCGACGCCGCCAGCGGTGAGTTCCTCCGCCAGTTCGACACCGGCCACACTTCGTCCTTGCCGGGGCAGCCCAAGGCTGTCCACGCCGTTTTCACCCCCGACGGCAGCTATATCGTCAGCGGCGGCCCCGACGCCTCGGTGAAGATGTGGGATGTCAACACCACCGAAAAGGTGCAGCACTGGGCCGGCCACACGCGTAGCCTGCAGGGGGGCATCACCGGTATCGCCGTCTCCTCGGACAGCTCCTTCATCTTCACCAGCTCTGCCGGCGACGGCCTGGTGCGTCGCTGGAACGTCGCCGACGGCAGGGTCCTCGCCACCTATTCCGGCAACGAGGCCCTGTGGCAGGGGGTATGGGGAACCGCACTCTCCCCCGATGACCGCCTCGGCTTCGTCCTCTCCACGACGCCAGCCATCTATGACCTCGAGACCGGCAAGCTTGTGGCGCGTCTTACCGGCGGCCCGGCAGGCAGCGGAGGGACGACTCCCTCCACTTTGGCCACCGGCATCTTCGACCGCAGCGGCAAATCGCTCTTTCTCCCCATGGCCGGGGCGGGGATCAAGGTCTACGACACTGTCACGGGAAGGGAGCGGGCGACGCTGACCAGCTTCACCGATGGTGAATGGCTGGCGATCACCGCCGAAGGCTACTTCAACGGCTCGCCGCGGGGGCCGCGCGACCTCGCCATCGAGTCCGGCGGCCGGCGCCTTGCCCTGGAGCGGCTCTTCGACCCCTTCTTCCGCCCCGACGTGGTCATTGCCACCCTGCACGGGGAAGAGACGCGCCCCATCGCACCGCTGACCCTCGCCGAAGCGGTCTCCAGCCCGCCGCCGACGGTGAGCTTCACCTCCGTCCCCGGCGACGCCGACGGCACCGCGGCCAAGGTCTGCTACCAGGCCAGCGGCCCTGGCGGCATCGGCGAGGTGCGCCTCTACCACAACGGCAAGCTCATCGTCTCCGACGGATACTACCGCGACATCGTCAAGACTCCGCCGATCAACATCCCCCTCATGGCGATGAACGGCTCGGCCATCCACGAACGGATGAGCCAGGTGTGGAGCAACACCACCGGCAACCCGATGCCCCTGGTCAGCCACGAAAAAGGCAACCACTTCAGCGACTGCAAGGAGATCGACCCGGTGGCCGGGGAGAACGAGCTCTCGCTGGCCGCCTTCAACAAGGGCAACACCCTGCAGAGCCCGGCGGTGACCACGCGCTTTCATGCCGCCAAGGCGCCCACCCCCCACCTCTATATTCTCACCATCGGCATCAACAAGTACCGCGAGCGGGCGGTTAACCTGCGCTTTGCCGCCAAAGACGCCGCCAGCGTTCGTGCCCGCCTCGCCGAGAGGGCGGCGGGGTTGTTCTCTCCCGCCGCCGTGCACCACGAGACCCTCGACAACGAGCGGGCCGGCAAGGCGGCGATCATCAAAAAGATCAACGAGCTGTCACGGATCGTCAACCCCCACGACAGCTTCGTCCTCTACTTCGCCGGGCACGGCGTCCTCCTCCAGGACCAGTACTACCTGCTCACCCACGACTACGACGGCAATCTGGCCGAAAACACCCTGCTGAGCTCCAACGAACTTGTAGACATTTCCAAGAAGATCAAGGCGCTGAGGCAGTTCGTCATCATCGACTCCTGCCATGCCGGAGGCACCGACGACATCGTCGGCAGCCTCTACGAGGCGCGCCTCGGGGTACTGGCGCGCAAGATGGGGGTGCATCTCCTCACCGCCGCCGGCTCGGTGCAGGAAGCCCTCGACGGCTATGGGAAAAACGGCCTCTTCGCCCACGCCCTGCTCAACGGCATGGGCGGATCGGTAACCGGGGTCGAGGATCTGGTGCGGCGCACCCTGGAGACCAGCGCCAGCCTGCGCGACAAGACCGGGGTCACCCAGGTGCCATTGTTCTTCCCCTATGGCCGGGACTTCCTCCTCTTTCGCGCCGAATGACCGGCGGGGAGAAGGCCTGTCACAGGCCGCGGCTCTTGTTGCGGCGGCTGTAGGTGAGGCGGTGATAGGTCTTGATGGCCATCTTTTCGCCGAGGCTGCGTAGCCCGGCGAGGGGGTTCTTGAGGCGCATGGTGGGGCGGTTGCGGATCACCTGGCCGCGGGCGCTGCCCGCCGGCAGGTGGTGCCGCGAGGCGATCTCGCGGCTGACGATGGCGAAGAGGTTTTCCTGTTCCAGCACCAGCCGCCGCGCCTGGACGATATACGGCAGGCGGTCCTGGTATTCGTTACCGGCCAGGGTGGCGGCGATGATCTCCCGCGTGCGCCGGTAATCGTTGATATCGATGGCGACGAAGCTCTCTTTCGGAAAGTAACGGTCGGCATTGGGGGCGCCGTGGTAGAAGGGCAGGGTATAGCCGAGGAAGGCGTCAGGCAGCTTCTCGGTGAGGTGATGGTCGTAGACGTGGTTCTCCACGGCAACGTGGTAGCGGTAAGGATCGAGGGCCTCGGCCTTGTCGTTCATCGGCTTGACGCCGTGGCCATAGACGTCGAGTTCGGGGAAATCCATCTGCAGGCGCCCGGTGAAGTCGACCCGGGCGGAATGGAGGGTGACCCTGCCGGTGCGCTGCGAGCAGACGGTGGAGATGGACCTCGACTTGGGGAGCGGCGCGGTGGCTGCCAGCTGATCCCAGCTGATGAACTCCCCCCCCGAAAATGGCAGTCCATAGTGCCACATCAGCCCGGGGTGGTGGAAGATCGCCCCCGGGTGACGCATCGCCCACGGCTCCTGGAAGGTCAACACCCAGCCGAACTGGCGCAGATAGTCCCTGCCGAAGACGGTGATCGTCGAAGGCTCGCCGGTGATCAGCAGGGTGCGCTGGCGCGGGCAGGCGAGCCGCTCCTCGGTGAGGAAGGAGTCGCCGCGGGGCAGATCCTGATAGACCACCAGCCAGTCATACTCGCGGCAGTCGACGTCGAAGGTGAAGAGACAGTTCCGCCACTGCGGCAGCGACCCGGGAAACTGGCGCAGGAAGGCGGCGGCCGACCGGCCGCGACGCAGGCCGCGGTGCATGAACTTGACTTTGATCTCCGCCTTGCCCCACCTCGCCGGCACCTCTGCCAGCGCCTCGCCGCTTGGACCCTCAGGACTGGAAAAGGAATAGAATTGCTCCGCCACCACTGCTCCCTCGCTACGTCAAAACCCCGTCTCCACCGACCGTTCGCGGCCGGCGCCGGCCGCCCATCCTAGTGCGGCGGAATGGCGACGGCAAGACCTTTTTCACCGTCCTCGGCCGCCCCTGGCGCCAGACCTTTTCTCGTGGTATATGTCGACACGACAACTCATACGGCCCTCCACACCTCAACCAACGTGCACCAACCATGAAAACCGCCACCACCCCCTGCCCGGCATGCGGCGGCTCGGGGCAGACCTCCTTCTTTCAGGGCGAGAGCCGCTTCCTGCTCACCTGGGAGGAGTGTCCGGAGTGCTGCGGCACCGGTCTGTGCCTTGATGCGACGCCCGAACCCCTCGCGCCCACCCCGGCACATGCCACGCCCGGATCCGAGGCGCGGGCCGCCTCTTCCCCACCCCGCGGAGACGACAGACGATGACCCCGGCGATCAACAGCGCCAAGAAGGCGAAGATCCCCTATACCGTGCACAGCTACGACCACGACCCGACCGCCACGTCCTATGGCGAGGAAGCGGCGCAGAAACTGGGCCTCGACCCGCAGCGGGTGTTCAAGACCCTGGTGGCACAGACCGACGACCAGGCCCTGGTGGTGGCCGTGGTGCCGGTGGCGACGACCCTCAACCTCAAGCAGCTGGCCAGGGCCATGGGCGCGAAACGGGCGGAAATGGCCGATAAGGCGGCAGTGGAACGGGTCACCGGCTATGTCATTGGCGGTGTCAGCCCGCTGGGCCAGAAACGACGTCTGACGACGGTCATCGACAGCAGCGCCGAGCACTTCCCCACCATCTTCGTCAGCGCCGGCAAGCGCGGCCTCGACCTCGAGCTGCGCCCGGCCGACCTCGCCAAGCTTACCGGAGCGGGCTTCTTCGCCATCGGCGAGCGTCGCTAGAGGAGAGACGCCCGCCTCCCCACCCTATTCTCCGGCGGTCACCGCCTCCGCGGTTTCCTTCTCCCCAGCTTTGCCGATCCTCTTGGCGGGTGGGGCGGTAATGGTGCTGATCAACCTGCCCGGCATATGCGGGAAGGCGCTGATGATGGCCATGGCCACCGCCGCCAGGTAGGGAATGGACTGCACCAGCAGCACGACAATCCACACGATGGTGTCCGGGGGCGGATCAACATCCTGCGCCCTGGCGAGGACGATGGCCCCGAGGATCAATGCCAGGGCGATCATGGCCTCTTCCCGCGCCGACTGCAGCGCGTACCAGAAGGCGCGCCCCTCGACCTTTTTCGGGGTGCGGAAGAAGGGCAGGCTCCTGGTGACCATGCCGAAGAGGATAGCCTTGGAGATGGTGTGCGACAGGGCGAGCCCGGCCAGGGCCGAGGCCAGGGTCTGGGAGAGGGTCGCCTTGACGCGGCTGCGGTAAAGATAGAACATCTTGGCGATCTTGAAGACGAAGAAGGCCAGGGGCACCGCCGAGAGGATGATCATCGGCGGGTCGACGTGGCGGGGAAAGTGGAGCATGCCGATGCTCCAGCCCAGGGCCGCCATGGTGAAGATGAGGTTGATGCTGTCGGCGATCCACGGCAGCCAGCCGGCGATGAAGTGGTAGCGCTGCCCGTAGGTGAGCCGGCTCTGGTTGCGCCACTGCAAGGCCTTGGCGTGATGACGGATGATCTGCACCGCGCCGTAGGCCCAGCGGTAGCGCTGCTTCTTGAAGTCGATGAAGGTGTCCGGCATGAGGCCGCGGCCGTAGGTTTTGGCGATATAGAGGGCTTCGTAGCCCTTTTCGAAGATGCGCAGACCGAGCTCGGCGTCCTCGGTGATGCACCACTCGGCCCACCGCCCGACCTCCTCGAGCACCGCCTTGCGCACCATGGTCATGGTGCCGTGCTGGATGATGGCGTTGCGCTCGTTGCGGGTCACCATGCCGATATAGAAAAAGCCACGGTACTCGGCATAACACATCGCCTTGAAGAGGTTCTCGCCCTCGTCGCGATAGTCCTGCGGCGCCTGAATGATGGCCACCTCCGAGCGCAGAAACTGCGGCACCAGATCGCGCAGCCAGGTGGGGGTGACCTGATAGTCGCTGTCGATCACCGCCACCACCTCGGCCTCGGGGGCGGTCTTGGCCAGGGCGTAGTTGAGCGCCCCGGCCTTGAAGCCGGCCAGCTGCCCCTCGTGATAGAACTTGAAGCGCGGCCCGAGCCGCAGGCAGTGCTCCTGCACCGGCTCCCAGACCTCGGGATCCTTGGTGTTGTTGTCGACCACCACCACCTCGAAGCGTGGGTAGTCGAGCCTGGCCAGGGCGTCGAGGGTCTCGATGAGCATCGCCGGCGGCTCGTTGTAGGCCGGGACGTGCACCGAGACCATGGGCAGCTGATCGTCGCTGGCCTCGATGGGAAGCAGGTTGCGGCGCCGCCCGTCGGCCCAGATGGCCTCCGCCCACTCATGGGCCTCGGCGAGCAGGACGATGACTACGCCGATGATGCCGATGAGCATGAGCAGGCCGACGACGATCATCGACAAGGTCAGATACTGCTGGGTATAGCTGTAGACGATCCACACCGCCCCGGTGGAAGCGATAAAGGCGATGGAGGCGAGAAAGCCACGGCCGCGCTTGCGCAGGGTGGTGGAGTCGATGAGCAGCAGGGCGAAGGTGATGATGGCGATGCCCAGGGAAATGCCGGCCAGGGTTCGCCAGTTCGGCACCTCGACAATGGGCGAGGTGAAGGGGAACTTGGCCTTGCGGTCGGCGTCGTAGACCCCCCAGTAGGCGCCGACCGAGCCCTCGCTGGTGCGCTTCCAGGGCTGGTCGAAGGCCTCCATGATGTAGTAGGTGTAGCTCAGTTCCTCTGCCCGCTTGATGAAGCGGCGCAGGAAGGTGGCCTCGTTGAAGGGCGAGGCCACCGCCGCCTTGCGGGTGCGGCCATTGCTCGGCCAGCCGACCTCGGTAATCACCACCGGCAGTTGCGGGAAGGTCTTCTGCAGCATCTCCATATGCTCGACGATATAGTCGACCGCCTTGTCGAGGTGGATGCCCTCCCAGTAGGGCAGCATGTGGGTGGCGACAAAGTCGACGTGATTGGCCAGTTCGGGGTGCTTGACCCAGATATGCCAGGGCTCGGCAGTGCTCACCGGCACGTCCACCGCCGCGCGCACCCGGTCGAGATAGGCGCCGATCTCCTTGACCGTGGTCTCGCCGCGCAGCATCGACTCGTTGCCGACGATGACGCGGATGACATTGCGATGGTTTTCCCGCGCCAGACGGATGACCGTCTCGACCTGGCGCTCGTTCTCCTCGAGGTTCTTGTCGATCCACGCCCCGAGGCTGACGTTGAGGCCGTATTTGGCGGCCATGGCGGGTATCTCCGCCAGCACGCCCTCGGTGGTGTAGAGGCGGATGGCATAGGTCTTGTCGGAGACCAGCTTGAGATCGGCCTCGATTTCCTCGACCGTCGGCAGGTTGTGCTCGATCTGGTTGTTCCAGGCTTGCATCGGTGAGAAGGAAAAGCCCTGGATGCGTTTGGGCCAGGGGGGCTCGGTCTCCTGCCGGTTGAGCAGCGCCCAGAAACTGATGGATACCACGGCAATGGCAATGCCGATGAGAACGTTTACTCTCGTCATAATGGCCTGAAGGTCTGCTCCCGCGACGTGCCGGCGGGAAGGGGCGGGATCTTTGCGGGGGAAAGGAAGGTAAGGGTGAAAACGACAGCGTCACCGCCACATCGGCAGCGATGACGCCGGAGTTTATGATACCCTCTTTTCCCGCGGCGCAGCAAGGTATTTCCGGACAGCGCCAGCCCTGCCGCGTGCCGCAGGGCTTAGCGACGCAGGGCGCGGAGGACGGTCTGCGAGGCGAGCCCGTCCTCGGCGAGGCCGGCCTGCTGCTGAAAGTTGCGGATGGCCTGTTCCGTGGCCGGCCCGAGGTGGCCGTCGACTTCGCCGATATAAAGGCCGCGCTGCTGAAGGCGCTCCTGCAGTTCCAGCTTCTCCTCGGCACTGAGCGAGCCGGCCGGGCGCGGCCAGGGCTGAACGAGGACACCGCCGCGCCCGGCGATGCGGTCAGCAAGCAGGGCCACTGCCAGGGCGTAGGAGTCGGAGTTGTTGTAGCGCTTGATCACCGAGAAGTTATGCAGCATGAGGAAGGCCGGTCCACCCGACCCACCAGGCACCTTGAGCACCGCCTTGTCGTCCGGGGAGGGGAAGGGCTTGCCGTCGGCGCGGCGAAAGCCCTGCCTGACCCATTCGCCCACCGTCCTGCTCTCCTGCTGCAGACGCTCGCCCCCGGAGGGGACGACCACCTCGTAGCCCCAGGGGAGGCCAGGGCGCCAGCCGTTCTCGCGCAACAGGTTGGCGGCGGTGGCCAGGGCGTCGGGGATGGAGTTCCAGATATCGCGGCGGCCGTTGTTGTCCATGTCGACGCCATAGGCGAGGTAGCTGGTGGGAATGAATTGGGTATGGCCCATGGCCCCGGCCCAGGAACCCATGAGGTGGGCGCGGCCGACCTCGCCGCTCTGCAGGATCTTCAGGGCGGCGGTGAGCTGGGTGCGCGCGAACTTCTGGCGCTTGGCGTCCCCATAGGCAAGGGTGGCCAGGGCCGAGGGGACGTAGAAGAGCCGCTCGGGCTGCTGGAGGATCGACCCGTAGTTGGATTCGATCGACCAGATGGCGAGGAGCAGGGAAGATTCCACGGCGAAGCGCTTCTCCACCGCCGCCAGGGTGGCGGCATGGAGTTCTGCCATCTTCTTGCCTTTGGCGATGGCCAGCGGGTTGACACGGGTGTCGAGATAGTCCCAGATCTCGGTGGTGAACTCCGGTTGATAGGCAGCCTTCTCGAGGACCAGGGGGTCGGGCTCGGTGACGCCGACGAACGCCGTGTCCCAGGTGGATTTCTTGATGCCCTCGCTTGCCGCCTTGGCGGAAAATTCCTCCAGCCACCGCGTAAACTTGGCATCGGCCGCCTGGCCCTTCCCCGCCGAGGTCAGAACGCCGAGCATCACCATCGCCACTGCCACCACCGCCTTTGCCACCACCATCGAACTCCCCTCTCGTCAAAAACCTTGTCTCACCGTCGGCCGGATGCCGGCCGACTTGCCTCATGGAAAGCCTCTCTTTAGCAGAAATGCGCCGGTTTTCCCAGCCAAATAGGCCTCGATGCTCCTTGCGGCAAGGACGACAGCGGTTTTGGAGATTGCCAAACCTCATCTTTTGGAATACCCTCGGGGCCCATGGAACCCTTCTCGGCCCTCGCCGAACACGCCGCCCTGCCGACCCTCTTTCTCCTCAGCTTCCTCGCCGCAACGCTGCTGCCCATCGGCTCGGAGTGGCTGCTGCTGGTGCTCCTCGTCCAGGGCCATTCCCTGCTGGCGCTGGTGGCAACCGCCAGCGTCGGCAATTTTCTCGGCGCCTCCACCACCTATCTCATCGGCCGCTGCGGCTCGGAACTACTCACCCGCCGCCTGCTGCGCATCGACGACACGCAGCTCGAGCGGGCAAGAACCCTCTACAGCCGTTACGGGGTATGGTCGCTGCTGCTCAGCTGGGTGCCGATAGTTGGCGACCCCCTCTGCCTGCTGGCGGGGATCTTCAAGGTCGATTTCGCCCTCTTCTCCCTGCCGGTGCTGCTCGGCAAGACCTCACGCTATGCCGCTCTGGCACTGATGGTGCCGGGCGGAGGAGGAATGTAGATGAACAAGAGCCTCATCCTCGACACCATGTACGGGGTCGTCGACGCCTGGACCGCGACGCTGCCCTTCACCTGCGCCCCGGGTTGCTGCGCCTGCTGCACCGATCTGGTCACCATCACCGCCGCCGAAGGAGAAAAGATCCTCCACTATTGCCTGGAGCACGGTCTCCAGCGCTGGCTGGGCGAGGGCCTGGCCACCCGCCCCACCCGTACCCCGCCGACGCACACCCTGAACGATTTCGCCGCCGCCTGCCTCGAAGGCCGGGAACTTCCCGAGGATGACCAGACAACAGCACGCCCCTGCCTGTTCCTGCAGGGCGGCCGTTGCCGCATCTACCCGGCGCGGCCCCTCGCCTGCCGCCTCTTCGCTTCCACCGAGCCCTGCCGCCCGCAGCAACCGGCGGCGGTGCCGCCGTGGTACTTCGACGCGGTCACCGCCATCACCCAGGTCGCCGAGCACCTCGGCCAGAAGGAGTACTGGGGGCGGCTCGAGGACGTCCTCGCCGCACTGCTCGACATCAGCCACTTTGCCCCTGTCGCCAGTCACCTCGACCCCATCCTGACCATCCAGGCCCGCCTCCGCACCCTCCCCGCCAGACCGCTGCCCGGCTTTCTCATCCCCGAAGACGAAGAGGGCAGGGTCGAGGAAATCCTCCAGCGTCTCTTCACCGCCGAGGTCGACGGCAAGAAGCTCGGCGACATCCTCGACGGCCGCTGACGCGGCACCGCTCTTCCCGCCATGGCCATGCCGCTGCGGCCGGATCGCCCCCGACAAAACGCTACACTAATGTGATATGACACGCTCCCCCGGCGCCGCCCCGGGGAGGTCCATTCCCCCACTTTTCTGTTTCAAAAAGAGGGGGTGCTTGCTATAGTGCAGGCCATGAAAAAGCCAAAGACCAGCAAACGGACCAAGTTCATTTTCGTCACCGGCGGGGTGCTTTCTTCCCTGGGGAAAGGGCTGGCCTCCGCGGCCATCGGCGCCCTTCTCGAGAGCCGTGGGCTAACGGTAACCTTTCAGAAGCTCGATCCGTATATCAACGTCGATCCGGGCACCATGAACCCCTTCCAGCACGGGGAGGTCTACGTCACCGACGACGGCGCCGAGACCGACCTCGACATGGGGCACTACGAGCGCTTCACCTCCACCGTCATGGCCCAGAAGAACAACTACACTTCGGGGCGCATCTACTATTCGGTGATCACCAAGGAGCGGCGCGGCGAGTACCTCGGCGGCACCGTGCAGGTCATCCCCCATATCACCGACGAGATCAAGGCGGCCATCCTCCAGCTGGAAAACAGCGCCGACGTCGCCATCATCGAGATCGGCGGCACCGTCGGCGATATCGAGGGCCTGCCCTTCATCGAGGCCATCCGCCAGCTGCGCACCGAGCTCGGTCGGGAGTACACCCTCTTCATCCACCTCACCCTGGTGCCCTACATCAAGACCGCCGGCGAGGTGAAGACCAAGCCGACGCAACACTCGGTGCGCGAGCTGCGCGCCGACGGCATCCAGCCCGACATCCTTGTCTGCCGCACCGAGGTGCCCCTCGACAACAGCCTCAAGGGCAAGATCAGCCTGTTCTGCAACGTCGACCAGGATGCGGTCATCACCGCCATCGACGTCGCCACCATCTACGAGCTGCCCCTGCACCTGCACCGCGAGGGGCTCGACGCCAAGATCCTCGAGCTGCTCAATATCTGGACCGGCCAGCCGAACATCAAGCCCTGGGAAGACCTGGTGCACGCCATCCGCAACCCCAAGCGCGAGGTGGTCATCGCCATCACCGGCAAATACGTCGACCTCACCGAGTCCTACAAGAGCCTGCACGAAGCCCTGGTGCATGGCGGCATCGCCAACTCCGCCAAGGTCCGTCTCGAATACATCAGCGCCGAGGACCTCGAGTCGAAGAACGTCGCAGCCCTGCTCGAGGGCTGCGATGGCATCCTCGTCCCCGGCGGTTTCGGCAAGCGCGGCGTCGAGGGCAAGATCAAGGCGATCAACTACGCCCGCAAGAACCGGGTGCCCTTCTTCGGCATCTGCCTCGGCATGCAGCTGGCGGTGGTGGAATTCGCCCGCGACGTGCTCAACCTGGCGCGGGCCAACTCCACCGAGCTCGACGAGCAAACCCCCGATGCGGTCATCTACATGATGAAGGAGTGGTTCGACTACCGCACCAACACCACCCAGGTGCGCGACAGCCAGTCCGACCTGGGCGGCACCCTGCGGCTCGGCGCTTACCCCTGCGTCCTCGCCGAGGACAGCAATGCCTACCGCGCCTACGGCCAGCGCGAGATCTCCGAACGCCACCGCCACCGCTTCGAGTTCAACAACGACTACCGCGAGAGACTGGAGCAGGCCGGCCTGACCATCTCCGGCACTTCGCCCGACAACCACCTGGTGGAGATCGTCGAGATCGCCGACCACCCCTGGTTCCTCGGCTGCCAGTTCCACCCCGAGTTCAAATCGAAGCCGATGAACCCGCATCCCCTCTTCCGCGACTTCATCGCCGCCGCCCTGGCCCACCAGGAGAAGGGCTGAGCAGTCATGCCCCAGGTAACCATCGACACCCCCGGCGGCACCCATATTGCCGTCGGCAGCGGCCAGCCGCTGCTGCTCATCGCCGGGCCCTGCGCCCTGGAATCCGAGGATCTGGCGCGGACCGTCGCCACCACCATGCAGGGCATCTGCGCCCGCCTCGGCATCTCCTATGTCTTCAAGGCCTCCTACGACAAGGCTAACCGCACTTCCCTGTCCTCCTATCGCGGCCCGGGGTTGAAGGAAGGCCTGGCGATCCTCGCCGCCATCCGCCGCGACCTCAGCGTGCCGGTGCTTTCCGACGTGCATGACATCACCCAGGTGGCGGCCGCCGCCGAGGTGCTCGACGTGCTGCAGATCCCCGCCTTTCTCTGCCGGCAGACCGATCTGCTGGTGGCCGCGGCACGCAGCGGCAAGCCGGTCAACATCAAAAAGGGGCAGTTCGTCTCCCCCTGGGACATGGAAAAC
>JANJUM010000225.1 GCA_024710585.1 Desulforhopalus sp.
CACCAACAGCGCCACCAAGCTCGTCTCCAGCGGGGCCCAGATCGTCTTGGGCGGCATCTGCTCCGGCGCCACCATCGCCGCCATGCCCATCTACAAGAACGCCGGCATCCTCGCCATGTCCCCCTCCGCCACCAGCGACGAACTGACCGCCAGCGGCAACTACCCCAACTTCTTCCGCACCATCGCCCCTAACGCCATGCAGTCTCCGGCCATGGTCGACTTCGCCGTCAACAAGCTCGGCGCCAAGAAGATCGCCGTCATTCATGACAAAGGCGATTATGGCAAGCCCCTCGCAGAAGGTGCCAAGGCCGAAGTGGAGAAGGGCGGCAAAGCCCAGGTCGTGCTCTTCGAGGGCATCACCCCCGGCGCCATGGACTATTCGGCCATCGTACAGAAGATCAAGGAATCGGATGCCGACACGGTCATTTATGGCGGCTATCATCCCGAAGCCTCGAAAATCGTCTCCATCATGAAGAAAAAGCGCGTCGGCGCCAAGTTCGTCTCCGACGACGGCGTCAATGGCGATGCCTTCATCAAGGTCGCCGGAGAGGATGCCGAGGGCGTTTATGCCGCCGGTCCCCAGGACAATGCCGACAACCCGCTGGCCAAGGCCGCCAAGGAAGCCCATAAGAAGGCCTTCAACAGCGACGCCGGCATGTTCTTCGAAAACGCCTACGCCGCCACCATGGTGATGCTCAACGCCGTCGAGAAGGCTGGAGGCTCTACCAAACTGGAAGACCTCAAGAAGGTCCTGCAATCGGAGAAGGTCGATACCCCGGTGGGCAAGATCAGCTTCGACCAGAAGGGTGACGCCATCGGCGTCGGCTTCTCCATGTACGTGGTCGAGAAAGGCAAGTACGTCGTCGCCAAGTAAGCGAGCCCTTCAATCTCAGATATCTGATGCAGGCCGGTGTGCGCTTGCATCAGATTTTTTTTGATCCGCATGGACTATTTCATCGAACTGCTCTTCAGCGGGCTGACCCGGGGCTCCATCTATGCCCTCATCGCCCTCGGCTACACCATGGTGTACGGCATCATCGGGCTGATCAACTTCGCCCATGGCGAGATCTATATGATCGGCGCCTTCACCGCCTTCATCGTCGCCACGGTGCTGTCCATCTACGGCTTTCCGCTGCTGGCCATCGTCATCATCGCCGGGGTGGCGGCCGTCGTCTGGGCGGCTTCCTATGGCTATACCATCGAGAAGATCGCCTATAAGCCCCTGCGTCATGCGCCGCGGCTGTCGCCGCTGATCAGCGCCATCGGCATGTCGATCTTTCTGCAGAACTACGTGCTGCTTGCCCAGAGCAGCGACTTTCTGCCCTTTCCCCGGCTGATCCGCGACTTTCCCTTCATGGAGCCCATCGCCCATATCATCGGCTCCACCGATCTCGTCATCCTGGTGACCACGGTGGTGGTGATGGTCATTCTCACCCTCATCATCAAGTTCAGCATGATCGGCAAGGCGATGCGCGCCACCTCCCAGGACCGCACTATGGCCACCCTGGTGGGTATCAACGTCAATCGCGTCATCTCAATGACCTTCATCATCGGTTCGAGCCTCGCCGCCATCGGTGGCCTGCTGATCGCCTCCCATATCGGCCAGATCAACTTCTATATCGGCTTTCTGGCCGGCATCAAGGCCTTCACCGCGGCGGTGCTCGGCGGCATCGGCTCGGTGCCGGGGGCGGTGTTGGGCAGCATGATCCTCGGACTCACCGAGAGTTTCGCCACCGGGTACGTATCCAGCGACTACGAGGACGTCTTCGCCTTCTCCCTGCTGGTGCTGATCCTCATCTTCAAACCTTCCGGCCTGCTCGGCAAGGCGACCAATCAGAAGGTATAAACGACTATGGCAGTTTTTCAGGAACTGAAGAAGGGGGCCTTGATCTCCCTGTGGTTCGTCTTCCTCACCTTCCCGGTGATGGTCATCAAGGTCGACCCTATCGCCCGCACCGTTACCTGGCGCTGGATGAACGCCCTCTACATGGCAATCGGCACCTTCATCATTTATACGCTGGTGCAGTTCTTCATAAAGCGCAGAGGTCGATCAAAACCCTCCACGGTGCAGAAGGAGGCCGGCTCTTCGGTCATCCATCGCCTTCTCGACAACCCGCGCAGGCGGGCCATGTTGTTCGTGGCGCTCGCCGCGGCCGCCATTGCCTTCCCGCAGCTGCTCTCCGCCTATCAGACCAACGTCATGACCACCGCCCTGATGTACGTGGTGCTCGGGTTGGGGCTGAATATCGTCGTCGGTCTCGCCGGACTGCTCGATCTGGGCTTCGTCGCCTTCTACGCCGTCGGCGCCTATACCTATGCCTTGCTCAATCATCACTACGGGCTCGGCTTCTGGACCATCCTGCCCCTTGGCGGCCTCCTCGCCGCCTGTTTCGGGATCCTCCTCGGCTTTCCGGTGCTGCGCCTGCGCGGTGACTACCTGGCCATCGTCACCCTTGGTTTTGGCGAGATCATCCGTCTCGTGCTCGAGAACTGGGGCGAGTTTTCGAAAGGGCCGAGCGGGATCTCCAATATCGCCAGGCCGTCGCTGTTCGGCATGGAGCTCGATCTGCATGGCTCCATCGTCTTCAACTACTACCTCATGGTGCTCTTCGTCATTTTCACCATCTTCGTCGTCAACCGGCTGCAGAACTCGCGCCTCGGCCGGGCGTGGATCGCCCTGCGCGAGGACGAGATCGCCTGCCAGGCCATGGGTATCGACAAGCACCGCACCAAGCTAGTGGCCTTCTCGCTCGGGGCCTTTTGGGCCGGCCTCATGGGGGTGGTCTTCGCCGGCAAGACGACCTTCGTCAACCCTGCCAGTTTCACCTTCATGGAGTCGGCGATCATTCTCGCCATCGTCGTCCTTGGCGGCATGGGCTCCATCGTCGGGGTCATCCTCGGGGCGCTCATTCTCATCCTCATGCCCGAGTACCTGCGCGGCCTGTCGCAGTACCGCATGCTCGCCTTTGGCGCCATTCTCGTGTGCATGATGATCTTTCGCCCGCAAGGCCTGATCGCCAACATCCGCCGCACTTACGTCTACAAGAAAACCCATAACGACGCACAAGCCTCATGACTTCGCAACCGATACTCGAAGTGAGCGGATTGACAATGGACTTTGGCGGCATCCGCGCCCTCAACGCCCTTGACCTCGATGTCGCCAGCGGTGAGATCGTCGCCCTTATCGGGCCGAACGGCGCCGGCAAGACGACCTTTTTCAACTGCATCACCGGCATCTACACGCCGACCGAGGGCAATGTCTGGCTGACTCCGCCAGGCGGCAAGAGGGTCTCGCTCAACGGCCTCAAACCCAACAAGGTGACCGAGCGCGGCCTCGCCCGCACCTTCCAGAATATCAGACTGTTCCCGAAGATGACCGTGCTCGAGAACGTCATGATCGGCCGCCACTGCCGCACCAAGGCCTTCATCCTCGGCGCCATTTTCCGCGATCCTCGCACGCGGCGCGAGGAGCAGGACATCCTCGAGACCAGCTACGCCATGCTGGAGAAGGTCGGTCTGGGAGAACACTGCGACGAGTTCGCCGAAAACCTCTCCTATGGGGCGCAACGGCGGCTGGAGATCGCCAGGGCGCTGGCCACCGAACCGCTGCTGTTGCTTCTCGACGAGCCGGCGGCAGGGATGAACCCCCAGGAGACCATTGAACTCGAAGGCCTGATCAAAAAGATCTCCCGCGAAGGCCAGGCCATCCTCCTCATCGAACACGACATGAAGCTCGTCATGAGCCTCTCCGACCGCATCTTCGTCATGGACTACGGCAGAAAGATCGCCCAGGGCACGCCCCGCGAGATCCGGGAAAACCCCGCCGTCATCAAGGCCTATCTCGGGGAGGAAGTCGATGCTTAGTGTAGAGAACGTACAATCCGGTTACGGCAACAAGCTGGCCATCAAGGATGTCTCGGTGGAGATCGGCCGGGGGGAGATCATCACCCTCATCGGCGCCAACGGCGCCGGCAAGAGCACCACCCTGATGACCATCTGCGGTGTCGTCCCCTGTCGGGCCGGACGTATCGTCTTCGAAGGGCGGGAGATCCAGGCCCTGCCTCCTGAGGAAATCGTCAGAATGGGGATCTGCCAGGTTCCCGAGGGGCGGCATATCTTCCCGCAGCTGACCGTCAAGGAAAATCTCGACATGGGAGCTTTCCTGCGCCGCGACAAGGCCGAGGTGAAGAAGGACATCGACTATGTCTTCTCGCTCTTTCCAATCCTGGCCGAACGGCGCAATCAGGATGGCGGTAACCTTAGCGGCGGCGAGCAGCAGATGCTCGCCATGTCGCGCGCCCTGATGGCCAGGCCGCGGGTGCTGCTCCTCGACGAGCCGTCCATGGGCCTGGCGCCGCTGGTCATCCGCCAGATTTTCGAAATCATCAGACAGATCAACCGCGAGAACAACACCACCATCTTTCTTGTCGAGCAGAACGCCAACCAGGCCCTGCACATCGCCGACCGCGGCTATGTCATGGAGAACGGGAGGATCACCCTCACCGGCAAAGCCCAGGAACTGCTCGACAACAAGGATATCCAGAAGGCATATCTGGGCATCTGAGCCACTGCCGACATCAGCTGGCGCAAAGAGCCCGCGGGACGACTGGACCGGGGCGGAAATGGTATTGGTTAGGGAAGGGCACTATGAAGAACATCAGGGTTGGGGTGATCGGCGTCGGCTATCTGGGCAGGTTTCATGCCCACAAGTATGCGGCCATCCCCGAGGTGACCATGGTCGGCGTGGCCGACCCCGACGAGAACCAGGCCGCCAAGGTTGCCGCGGAGTGCGGTTGCCAGGCGTTTTCCGACTACCATCAGCTGTTGCCTCTGGTCGACGCGGTATCAATCGCCGTGCCCACCTCGCTGCACTGCCTGGTAGCGGGGGAGTGTCTCGACCGCGGCATCGATGTACTGCTTGAAAAGCCGATGACCGTCACTCTCGAAGAGGCCGATCTGCTCATCGACAAGGCCAGGGCCGGCAAGCTCATCCTGCAGATTGGCCACCTCGAGCGCTTCAACCCGGCTCTTCAGGCGATGGAGCCCTTCCTCACCACCCCGGTGTTCATCGAGAGCAACCGCATCGCCACCTTCAAAAACCGCGGTGTCGATGTCGACGTGGTCCTCGACCTGATGATCCACGATATCGATATCATCCTCAATATCGTCAAGTCGCCGCTGAAGACCATCCATACCGTAGGGGCGCCGGTGGTCACCGGCAGCACTGATATCGCCAACGCCCGGCTGATCTTCGAGAACGGCGCCACCGCCAACGTCACCGTCAGCCGCGTCTCGCGCACCAATATCCGCAAGATGCGCATCTTTCAGCCGGGATCGTACATCACCGTCGACTTCGGCAACCGCCGCATCATGACCATCAAGCTCTCCCGCGAGTTGCGTGAAAACGGCATGCCGCGCCAGGAGGTCTCGCTGCAGAGCTTTGCCGACGGCGACGCCTTAAAGAGCGAGATCATTTCTTTCCTCCAGCATGTCCGGCAGCGGACCCAGCCTGCGGTTTCCGGCGTCGAGGGGCGGCGGGCCCTGGAGGTGGCTCTGCAGGTCATCGCTCAGAACAGGGAACTGCAGCAACTGGAACTTTACCGCAAGGTGATTGACGGCGGGGCCCCATGAACCCTCGCATCATGATCGTCACCGGCGAGGCCTCCGGTGACCTCCATGGCGCAAATCTACTGCGCGCTATGCGAAGCCGCCTCCCGGAGATGACAGCCTGCGGCATGGGGGGCAGGGAACTTGCCTCCTCTGGCATGGAGATCCTCTGCGACGCCGCCAAAGTCTCGGTGGTGGGCATCTTCGAGGTTCTGGCCCATCTCGGCGACATCGTCGCCGCGCAGAGGGTGCTGCGACGCCGTATGCGGCAGGAGCGGCCCGACCTGCTCATCCTCATCGACCTGCCCGACTTCAACCTGATGCTCGCCAAACAGGCTAAACGCCTGGGGATTCCTGTCTTCTATTATATCAGTCCCCAGGTTTGGGCCTGGCGCTCGGGGCGGATACGGCTTCTGCGCCAGCGGGTCGACAAGATCGGCGTCATCCTTCCTTTCGAGGAGGAATTCTTCCGTCGCCACGGGGTCGTCGCTGATTATGTCGGCCACCCTCTGCTCGATACGGTGGCGACCTCCATGGGGAGCGAGGAGTTCTGCCATCGCCATGGCATCGCCGCCGACGCCCTGTGCATCGGCCTGCTCCCCGGCAGCCGCAAGCGCGAGATCTCCTCGCTGCTGCCGGTTTTTCTCGATGCGGCGCATCTTCTTGAGGAGCGATGCGGCCGGCGACCCGTTTTTCTTTTGCCCCAGGCCTCCACCATCGAAGAGGCTGATCTCGATGCCGCCGGCCTCGCTGCAGCGCGAAAATCCCTCGACCTGCGCGTCATACGCGAAGAACGTTACGACATGATGGCCGCCTGCCAGGCTGTCATGGCCGCCTCCGGCACG
>JANJUM010000242.1 GCA_024710585.1 Desulforhopalus sp.
GACGATGCCCGTCTCCTCGTGGCGAAAGATGGCCTGCGACGGGCAGACATCGAGGCACGGGGCATCGGCGCAATTCTGGCAGGCCTGCGAAGAGTAGCTCACCCCCGGCGCAAAGGGGCCATCCTCCCTCCCCCGCACCACACGATAGGCTGGCAGGTGTGCGGCGATATCGTGCTCGTCACGGCAGGCGACAACGCAGGCCAGACACCCCGAACAGCGTTTCTCGTCAAAGAAAAAGGTCAATCGCATCGTCATCTCTCACGCGGAAAGAGGCGGCGCCTTGTCAATAGCGCAGCGCAGCGATTTGCAGGCCGGAAAGCCGGAGATGGGGTCGAGATGTTCCGGGTGGAGCAGGCGATTGACCTCGATCTCCGGCCAGCCATGGTAGATGCAGGCCATATCGGCGGGCACGATGCCGGTCAGCTGCGCCCGCACCCTCACTTCGCCGCGCCTCGTGCGCAGCAGCACCTCCTCGCCATCGTCTATGCCGCGCGCGGCCGCGGTTTGCGGGTTGAGCGCCACCGTGGGCAGCGGATGCAACTGGCGATTCCATGAATTGCGGAAAGTGCGCGAGTGCATGTACATCGGCAGACGCACGCCGGTGACGAGCATCAGCGGGTAATCCGCCGCCTCGTCGCGGTCGCTGCCCGGCGCAGTGGCAACGGGCAGCGGTGCAAAGCCCATCTCGCCAAGAACGGTGGAGACGAACTCCATTTTCCCAGTGGGAGTGGCAAAACCGTCGCGACGGTATTTGTAGTGGCCGGGCGCAGTCAGCCCCGGTCGCCCGCCCAGTGACAGGCCCGAGGGGTGCCGCTTGAGCTCGGCGACGGTGAGGCCGCTCGGCTGCAGAATGTAGTCAAGACAGGCCTCGTAGCCGCCCCCGAGCAGGGTGTCCTCGGGGGCGATGCGCCTGGCCAGTTCGATGATGATATCGCTGTCCGCCCTGGCCAGGCCCAGGGGGGCGATGGCCGGTTCGGTGAGGATGACATGGTCGCAAGGGTAAAAGCGCAGTTCGCTGCGCTCGAGCGAGCTGCAGGCCGGCAGGACGATGTCGGCGCGACGGGCGGTGGGGGTGAGGAAGAGGTCGACATCGACGAAGAAGTCGAGCTTATCCAGGGCACGTTCGAAGACGTCGTTGCCCGGCCACATACGGTGGTTGTAGCCAAAGGCGAGCATGGCGCGCAGGGGATAGGGCCGGCCGGAGAGGATCTGCTGCGGCAGGTGCATGGCCTGGGCCTCGCCGACAAAGCGGCACCACACCGGGAAGGCATCGGCGCCGACCCGGGGCGGCAGCTCGGCCAAGGGGCGTGGATAGGTGAACTCCCGCTGCCGGGTCGCGGCGCTACAGCCGACATGGAGCCAGGTCTCGGGTACCACATGATTGCCGCCGGGGGCGTCGAAGTTGCCGGTCAGTCCGCTCAGGCAGAGAATGGCGCGGTGGTTCTGCACCCCGTCGAGGTGGTGGACGGTGGAGGAGGCGCTGGTCATGATGGCCGCCGGGCCGCTCCCCGCAATCAGCCGCGCCGCGCGGACGACGTCGTCTGCCGGCACTCCGCTGAGCCGCTCCGTTTCCTGCGGCGTAAAGCGGGAGATGAGGGCGCGGTATTCGGTGAAGCCATGGGTATGGCGGTCGATGAACTCGCGGTCATGAAGCCCCTCGTCGACGATCACCCGGGCCAGGCCCAGGGCCAAGGCGCCGTCACTGCCCGGCCTTGGGACAAGGCGCAGGGTGGCGTAGCGGCTGAGATGGGTGACCAGCGGGTTGACCTCGACGATATTCACCCCCCGCTCGGCCGCCTCGATCAGTGGCCGCGCACCGGGCGTCGCCGAAAAGAACGGATTGCGCCCCCACACCAGCAGACTGCGGCAGTTGGCGATGTCCGGCGCCCCCCAGGCGCCATAGGTGAGCCTGGCCGCGATGACCGTGGCAAAATGGCAGGTGCTCGATTCGGTGGCGAAGTTGGGCGAGCCGAAGCTGATCGCCAGGCGCTGCGCGAAGGGGCGCAGCCACTTGCTGTAACCGACGCCGAAGACCACCGCCTCCGCCCCGTGCTTTTTCTTGATGGCCAGCAGCCGCTCGGCAATCTCCCCATAGGCCTCTTCCCAGGAGATTTCGACAAAGCCGCCACCGCGCCGCCCTGTCCGCCGGAGCGGCGCCCGCAGCCGCTCCGCATTGTAGACATACTGGCGTGTGGCATTGCCCTTGGCGCACAAGGTGCCGCGGTTGTGGGGGAACTCCTTCATGCCCTCGACCTTGAGCACCCGGCCGTCACGCACATAGACGTTCATGGCGCAACTCGTCGAGGCCCCCTCGCAGATGGCGCAGATGGTCTTTTTCACCTCGACGCCGCTGTCCGGCAAGTAGATGTCTCCCCCCGCTACCATGTCGCGGGTCTACAAGCCGTGCTCGCGGCAGATTTCCAGGATGGTGCCGATATGCTTCTCCATGGCCTGGCGGGCGCTGTCGGGGTTGCGCGCAACGATGGCCTGGAAGATGGCGTCGTGCTGGGCGTCGATGAGTTCGTCGATGCGCAGCGACTCCAGCACCTTGGTGTAGGAGTAAGACATGGCATAGGTCTGCACCTCGTAGAAGCTCTTCATGAGGTGGATCTGCACCACGTTCTTGCTGGCATAGGCGATGTTCATATGGAAGCTGATATCCGTATTGATACGGATCTCGTGCTCGATGCGCTCCCTCTTCATCCGCTCGATGCCCCTTCGGATGAGGCGGAGATCCTCGTCGGTGGCGCGCTGCGCCGCCAGTTCGGCGCTCTTGCCCTCCAGCGCCATGCGGATCTCCTGGATATCGGCAACGGTGTAAGTCTCCCCGTTGAGGGCCTGCAGCAAGGGCCTCTTCTCGACGATCTTTTCCTGATCGAGGACGAAGACGCCGACCCCGCGGCGACTCTCCACCAGCCCCTGATCGATTAGCCGCTGCATGGCGGTGCGCACCGTCGGCCGCCCGACCTCGAAGAGGGCGGCGAGGTCGCGCTCGGACATCAGCCGCTCCCCGGGGCCGACCTCGCCGCGATAGAGCATGTCGCGCAGCTGTTCGAACACCTGATCGGCAATATTGCGATGTTTTACCGGCTTGATCATAGCTCCTCACTGTAGCGGACAGGCTTGTCGACTGCAACGTTTTACATGAGATGGAGAGCGCACCGCCCATCCCTGGCACCCGCTGACCCAGGCCTCGTGTATGCTGCACTCTCTCCAAAATTGTGGTCTTACCACGTTTCCTCACAAAAGGCAACAGAGCACAAAAGCGGAGGAATGTTTCTCCACAAACAAGATGGAGTGACGATAAAGAAAGAACTTGCGAAACATTTTCTTTCATGTAATCTGTAGTCCGGATTGGCTAGATATGTGAACCACAACCTTTCCCAGGGGAACCGCATGGAAGACCCAGAGCTCACCCGCAGCACCAGGGAACCGTACCTTCGCAGCCTCTCCGGCCCCCTGCCGCTGGCCCTGCCGCAGGGGTGGAAACTTGACACTTTGGCCGACTTCCCCGAGCACGAGACACCCGTCGATGCCGCCCTGCTCGCCCGTGCGGCGCTCGCCAGCCCCCACGGTTGCCCCCCGCTCGACAGGCTGCTACGGCCCTCCGACACCGTCTGCATCCTCATCGAGGATTTGACCCGCACCTCGCCCAAACACCTCCTCCTCAACGAAGTCCTCAGTCTTCTGGCCGGTCTCGGCATGCCGGACGGCCACATCACCATCCTCATCGCCCTCGGTACCCATCGCCCGCTGACCGACAAGGAGCTGCGCCAGACCTTCGGCGACGCCACCGTCGAGCGCTATCGCTTCGTCAACCACGACTGCCACGGGGACGACCTCGTGCCCATCGCCGCCCTGCCCGGCGGCACGCCGGTGCTCATCAACGGGCTGGCGCACAGGGCCGACTTCCGCCTCGGCATCGGCTCCATCTTCCCCCACCCCTTGAACGGCTTCGGCGGTGGCGGCAAGATCCTCTTCCCCGGCATCGCCGATGCCCGCTCCATCCTCGAGCACCATCTGCGCCATGCCTTCCGCGACCGCTCGGCCCTGGGCAACCTCAGCGGCAACGACTTCCGCGACGAGATCGAGCGCCTGGCCAGCGCCGGGCGCCTCGACTTCATCGTCAACAGCGTCCTCGACAACGAGGATCGCCTGCGCCATGTGGTTGCCGGCACCCCCGCCGCCGCCCACCTCGCCGGAACCACGCTGTGCCGGCACCTCACCTCGCGCCGCTTCAACGCCACCGCCGAGGTGACGCTGATCTCCGCCTTCCCCTACGATCAGGGCCCGCAGATCATGAAACCGCTGGCCCCGGCCTCGATGATCACCGCCAGGGGAGGCACGGTCATCCTCTACGCCGATTGCCGCAGCCCCCTGCCGGAAATCTATCTCGCCGCCTGCGAACGCTTTCGCACCGAGCATGGCGGCGCCCTGCGCCAGGCAGTCTTCGCCAGCTTCGCCGCAGGGCGGCCGATCATCGCCGACGCCCCGCCTGAACTCAATATGTCCATGGCGCAGACCATGCTCGCCGAGAACGACTTCACCGTCATCCTCGTCTGCCCCGATATGCCCGCGAGGCATATCGGCCGCCTCGGCTTTGTGCCGGCGGCGACCCTGGATGACGCGATAGCCCTCGCCGCCGCCAAGCACCCGACAACGACAGTCAATGTCGTTCCCGCCGGGGGCGTCATCCTGCCGGTGCTTGCCTGCCAATGAGAAACACAGGACCAGGACAGATCACCGCCGCCCCTCCCGGCAAGGGCGGCCACCAAGAGTGTCGATACGGTCTCCAGCCTCTCTATGCAACGCGCTGGAGACACACCCAAACCCCGGCGCTGCCGGGCCAACCCCCTTCTATGGAGGAAGAGGAATGAAGAAGATTGCTTCCGTCATCGCCACCTGTTGCATCCTCTTAGGCGTCGCCGGTCCGGCGGCCGCCAAGATGAACCTCAAGTACGGCTTCATCGCCCCGCCGACCCACCCCGAGGTCAAGGCCGGCGAGGCGTTTGCCGCCTACGTCAAGGACAAGACCAAGGGAGAAATCACCATCGACCTCTTTCCCCTCGGCCA
>JANJUM010000260.1 GCA_024710585.1 Desulforhopalus sp.
GAATATCGCCGCGCTCGACACCGCCACCATTCGCGTCATCGACGATATCGTCGAACTGCTGGTGCGCAAGAACCTCATCATGTTCTCCGAGCTGCCCGAGGCGGCCCGCGACAAGCTCCTCGCCCGCCGGCGCATGCGCGCCCTCATCCAGGACGGCGGCAGTATCGTCGACGAAAGCGAGATCCTCTGACCCCGCCACCGGCCTCGACCACCGCTAATAGCCGATATTGCGCTCGAACTCCTTGAGACGCTTGTGGATGGAGCGCAGCTCGGTGATGGTCGTCCAGTTGGCGATGAAGATGGAGAAAGACTCGCGCACCTTGCTGAAGGCGTTGGAGACCTGGACCAGCACGCCGAGGGTTATCGCCCCGGTGAACAGCCCCGGCCCCATGATCAGGTAGGGGACGATGACCATCAGCTGCTCGAAGAAGTTGACCCAGATATCGAAATAGCCGTAGTGGAGAAAGAGCCGGTTGTAGTTGAACTTGAGGCCGGCAAAGAGCTCGACGATGGTCTCGGTGCGGCCGTAGTTGACCTTGTCGTCCTCGGCATAAACCAGCTCCTTGCGAAAGGCGGCCTCGACCTTCTGGTTGTTATACTCCAGCCCGGGCAGCTTGATGCCGACGAACCACGAGATGAGCAGGCCGCCGAGGCTGACCAGCAGGGCCACCCACACCAGGCTGCCGGGCACCGACTTGATCGGCTCGAGGTCGACCCCCTTGCTCAGGCCCCAGAGGATGGGAAGGAAGGCGATCAGGGTCATGATGGCGCGGGTCACCTGCAGGCCAAGGCTCTCGACGATGCGCGCGAAACGGTAGATGTCTTCCTGGATACGCTGGCTGGAACCCTCGATCTCCCGCTCCACCTTCTGCCACTTGGCGACATAGGAGAAGGTCATCGCCTCGCGCCACTTGAAGGAATAGATGCGGGTGAAGTAGGAGGTCAGGGTGGCGATGAGCACGTAGGGGAAGGCGATACGCGCGAACTGCACCATCTGCTGCCAGAACTCCTCGACCTTATGCTCGGTGGCCTTCTGCAGAATATTGTAAAAGGCCCCGTACCACTCGTTGAGCTGCACGGTCAGCTGCACCTGGACGAAGAGGGCGACAAGCAGTGTCATGCCACCGCCATAGGCCCAGAAAAACCACCTGCCGCTCTTGAAAAACGCCCTGAACATCGCTCACTCCCTCTCACTCCAGCCCACAAGACGGGCCCGTTCATAACACTGCAGCCGAGCCCCGATTACAACACAAGTCCGCCGCAGCCGCATCGGCCGGGACAGGCGTTTCCACCACATGCCTGAGGCTGCCCGGAAGCCTGTGTCCGTCGCCCCGGCTGGCCACCTTACACGCTCCCCCGGCCTTCGTCGTCAGCTTTTTTGCCCTTCCTGGTTCATTTCCCGCAGGAGACGCCGCGCCATGACCGCCAGCGCCGCAACCCCGGCGAGGAGCACGGCCCAGAGCAGCCAGGTCTTCCATGGCAGGGGCGCGGCCGGCGGGCGCAATGCCTCCTCCCCGCCCAGTTCGACACGGCGCCCGGGTCGGGCGACAGGCACATTCTCCGGCGACGCCGCAAAGTCGAGGGCCTCGAGCACCGCCCCTCGCCCCGTGCCGCCCTCCCCTGCCGGCAGGCGCTCGCTGCCGTAGGCGAGGGTGAAGGGCGGCTCGCCGCGGGCGATGAAGAGCAGTTCGCCGGCCAGGCGCCCCAGCTGCAGGACGGGCACCTCGCCGCCGGCGATGCCGGCGCCATCCTCCTCGACCAGCACGCGCCAGCGGGTATCGCCGGTGGCGGCGAAGAGGCAGCCGTCGTCGCGCACCTCGACCCCACCCATATCGAGGAAATAGAAGGCCTGGGAACAGCGGCTGCGCCAAGGGACATCGTCCTGGTCCCGCGACTGCAGCACCACCCTGGCCAGGGAGTTGGGCCGCGAAAACACCAGACGGGCCCCGCCCACCGGCAGCCGGAAGTCGCCCCGATAGTGGACCTCCAGCCGCCCCTCCTTGCGCACCACCTGCCCCGGCCCGAGGTCGCTCCACACCCAGGCGCCGGCGCCCTGGCCGCTCTCGGCCACCAGGCTCGCCCCGGTCAGCCGCAGCGGCTCACGCTCCCGCCAGGAGAGGCGCAGGTAGCGCCCGACCGCCCCTGTCAAGGCGATGTGCCGCTTCTCCACCCGCTGGCCATGGTGACTGAGATCGGCCAGGGGGGCGGAGGCCACCAGCGGCCGCCAACGCTCGAGGTCGTCGCTCTGGGCGAGAGACAGGGTGTACAGCGACGATGTCGACAGGGGCTGCCAGTGCAGCTCAAGACGCCCCGGCAATCGGCGGCGCTCGCCAAGATCGAGGAGATAGCCGTAGAGACGGCGCTCGCCCCCCTCCTCGCGCACGGTGAGGATGGCCCCCGAATCGTCGCGCACCACCGCCACGGCGAGACCGCCCCCGGCCTGCCCTCCCTCCTCGCGGTGCAGCGGAAAGAACGGTACCGCCCTCGGCTCGCCCTGCGAGGCCGACGCTTCTGTCGGCCGGCGCAGGGCCTGGGCCATGGTCTCGCCCTTGCCGTTAAAGACACGGATATCGGAAAGATCAGCCCGCCGCGAGGCGGCGTAGACTTCCTCCGGAATCCGCAGGCGATAAAAAGGCCCTTCGCCTTCCAGCTGCAGCTGGAAGCCAGCGAAAAAATCACCCGGCTGCGGCTCGACGACAGCGGGCGCGGCGGCGAGGAGCGGCGGGCAAGCCAGTCCGAGCAGCACCAGCAGGACAAGCGAAGGCAGCAGTGGTCGCTGCAGGATTGCGACACTCATTGCCCCTCCTCGCCGCTCTTTGGCGGCAGTGGCGAAAAATACCCGATGAGCAGCATGAGCATGCCGACGACGAGAAAGGAGACGATGCGCCCCACCGTGCCGGTGGAGGAGAGGTCGACAAGAAAGAGCTTGGCCACCACCAGGGCCAGCAAGGCCGCCCCCACCGCCCATAAGGGACGGCTGCCGCGGCGGGTGCTGACCACGGTCACCGCCAGGGCGGTCAGCCCCCACAGGGCGGCGATGGCCGCCTGGAAAACCGCCGAATGGTAGAGGGCAGTACCATCGTAGGGGACACCGCCATACACGTGGACGAGCCGGGCGACGACGACATTGGCGAGCAAAAAAAGCAGCCCCGCCACCAGCGCATACAGGGCCCGCGCCCCCATGGGCTCGAGACTGGCGAAGAGATCCAGGCTCCGCCGGCCGCAGCGCAGCAAGGTAAAGATCACCAGCAGCGCCGCCAGCTCGAGCGGGTTGAGCAGGGGGACATAGGGCAGCGGCGTCGGGCGGCCCGAAACGGTAAACGAGCCAAAGAGCCACAGTAGCATCGCCAGAGCCGGCACCAGGCTGCCGATGCCAAGATAGATGCGCGGCAAGGCCGCCGCCGGCCAGCGCCCCCGATCGACCAGGGCCGGCAGGGCGAAAAGCGTCGCCGCAGGCAGGAGCACCCAGCAGGACCACGACCAGGCCGGCGCCAGCCAGGGGATGCGCGCCACCTGCCAGGCCGCTTCGTGGCTGAGGAGACCGAGCAGCAGCCACAGGCTGGCGGCGTGCCAGAGCTGCTCGGCCATCCGCGGCCACTGGTGGCCATGGAGGAGCAGCAGGCGGTACTGCACGGTCACCGCCACCGCCCAGGCGGCCAGACCCCAGCCCGCCAGGGGGCGGGAGGTCGGGGCGAACCCGGCCAGGGTGAGAACGAAGACCGCGATCAGCACCGGCAGATGCGGCAGCAGGGCCAGTGTCAGACGCGGCCAGGCCAGCCGCACACTGGCCATGGCGGCGAGCATGGCGGAGACCGAGGAGAAGAGCACCAGGCCGTGCCAGCGCGAGGGGCGCGGCACATGGCGCTGCAGTTCTTCGAACCCGCCGACATACCACCAGAACAGCCCCCAGACGAGCAGCGGCAGGGGAAGATACCTCTCCCAGCGGGTCAGCCGCTCGCCATAGCGGTCGCAGACCAGGGCCGAGGCCAGTCCGGCCAGGGAGAGCAGGCCGCAGCCGATGAAGTAATGGTTGGCGAGGGGCAGCGCGCCCAGGGGGTAGAGGACGTCGTCGACGAAGATGAGCGCCGCGGCCATCTGCAGGAGGATGCCGAAGAGGCGCGGCAGCAGCCGCCCCTGCCTGGCGCCGACCCAGACCAGGCCCGCCCCCTCCATGGCCCAGATGGCCGCGGACCACTGTCCGTCGAGGGCCAGGGGTACGGCGAGGCTGGCAAAGACCACGCCGAGGGCGAGAAAGGCCTCGCAGAGCAGGCGCAGAGCACCTTGAAAGCGCCGCCACAGCAGGGCGGCAAGCAAGAGATAGAGAAGGCCCAGGGCGAGGGCCGAGAAGGCCAGGCCCATCTCCATCTCGGCGACCAGGGCATATTGCAGGGCCGAGAACCACAAGGGCAGCCCGAAGACCAGGGGGCCGTCGACCAGGCCGCGCAGGTTGACCGGCTGGCGCAGGGCAAAAAGCACGGCGATGAGCAGATAAAAGAGGAAGAAGGCCACCAGGAAGGGCTCGGTGGTGGCGAAGTGGCGTGGTTGATAGGCCACGGTCCCCCACAGGGTGGCGATGGCGAAGGTGAAGAGGAAGCCGACGAGGTTGAGCTCGCGCCACGACTTCTTCCAGGCGATGGCGAAGATGCCGAGGTTGAGGAGGAGATAATAGGAGAACAGGGCGACATGGTCGCCGGCGCCGGTGGACACCAGTACCGGGGCGAGAAAACCGCCGATGCTGCCGAACAAGGCCAGGAAACGGGCATCCTGGAGCAGGGCCAGGAGGCAGGAAAAAGCCACCAGGGCGACCATCAGCGCAAAGGCGACCGGCAGCGGCAAGACCAGCGAGAACTTGGCGGCGCCGAAGACGACAAGGTAGAGGACGCCCACCCCGGCCCCCTGCAGCACCAGGGCATAGGCGGCTCTCGCCCGCCGCAGCCGCCAGCCAACCAGCAGCAGCGCCAGGCCAAGGGCGGCGGCCCCGGCGAGGCGCAGCTCGAAGGAAAGGAGCTGGCGCTGCGAGGCGTAGTTGATGAGAAAGCCGATGCCGCAAAAGAGCACCAGCACGCCACATTTCTGCACCACGTTGCCGGTGGAGAAGAAGCGCTTGGCCAGGCCCAGCACGGCGCTGCCGTTGTGTCCGATTCTCGCGAAGAAGCGGTCGAGGGCCGAAGAAGACGGAGCGCTGCCAGCCATGGGCTGTGGCCGCCCGGCCGCCGGCCGACTGCCCTCCTCGACCGGCGTGAAGACCACCGTCTCGCCTTCGGCGCCTGCGGCTGGCGAGCCCCCGACAAGAACGTCCGCCCCCGGCACGGTGCTGGGCGCGGGCCTCGCCCCCGGTGAAGTTGCCTTTACGGGGGCGCCGTCCGGGCCCATGCCACCCTGGGCCTGTGGCCGCGAAGCGAAGGCCTCCTTCACGGCCCTCGCGGCGGGTCGGCCTGCCGGGGTCTCTTGCTCCAGGGAGAGTCGGTTCTCGAGCCTCGTCAGGCGCTGCCTGAGGCGCAGCACCTCGGCGGCGAGGAGGCCGACAAGCAGGCCGAAAAGCCCGCCGCCCGTGCCGAACCACGCCAAACCCACCATCGTACTGGCCAACACCAGCAATATGCCCATCGTCCCCCTCCTCAGCTGCAGGCCCTCCGCCCTCTCCCCCACCCGGCTCAGGACAGCAGCCGCGCCGTCTCCCCGTCCATCTCCTGGCCGCGGCCGCGCAGATAGTCGGCGATGCGCCGCTTCTCCTCAGCCGGCTTCTTCTGGCCGAGGTTGGCCTTGGCGGAGAGGCTCTCGATGCGTATGGCCACCACATGGCAGAGACCGACCGCCTTGCTCTGCCCGTTTATGCCATCATAGCCGGGAACGCCCTCGTGCACCGCCATCAGGGCGTTGAGCGCGGCCATCTTCTCTGCGAGGTCGCCAACGATCTCCGCCCGGCCGCGGATGACCACCGACTGGTAGAACTGGCTGACCTCGCAGGGCGGCAGGTTGCGGTCAAAGGCGGTGTCGAGGTAAGCCAGGGGGCGGTCAACGGCGAAGCAGACGCGGTTGTCGCGGGCGATGTTGTCGAGCTTCTCGCCTTGTCTGGCGCAGTGAAAATAGATGGCCCCGCCGAAATAGACATAATTGACCGGGGTGATATACGGATAACCATCGCCGCCGACGGTGGCCAGCCGGCCGATCAGGGCGTGGGTGAGAATGTCGTCGATCTGCTTCTGGTCCTTGACCTCGTTGAACGCGCGGCGCATGGCCACCTCCATGATTGAAAAAAGAGCTGCATCTACGTGTCGATACTTGGGGTTTCTACACTGATTCACGCTGGTCGGCAACCCGCTTTGCGCAGCCCCCGGGCAAATTCCCGGCCTCCATCGCTCGCCGGCCATGGCTTCGTCCCATGCCCGGGCGGCGAGAAGACGACAAGCCTCATAACGACGACGGCGCCGCCCGCCCCCGCTCCGGGGACGGACGGCGCCGTCGTCTCTTTGCCACAGGTTGTGAGCGCCGCAGGGAAACGGCGTCGTTTCTGCTAGCCGGCCACCGCCGCCGTACGCTCGACGGTGAATCGTGCCACCATCCCGCGGAGGTTCTCGGCGAGATGGAGCAGGCTCCCGGCGTTATCGTGCACGGTGGTGCTGCTGGTCGACATCTCTCCCGAGGCCTGGCTCACCTCGACAATGTCCTTGGCGATGGAGCCGGCCACCAGGCTGCTCTGCGCCACGTTATGATTGACCTCCTCGATCCCCAGAGCCGCCTGATTGACGTTGCCGGCAATCTCCCTGGTGGCCGCGGCCTGCTCCTCGATGGCGGTGGCGATGGTGGCGACGATATCGTTGATCGAGCCGATGGTGGCGACGATCTCCTCGATCTCCGCCACCGTCGCCTGGGAGGTGTTCTGGATGGCGGCGATGCGGCGGTTGATGTCGGTGGTGGCGGTGGCAGTCTGCCTGGCGAGATCCTTGATCTCGTTGGCCACTACCGAAAAGCCCTTGCCGGCTTCCCCGGCCCTGGCCGCCTCGATGGTGGCGTTGAGGGCGAGCAGGTTGGTCTGCTCGGAGATCTCGCTGATGGTTTCGGTAACCTGACCGACCTCGTTGGCCGCCGCACCCAGATCCTTGACCCGCAAGGAGATACTGCGCGCCCGCTCCACCGCCTGGCTGGTGGTCACCCGCCCCATCTCGGTGTTCTGGGCGATCTCGGCGATGGTGGCGCTCATCTCCTCGGCGGCGGTGGCCACCATCTGCACGTTGGTCGAGGCCTGCTCGGAGGCGGCGGCGACGCTGTTCATATTGGCGTTCATCTGTTCGGCGGCGGAAGCCACGCTCTGCGACTTGCCCGAGGTCTGCTCCGCCCCGGCGGCCATCTGCTGCGAGATGGCGGAGAGGCCCTCCGAGGACGAGGAGAGCTGCTCTATGCCCTGATTGATATTGCCCATCATCGTGCGCAGGTTGCTCGTCATGCCGTTGAGGGCGGTGGCCAGGTCGCCGACCTCGTCGCGCTGGTCGATATCGAGGCGGGCGGTGAGATCGCCCCCGGCCACGGCCTTGGCCATGGTGACGCCACTCTGCATGGGACGGATGATGCCGCGGGCGATGAGCAGGGTCAGGGCGATGCCGAGGAGCACCGCGACGAGGCTGGTCACCGCCACCGAGACCCTGGTTGCCCCGGCGTCGCTGAGCATGGCGTCTTCAGTGATGGCAAAGGTCTTCGCCTCGCGGCGCAGGGTGCCGAGCAGTGCCTGCACCTCGTGCAGGGCAGGCAGGGTCTTCTCGGCGTAGACGGCTTTGGCCTTGACGACGCGTTGCTCCGCTGCGGCGGCGGGATCGGCAAGGACCTTGTTGATCTCCTCGGCTGAGCCATGGAGGAGGCGGTGCGGTTCCTCCATCGCCCTGAGGAGCGGCGCCAGGGCCGGCAGCCGGGCCTCGAGGGCCTTGCGCTCTGCCCCGAAGAGCCACTGCCCGAAGGCGCAGTGGCGGTCGCTGGTCTCCACTGCCAGAGCCGTTGGGTTGACGGAGATGAGCGCCGCGCCGACCTTGCCCGCCCAATTGAGGTGGTCGACCTCCTTCTGCGCCAGCATGGCATCGAGACGGTTGCTCTCGATGACTTCGTGACCGTGATGGACGATCTCCTCGATCCCTCTCACCGCAATCACCGACACCGCCGTCAGCAGCACTAATACCGAGCCGAAACCGATGGCGAACTTGCTCTTCAACTTGAGATTCTTCCAACCGAACATCATCTGCCCACCTCTTGTCATGTTGTTGTTACGCACTGTTTTTTATGGGGGAAAAGCATTTCCCCACCTAGGCCGCCACCGCCTGCTCTTCGCCATACTCCGGCAGGGAGATGGCGAAGACCGTGCCATGGCCGAGTTCGCTCTGTACCTTGATCGCGCCGCGATGGGCGCCGACGACCCGCTTGACCACCGCCAGGCCGAGACCGGTTCCACCCTTCTTGGTGGTGAAATATGGGGTGAAGACCTTCTCCGCCACGTCTTCGGACATGCCGCTGCCGCTGTCGGCGATGAGGATCTCCACCGTGCGCTGCAGGATATTGGGCGAGAGCTGCACTTTGAGAGTGCCGCCCTTCTCGCGCATCGCCTCGAGACCGTTGGCGATGAGATTGCAGAACATCTGCTCCAGGCCGAAGCGGTTGCCGCAGACGAGCACCGCCTGGCGGTCACAGGCAACATTGACCTTCACCCCGTAGAGCTTGACGAAGGAGGCGAAAGAGTCGAGGCAGTCGCGGACGAGGGCGGCGACGTCGATGGCCTCGAAGGTGCTGTTGAGGCTCTTGCCGAGGTTGAGGATTTCGCTGTTGATCTGCCTGATTCGGTTGGTGGCCTCGAGGATCTGCGTCAGCCGCTCCTTGATGGGGTCGGAGGCGTCCGACTGCACCAGGCCCAGCTGGGCGCTGCCCATGATGGAGGTCAGCGGGTTGTTGATCTGGTGCACGAGCATCGGCACCAGCTCCGCCATCTCCGGGCAGGCCTGGCCGGCGGTGGCGCCGGCGGCGCGGCGCACGCGCTCGATCTCCGCCACCAGTGCCTCGATGGCGAAGGGCTTCTCGATAAAGCCGTCGCACTCGTTGCGCAGGGCTTCGACGAGGAGATCCTTCTCGCCATAGGCGGTCATGAGGATCACCGGCAGGCGCCGGCCAAGAGCGCGCACCTCCTTGAGCAGTTCCATGCCGTTCATCCCAGGCATCGAGTAGTCGGTGAGCAGGAGGTCATAAGGGGTGCTCCCGGCGCACAGGGCCAGGGCGCGGTGCGGGTCTTCGGTGGCTTCAACGCTGTAGCCGCGCCCTCTCAGACTGAGCTGCAGCACCCTTCTCGTTTCCTGCTCGTCGTCGACGATGAGGAGTTTCTCCCTGGAATGGCTGGGCATGAGACATCCTCTCCTTTGCTGTTATGGTCCACTGGTCCCGGCCGGGCACATCGCCGCCGGATTGCCATGCTCATTGCGAGGATCGTGCCAGCCCGCAAAGAGGTGTTATATTACTGATATAATAGACAATAAGCTTAAGGGAAGACGAGAGGGCACCTGTTGCAAAACGGTGCAGCGGGCCGGAAGCCGAGGAGCGTCAGAATGGAAAAGCTCAACAATACAAGGAGATGTATTGAAGTTGCACTTCTGCGCAGTGGTGCGTTCTGCACCACCCCTCCCCGAAGCAGCCGGGGGGCGAGGGGCGAAGCGGCTTTCAGTCCGGGGATTGCAGGTGTCTGGCGAGGGTCTGGCGGGAAATGCCGAGCAGCCGTGCGGCCATCGACTGGTTGTTATTGGCGCGGCGCAGCGCCTCGGCGATAAGCAGGCGGTTGGCCTCCTTGAGGTTGGGCAGGGCCCCGGTGAAATGTAACCCGGCCCGCCCCGGCCGCTCCTCGCTGCCGGGCTCGGCCGCCGTCGCCGCCCCCTCCTGGCGCAGGTGGCGGTGAAAGGGCTCCAGGGCCACGGTGTGCCCCCTGAGGGTGCTGACGGCGTCGTAAACCATGCCGCGCAGCTCACGCACATTACCGGGGAAGGGGTACTGCCCGAGGAGGTCGAGAAGCTGCTCCGGGTAGCTCGGCACCGGGCGCTTCATCTCCATCGCCGCCTCGGCAAGGAAGTGATCGAGCAGCAGCGGCAGATCCTCCTGGCGCTGGCGCAGCGGCGGGATGTGAATGCGGTGCGCGCGCAGGCGGTAGAAGAGATCCTTGCGGAAGCGGCCCTCCTCCTGCATGCGCTGCAGGTCCTGGTTGGTGCAGACGACGATGCGCGTGTCGGTGGCCTTGGCGATATCGCTGCCGAGAGGATAATACTCGCCCTGCTGAATGAGGCGCAGGAGCTTGACCTGGCTCTCGCGGCCGAGATCGCCGATCTCGTCGAGGACCAGGGTGCCGCCCATGGCCTTCTCCACCAGGCCGGCGCGGGAACTGTCGGCCCCGGTGAAGGCGCCCTTGACATGGCCAAAGAGCGTATCGCTGAAGGCGTTGTCGTCGATGCCGGCGACATTGACGAAGACCGCTTCGCCGCTGCACCCGCTGAGGCGGTGCAGGGCCTGGGCCATGAGCTCCTTGCCCACCCCGGTCTCGCCGGTGATCAGCACCGGCTGCAGGCTGGCGGCGATCGACTCGGCGTACTGGAACAGGGAGAGCATCGCCTGGCTGCAGGCTATAATGTCGGCAAAGGCTTCCGGCTGCTCGAGTTCCTTGCCGAGGATGCGCTGCTTGAGGCGGAAATTCTCGTACTGCAGCTCGCGCATCTCGATGGCGCGGCGCACCCCGGAGACGAGGCGGCTGCGCTCCACCGGCTTGACCATATAGTCGAAGGCGCCATGTTTCATGCAGGCCACGGCGGTGTCGACGTCGTTGTTGCCGGTGATGACGATCACCGGGATCTCCGGGTATTCGGCGGAGAGATGGGCGAGGATCTCCCGTCCCGGCAGCCCCGGCATGTTGAGGTCGAGGAGGACCACGAAGACCCGTTCCCTGGCCAGCATGGCCGTCACCTGCCGCGGGTCGGCGCAGAGGCGGAGGTTCCTCACTCCAGCGCTCTTCAGGGCCAGCTCGAAGCTCTTGAGGATATGCGCCTCGTCGTCGACGAGGAGGACCGGAAAAAGGGGATAGGGTAGCGGTGCCATGCTCATTGCTGGTGTTGTGCGTCGCCCCGGGCGGCGGGCAGACACAGGGTGAAGGTGCTGCCCTTGCCGGGCCGGCTGTGCACCTCGATGCGGCCGTGGTGTTCGGCGACGATCCGCGCCGACACCGACAGCCCCAGCCCGGTGCCGCCCATGTCGCGCTTGGTGGTGAAGAAAGGGTCCATGATGTGCTGCAGCCGGGCAGCCTCGATGCCCACCCCCTCGTCCTCGACCACCACCCGCACCGTGTCCGAGCTTTCGTCCCAGGCAGTGGCGACACGCACCAGGGCACCGCAGCCGGCCAGGGCCTGGCAGGCGTTGATGAGCAGGTTGATGACCACCTGCTCGAGCTTCTGGGCGCTGCCCCGCACCGGCGGCAATCCGGGGGTGTAGGCGAGGTGGAAGTTGTCGGTGTACTGGGCGATCTTGCTGTCGATGAGCGTCACCGCCTGCTGCACCACGGTGTTGATGTTGATCTCGCGGTCCAGTCGGTCAAGGCTCGGCACCGAGTAGTCCTTCAGCTCCTGAACGATGCGCTGGATGCGCCGCGAACCGGCCTCGATGCCGATGAGCAGGTTGGGGACCTCCTCGCGCATCTCGCTATAGGGCAGGCCGGCAGTGATGAAGTCGCCATGCTCCTCGCAGTGGCGGTCGAGGACGCTGCGGAAGCTCGCCCAGGCATCCTTGAGGAGGTTGATGTTGAGGCTGATGAAATTGTTGGGGTTGTTGATCTCATGGGCCACTCCGGAGACGAGTGTGCCGAGGGAGATCATCTTGTCGGCCTGGAGGAGGTCCTTTTCCATCTGCCGCATCAGGGTTGTGTCGTAGATGCGCAGGATGGCCGCCTCCACGGCGCCTTGACCGTTGTTGACGATATCGACGAAGACATGCTCGCTGCGGGTCGGGTCGTGGAGGCCGCGTCGCTCGAAGTCGCAGCCCTCCCCTGAGTGCAGGGCGCGCAACACCCGGCAGTCGCCGCAGCCCTGGCTGCCGTCCTCCCCTGCACAGGAACTGGACCCTCCGATAAGCTCCCAGCAGCGCCCGGCCCTACTGCCCTCGCCATCGACGCGGAAGTATCTGCGGGCAGTACGGTTCATCATCAGGATATGGCCATCTGGGCGCATGAGGACGAGGGGTTCCTGGATGCCGTCGAAGACCATCTGCAGCATGTTGCGGCTGTCGGTAACCAACTGCTCGGCGGTCTTGCGGTCGGTGATGTCGCGGTTCGAGCTGCGCCGGCCGAGCCAGCGACCATTCTCGTCGAAGACCGGCTGGCAGCAGTGGCTGATCCAGCGTGTCTCGCCGCCGCGCGTGACGATACGGAAATCACGCGAATAGATCTCATGATCCCGCCACTCGCAATGGAAATGGCGGGCCATGGCCTCGCGGTCCTCGGGGTGGACGATGGCCAGCGCCAGGCCGCTGTCGGCGAGAAAGTCCTCACGGCTGTAGCCGGTGGTTCGCTGGCAGGACGGGGAGATATAGAGATAGCGCCCATCGGGGCCGCGCCAGTCTTCCCAGTCGAAGGTGAAATCGGCGATGGTGCGCAGCTTTTGCTCGCTGTCGCGCAGCTGTTGCTCGAAGAGGTGCTGCCGGGTGATGTCGTGGCCAAGGCTGACCACGTAGATGTGTTCAGTCTTCTCGTCGACGAAGGAATTGTTGAACCAGTGCACAAGGCGTTCGTCTCCCGACTTGCAGTTGCACCAGTTGGCGAGGTTGTGGGCGCCGGGGTTCGCCTTGAGCATGGCGTAGGTGGTGCGCACCAGGTCGACATCGTCGTCGATGGGAAGAAAGCTCATGAAATCGCGCCCAAGCACCTCGGCCTTGCTCCAGCCGAACATCTTCTCGGCCGAATTGTTCCAGTCGAGAATCTTCACCCCGTCCCTCTCGACGACATAGAAGACCATGGCCAGCGGCGTGTTCTCGAGAATGGCGGCGAGGATCTCCAGGCGGATGCGGCTGGCACGCAGCTGCCGTTCGGCGACGAGGCGCATGGTGATGTCCTCGGCAGAGACCAGGGTGGTGGCGGAAGCGCCGCTGCCGCCTTCCAGGGGCGTCAGGCTGCAGGAGAGGATGCGCGTCGAGCCGTCGGCGGCGCGCAGGAAAATCCGCTGCCGCCTGTCCCGCAGGGGCTCGTCGGCCTCAGCCAGTTCACGCATGGCCGGGGAAAGGTCATCGCCGGAGACGGTAAAATCCCGCCAAAGACGCCCGAGGAGTTCCTCCTCCCGGAAGCCGAGGACCTGGCGCAGGCAGGGGTTGACCATGGTGATCACCCCCCGGCGGTCGAGGGCGACGAAACCGACCCGGGCGTTTTCGAGATAGCGTCGCGCCATATCCTTTTCTGCCGCCAGGGCGACCTCGGTCTGGCGACGCTGGCGGTTCTCGGCGAGGAGGCGCTCGTTGGCCTGGTGGAGCTCGGCGGTGCGCTCCCGGACCAGTTCCTCGAGCTCCTCGGCCCGCCGCGCCTGGGCGGCGATGAGATCGGCCTCGAGGTTGTGGCGCTCGATGGCCAGGGCATAGAGGTCGGCGAGGCGCTGGGCGATGGTCTGGTCGATCTCCTCGAAGCTGTGGCGAGGGTTGGCCAGGGCGACGATGCCCACCACCTCACCGCCGCTCATCGCCGGAACCCCAAGAAAGGCGCGGATGGGCACATGGCCGGCAGGGATCGACCCTGCCCGGGGGTCGGCGGAAGCATCGTTGCTGCGCAACGCCCGGCGATGTTTGAGGACCCAGCCCCACAGGCCGGTAAACTCGTGAAACACCGGGGTGCTGTCGCTCAGCCGGCAACTCTCGAGGACATCCCGGGTTAACGAGTGGGAGACGAGGTGGCCGCTGTCGCGATCGATGGAGCCGACGAAGCCGTGGGCGCTCCGCGTCAGCATGCGCGCCGTGTCGAGGACGCGCAGCGAGATCTCGAGGAGATCGCGGCTGCCAAGGAGAAAGCTCGACACCTCGGCGCAGGCGCTCTCGATCTCGTTCTGCAGCCGCCAGTTGTCCTCGGCCATTCTGCCGCGGATGACTTCCCAGGCGATATCGGCCAGGGAAGTCAGCATGTCGACGTCACGCCCGTCATAGGGGACGGCCTTGCCGGCAATGCCGAAAAGAGCCGCCACCCGCCCCTGGCGCAGCACTGGCACCACCATCTGGCGGCAGAGGTAGGCCCCGCCGGGCTGCAGGCCGTTGAGGTCGGCGCCTTGGCGTCCGTCGTTGTCGACCACCGCCCGCCTGCCGTCGACAGACTCCGCCCATATCGCCACCCGTTCCACCGGGCAACTGTGCACGGCGGCTCGCCCGTCTTCCTTGGCGGGAGTCGGAGCTGACCAGCACTTGAGGACGACGGAGCCCTGATCGGGGGCGATGAAGTGCAGATAGCCGGCGGGGCTCGCCATCAGCCGCCCGACCCGCTCGACGACCATGGCGAGCAGTTGCGCCAGGCTATTCTCGGCGGCGAAGTCGATGAGCGCCAGGCGCAGCGCCGACCAGTCGCTGTCGCTGGCCGAGGCGGAAGGAGGCACGGGGCTGGAAGGGATGTCTGCGAGGGGTGTCGGCGCCACAGTGGTTCCAGGGTAAGGGGATGAAGGGGGCAGCCGTCCGAGGGCGAGGGCGGCACGGCAAGTCAAGGAGCGCTGTAGGTCCTTACAGCAGGGGCAGATACAGCCTGAAGGTCGAGCCCCGGCCGACCTCGCTGACCACGGTGACCACCCCGCCATGGGCGCGGAGAATCCCGCCGACCACCGCCAGCCCCATCCCCCTGCCAACGGACTTGCTGGTAAAGAAGGGGTCGAAGATCTTGTCCAGCTGAGCCGGGGGGATGCCGCAGCCGCTGTCGCCGACGGCGATACAGGCGTATTCGCGGGCAGCCTCGTGCCAGTCCGGGGGATAGCGGTGGATCTCGCGGGCGATCGCCGCGGCGGCGACGGTCCCCACGGCAAGGCTGACCTGGCCTTCGCTCATTCCCTCCATGGCCTCCCCGGCATTGCTGACCAGGTTGGCGATGGCCAGTTGCAGCAGCTTGACGCTGCCGCGAATGGCAATGTCGGCAGGAGGCAGATCCGCCTTCAGCTGCAGCTGTGCCGGCATGCTGCGTCGCAGTTGCGGCAGCACATAGCGGACGATTTCGGCCAGGTCGACCTTTTCCATGAGGTCGACGCTCTGCCCGAGATAGGTGAGCATCAGGCCGCCGAGTTCGGAGGCCTTCCAACCTGCCTGGAGGGCCATGTTGAGGTTGACCGCCGCCTCGCCGTCGGGGGGAACGTGGTCGAGGGCCAGCTCGAGGTTGCCGAGGACGGCGGCGAGCATGTTGTTGAAGCGGTGGGCGATGGCCCCGGCAAGACGGCTGAGGCTCTCCGCCTTGGCCATCTGGTTGATGCGCATCTGCTGCTGCAAGGCCTGCCGCTCGAGGTGTTTGCGCTCGGTGATGTTCTCGTGGGCCACCACCACATGGCCGCCGAGGCTGCCGGTGAGACGGGTGATGCGGGCGATGAACCAGCGCTCTTCGTCGGGTGCGTGGCACTCGTACTCCATGCTGAAGCGCCGCGTCTTGCCGGAGAGGACGGCGCGGATTCCCGCCGCACAGGTCAGGGCCTGCTCGCGCTCCGCCCCTCTGGCCGATTCGCAGACATGAAAGTAGTTGGCCCCCGGCCCGCAGCTGCATTCGACGGCGCCATTGTTTCGGGCGAAGAGCTGCCAGGCGTCGTTGACATTGAGGATCTCCCCCTGGCGGTCGAGGACGCAGATCTGGGAGTCGAGGGAATCGAGGATATCCCGCGAGAACTCCTGGGTGGCCTCGGCTTCCTGACGAGCCCTGATCAACTGGGAAATGTCGGTGACAGTGACCAGCAGTTCGTCGTTCTGCTGGGCGTCGACGGCCAGCACGCGGCTATAGGTGAGAGAGGCATGGATCTCCTGGCCTCCGCGGCCGGGAGAGAGGAGGCCGAGGGTGATCTCCTTGCCGGAGGGGTGTTTGAACAAAGAGCGGAAGCGGGCATGAAACAGTGGCCGGTCGCGAAGGACGATGAAATCTGCCAGGGGGCTGCCGCAGATTTTGTCGAGGGGTTTGCCGACGAGGGTGGCGAAGGTTTCGTTGGCGTAGGTGATGATGGCGTTGCCATTGATCACCAGATAGCCCACCGGAGCCTGGTGGAAGAGACGCATATAGCGGGCCTTGAGCTCGCTGGCGGCGTCGTGGGCCTTGCGCAGTTCCTCGTTCTGGGTCTCGAGTTCGATCTGGTGCAGGCGAAGATCCTCGAGCAGGCGGGCAATCTCCTCACGGCCATCGAGCGGGCCGTCGGCCAGTCCCTGCCTGATGGGCCACTGCTCTGCGCGGGTGCAGGGGATCGAGGAGGCATAGCCCTGCATCTCGTCTGAATACTGCATCTTTTTATCTGACATGGTTGCGGTGAAGCGGTAAATATCGCGGTATTTCTGGTCAATCTCAGCGCACCCGCAAACCCCGGAATTCTCCCTGGTGTTGACGACGCTCGTGGAATACCCAGCCCCCCCGGTTCCATCCGTTATGAGATCGGCTTTCCCTCTAACCGACAGGGATAATTATTGCCGATAACCTCTGATTAGACAAGAGTGAATTTACCTGGAGGTCCTGAATTTATTGATATGATCTCTTACAACTCGACATTTTTCCCATTCTGTAGTATACGGCTCTTCCCTAGCAATACGCCCCTTACGCCTGACCCACGCCCACCTCCACATCGCACCGCCCACTCCTTGCACCCCGCCATCCTCTGGTAAGCACTCCACCGAAAACAGAGTTATCCCCTTCGGCAAAGCCGGCCACGTCTGCGACAGAAAACCGTCCCCCACCGAAAACGCCTCATTTTCTCGCCAGGCGCCTTGCCCCCGGCGACCACATATCGCCGGCGCCGACACGCTTTGCCTTGCGCCGGCCGGTGCCATCTGGCATAGAGTGGAGAGCGTCGCATGTGGCAAGGTTCGACAGCC
>JANJUM010000007.1 GCA_024710585.1 Desulforhopalus sp.
GGTCACCCCGAGGATGCGCCGTTCGCTGCCGCCATAGCGGCTCTGCAGATGGCGCAGGGCGATGCACGACACGGTATGGCAAGCCACCACCACCAGGCGGCAGCCCTCGTCGAAGAGCCGCTCGACGCACTGCTCGGAGAAGTCGAGGATGGTCCCCGAGTCGCGGTCGCCGTAGGGGGCGCGGCCATTATCGCCAATAAAGACGAAGCTGTGCTCGGGCAGGGCGGCGCGCAGGGCAGCCAGCACGGTCAGCCCGCCATATCCCGAATCGTACACCCCGATCATCCTCGCCTCCCGCTCCTCTTCCTGATCTCTTCCCTCTCGCAGCGCACTCTGCGGCGAGCCTACCCGCTACTGTCCTCTTTTGCAATCGCTTTGCCTCCCGCCTGGCGACATGAGGACGGGGATGACGTTCTTCTCCGCCGCTGGCGCCACGGCTTGCCGCGTCTCCCCAGAGTCCATGCCTGGCAGGGCGGGGCGAAGGGGGGTGCCGTCTTGGTCGCGATACCTCTCCCTGTCCCGGAAGTTCGACCTCGCCCCATGCTCACGGTGCGGCTGACGCCGAAAATCGTGCCCGGCGACGGTTGACAGCAGAAGTCTCATGGTCTACCAGAAGACATATCACCCATAACCAACATCCGCTCACCCTGACAAGAGGACTTCTCCATGCCCCGCCTGGCTGTTCTGCTGCTGCCCCTCCTGTTGCTCGTCTCCTGCGAGAACACCAACCTGCTGCTGATGACCGACGCCGCCTCCGACGCGGTTTCGGCAGTGACCCTCGGCGACGAGGATGTGCGTCGCCTGTCGCGGCAGGCGGCCGCAGAGGAAGACGCCAGGCACCAGGTGGCCGCGGCGGGGAACCCCCACGACCAGCGCCTGCGCCGCCTGGTGGGCGCCCATGGCAGCTACCAGGGGCGCAGCTATAACTTCAAGGTCTACCTCGGCGACACCGTCAACGCCTTCGCCATGGCCGACGGCAGCATCCGCGTTTACAGCGGCCTGATGGAACTGATGAGCGACGAGGAGCTGCTCTTCGTCATCGGCCACGAGATGGGCCACGTCGCCCTCGACCACTCGCGCAAGAAGGTGGTCCTCGCCTATGCCGCCAGCGCCGTCAGAAAGGGGCTGGCCGCCCAGGAGAGCGAGGTCGGCCAGCTGGCCGGCTCGGTGCTCGGCGATTTTGCCGAGCAGCTGGTCAACGCCCAGTTTTCCCAGCACGAAGAGCGCCGCGCCGACGACTTTGGCGCCGCCTTCCTCCACGCCCTCGGCCATGACCGCGCCGCTGCCGTCTCCGCCCTCGACAAGCTCGCCAGGCTGGCCAGGAACCACACCTTCCTCTCCAGCCACCCCGACCCGGAACAGCGTGCGCAGCGGCTGTTACGCGGCGATGCGACCGAACCCGACGAGGCCTCCTCATGGCTCGCCAGGGCGGTCGAGTTCGGCCAGCGGCTGCTGCTCCAGGTCATCGACCTGCTCACCCTGGCCCTTGCCTGGCTGCGCTCCCTCCTCGGCTAGGGGCCTGGCGAGAGAACTGGCCAAATTTGGCTGATCGCCGTCACCTCTTGGGGTGGCGGCCCTGCGGCCACCGAGTCCCGCTCCTCCCAACCAGGACCCTTCCTTTTCCAGCCCTTCCTCTCCCCGCGCCGCTCAGCGGCCGCCGAGGAGGCAGTCCCCCACCGCCACCTCGCCCAGCCGCCGGGCGATATCGGCCAAGGCCTGCTCCTCGGTGGCGAAGATATTGTCCTCGCCGACCACCAGATTGAGCCCGGTACGGCGCATGACGTCGAGCACCTGCTTCTTCAGCCCGGAAAAGACCGTCTCCACCCCGCTCTCCTGCAGGCGCACGACAAGATTGTGCAGCATCTCCTCGCCGGAGGCGTCGAGGTAGTTGATGCCGTCGCCCACCACCAGCAGATACCTCGCCTGCTGGTGCTCGGCCACCGCCGCCAGCACGGCATCCTCGAAGTGGGCGACGTTGGCGAAATAGAGCGAGCCGTCGAAACGTATGGCGGTGACATGGGAGGAGGTGGTCAGGCCGGGGTGGACCTTGAGGTCGCGCAGGGTGCCGTCCTCGTAGCGGCCGAGCAGGGCCACCCGTGGCGCCATGGTGTGGTAGAGATGCAGGCCGACGGCGAGGATCGCGCCGACGATGATGCCCTTGTCGAGGTGCGGCGCGGCGAGCAGGGTGACGACAAAGGTCACCACGGCGACGATGCCGTCGCTGCGGCTCGCCTTCCAGGTATGGGAGAAGGCCCGGATGGTCACCAGCCCGGTGACCGCCATGAGGTTGTTGGCGGCGAGCACCGCCAGGGGCAGGTGGTAGAGGAGCGTGGTGAAGAAGAGCAGGATGAGGGCGATACAGACGCCGTTGAAGACCATCGCCAGCCCCGTTCTCGCCCCGGCCTGGAAGTTGACGGCGGTAGCGGTGAACGAGCCGCAGGCCGGGTAGGACTGGAACAGCGAGCCGCCGATATTGGCCAGCCCCTGGCCAACCAGCTCCTGGTTGGGATCGATGCGCTGCCGCACCTTGCCGGCCACCGCCTTGGCCATGGAGATGGACTCCATGAAAGCTACCAGGGCGATGACCAGCGCCGAAGAGAGCAGTTGCAGCAGGGCGTCGAAGGAAAAGGCGGGCAGGCGGAACGAGGGCAGCCCCCCGGGGATGTTGCCGACCACCTCGCCGCCGCCGACCAGGCGCACCCCGTCGCGATCGATCTTCTTGACCTGCCAGCGCCGGCCATCGCTATGCACTCCTGCGGGCAGCCTGCCGACCGCGTAAAAGCGTGCCGTGCCATCCTCGACGGAAGTGCCCCTGACCAGCGAGACGCGGGTGATGTCGCGCCAGAGCCGCGTGTTTTCACCGCGCTGGGCGGCAAGATCGAGCTCGAGCAGGTCGATCCGGTAGCGGATGTCGGCGGCCCCCTTTCCGTCGCCGGCCTTTTCGGCGGCGCGCAGGCGGCCGGTGAGACGGTTCGCCTCGCCGCCCATGGCCTCGGCCTTTTCCGTGCCCTCGTCATAGGCGCGCACCAGCGTCGCCGTCTCACTGGTGGCGATGTCGGCGAGGCGGCAGGTGCTGGTCACCTCGTAGCCAATGGCGGCGCTGAGCAGGGTGGTGACGACGATGACCACCAGCACCCCCGGCTTCTCCAGAAAGGGGATGCGCCGCACCGCCAGCATCAGCACCAGGCTGAACAGCGACATCGCCAAAGTCGTCGGGTCGGTCTTGCCGACGAGGAGCAGCATCTCCCCGACATCGCCGAGGAACCAGGCACTGCGCCCCTTGGGTATGCCGAGGAGCAGATCGAGCTGCGACAGAGCGATGATCAGCGCCGCGGCGTTCATGAAGCCGAGGATGACCGGGTGGGAGACGAAATTGACGAGATTGCCCAGCTTGACCAGACCCATGGCCAGCTGGATCAGGCCGACCAGCAGGGTGAGCAGCAGGGCAAAGCCGATATACTCTTCGCTGTTCGGGGTCGCCAGGGGGATGACCGCCGAGGCGGTCATCAGCGAGGCGATGGCCACCGGCCCGGTGGCGAGATGGCGCGACGAGCCCCACAGGGCGCCGAGGATCGCCGGGATGAAGGCGGTATAGAGGCCGAATTGCAGCGGCAGCCCGGAGAGCTGGGCATAGGACATGGCCTTGGGGGCGAGGATCAGGGCGCCGGTGATGCCGGCGATGAGGTCGCCGCGCACCATGCCCGCCTGCAGCGGAAACCACAGCAGAAAGGGGAACCAGCGGAGAAGCGCCCTGTTCTTCATAGCCTTTTCCTTTGCCTGCCGCCAGGAAGGTCCCGTTCAGGGATTGACCACCAGCACGGCGCAGTGCGCCCGGCCGGCCACCTGCCGCGTCGTCCGCCCGAAAAACAGGCCGGTGAGGCAGCGCCGGCCGCAGCCGGCAATGAGGATCATATCGCAGTTACGTTGCCGGGCAGTGGCGACGATCTCCGTCACCGGGTCCCCGAGCAGGGTGAGCACCTCGCATGTGGCGTCGCTGCCCGACCCCGCGATGCGCACGCGGGCCTCCTCGGCGAGAGAGGCCAGGCGGGCCAGGCGTCGCTCCTTTTTCGCCACGGCGACGACCGTCAGCTCCTGCAGGGTGGCATTTTTTCGCCCCAGGCCGATGGCCTCCAGCACCGCCTTCTCCGTGCCGGCCCGTTCGTCGACGACGAGGAGCACCCGCGCCCCGCTGATGATGAAATTCTTGGGCACCACCAGCACCTTGGGGAAGCCGAGCTCCAGCACCCGCGAGGTGCGGCGGCCGACGAGCAGGGAGAGGCGCCCGGCGGCGCCATGGCGCCCCATGAGGATGACATCGGCGCGGCGCAACCTGGCCTGCTCGATAATCGCCTCTTCCGGGCGGCTGGCGCCGACCACCACCACCTCCAGGGCGACGCCGGCGTCGCTGGCCATGCGCCGCACCTCATCGAGATACGGCTCCACCTCCTGGCGCATGAGGCGCACTCTGCCATCCGCCGACTTCTGCGACTCGGCGCGGACCTTGACCACATGGAGGACGACGACCCGGGCGGCGCAGGCCTGGGCGAAGAACAAGGCCTCCTGCACCGCCCCGTCGCTGTAATGGGAGCCATCGGTGGCGAGGAGCAGGGTCTCGGCCTCGCCGAGCAGGCAGGTGGCGAATCGTGTCATCGGGGTTGCACTGCTCCCTCGCCGTGGTCTTCGTTTGCTGCCGCCTGGCGTCGGCGCTCTGCCAGCAGCAGCTTCAGTTCCCCCCAGGCGGCCCTGTCGCCGAGCTCGCGCTTGAGCTCGCCCATGGGCTTGCCGGCGTGGGGGGCGACGAGAGCGGTAAGCTCCTCCAGCCGTGGCTGCGGCAGCAGGCGCTCTATCTGCGCCGCGCCGCAGGAGACGCACTGGGCGAGATGGCTCTCGACGGTGGTGAGGGACACGCCGCGCCTTGCGGCGATCTGTGCAGCGTCCAGCCCCTCCTCGAAGAGGCGCAGGGAGACGAGGTGGCTGGGCAGCTTCTCGGTCTTCTCCACCGCTGCCTGGCCGGCGTCATCCGTCGCCGGCTTGGGCAAGGCCACCTCCCCGACCCCGTGCGTTTCACGGTAGGCGGCCACCAGGGCGATCAACTCGTCACCGTACTTTTCGGCGGTGCGCTGCCCGATCCCCTTGATCTTCTTCAGCCTCGCGAGGCTGTCGGGAAGGTGCACGGCCAACTGCACCAGGGTCTTGCGGTGGATTATCTGGTAGGGCGGCAGCCCGGCGCGGGCGGCGGTCTGGTCTCGCCACCGCTGCAATTCCTCGTAGAGCTGGGGATGGTCGATGTCGCTCTCGACGTAGAGGGCCTGCGGGGTGTTGTCGCGGCGCGGGCCGCCGTCGACCCGGGCGGAGGAGATGGCCCGCAGGTACCGGGCGGCGGAGAAACCGCCGGCGCAGAGGGCCACGGCCGCCACCTTGGCCGCCGTCTCCTCGCGCAGCCCCTGGAGCAGCTGCTTGACCTGCTTGCGCAGTTCCTTGTTGTCGGTCTCGGCCTGCAGCCGGCCAACCACCCCGCCTAGGCCCGCGGCCAGTTTGTCGCCGAAATAGGCCGCTGCCTTGGCGAGCCGCTCGGCGATCAGCACATTGCCGGCCGGCAGCTCGTCTTCGGGAAAGAGCCCCTGCAGCTGGCGTCGGAAGTTGGCGCCGACGGACACCACCTCGTCGCTGGTCTGCCGCAGCAAAAGGCGCAGATCGCCGCAGCCGTGCATCGTCAGGAGGCCGTCGTGGCGCTCGACCACATCGACCAGGCGGGCCAGCTGGCGCCGCAGCTTCTCGAAATCGAAACACTCCAGCAGCAGGCGCTGCTGGTAGCGGATCCGCGCCAGCTGCAGCTTCCCCTCGTCGGGGGCGCTGGCCCGGGCCCGGCCGATGAAACGCAGCACCTGCGGGTCGGTCCTGATCGCCCGCGGCGAGAGCCTGGTGCTCAGCACCAGCCCCTCGAGGCTGCGGCAGCGGCTCAGGGCGACGTAGACCTGGCCATAGGCGAAGGCGGCCTCGGCGTCGACGATGGCCCGGTCGAAGGTCAGCCCCTGGCTCTTGTGGATGGTGATTGCCCAGGCCGGTTTCAGCGGGTACTGGGTGAAGGCGCCGACTTTCTTCTCGCGGATCTCCTCGCCCGCTTCGTCAAGGGCGTACTGTATGTTGTCCCAGGTGGCCGGCTCGACCTCAATCTCCTCCTCGTCGTCGGGACAGCGGACGATCACCGTCTTGCCGACGATGTCGGTCACCTTGCCGATCCGGCCGTTGAAGAAGCGCTTGTCCGGGGAGGGGTCGTTGCGGACGAACATCACCTGGGCGTCGACCTTGAGCTCGAGGCTGGCGGCGGTGGGAAAGGCGTATTCGGGGAAATCGCCCTCGATCTCGGCGGCGAAGCGGTGCATTCGCTCGGGCAAGGCGGCGAGGCGCGCGGCGTTGATCGCCTCGGCGCGGTTGTTGTGAGTGCAGAGGTGGATATAGCCCTGGCCGTCGTCGACGAAGCCCTCGACATGGCGGCGGTTGAGTTCCTCCAGGGAGGCCTGATCGAGGCGGTTGTCGCGCACCTGGTTGAGCAGCGCGATGAAGTGGCCGTCGCTCTGGCGATAGATGCGCTCCAGCTCGACGGTGAGCAGCTCCGTTTCACGCAGCGCCCTGCTGCTGAAGAAATAGGGGGTCTCGTAGACGTCGCCGAGCAGGCGCCACTCCTCATCCCTGGCCACCGGCGCCAGCTGCTGCAGGTCGCCGATGAGCAGAAGCTGCACCCCGCCGAAGGGCTGCGTGCTGCGCCGCATGCGGCGCAGCACGGTGTCGACGCCATCGAGAAGGTCGGCGCGCACCATGGAGATCTCGTCGATGACCAGCAGGTCGAGGCACTTGACGAGGTTGATCTTGTCGCGGTTGAAGCGCTGGTTGGCGAGGGCCTCGCCGCCGGGGAGGATCGGCCCGAAGGGCAGCTGGAAGAAGGAGTGCAGGGTGACGCCGCCGGCATTGATCGCCGCCACCCCGGTGGGGGCGGTGACGACCATGCGCTTGGCGCACTCTTTTTTGATGTGGTGGAGGAAGGTGGTCTTGCCGGTGCCGGCGCGGCCGGTGAGGAAGAGGTGGCAGTCGGTGTCGCGGACGAAATCCCGCGCCAGGCGCAGCCGGGGGTTGCCCTCGTCGTTCATCGCCTCGCCGTCGGCTGCAGCTCCTGCAGCCGCAGGTTGATCTCCGCCATCTCCTCCTTGGCGAACCGTGCCGGATCGTAGCCACGGTAGCGCTCTTCGTATTCGCGGTATTGCTTGTGGGCCGGCTTGCCGAGGATGTCGATGATGGCCTGGAAGGCGGAGATGCCGCCGATGTCCTCCGGCGGGCAGGCGCGCTTGCCGGCGAGCAGAACCGGCTGCGCCTCCCCCCCGGTCAGGGGCAGTGTCTTCTCCAGGGTGATGATGTGCACCCATTCGTCGCTGTAGTCGTAGACATAGCGACAATCTTCGGCGAGCTCGCTGCGCAGGTCCCTGAGGACGTAGCGACGCTCGTCGTGGTCGAAAAACTCGTCCATCTCACGGTCTTCGTCCGGGGGACAGTAGGTGTGATGGTCGATGACGAACTCGTGGAAGTGGTAATCGGTCCAGCCCATGGTCAGCTGGATGACGTCATGGAAGCGGTCGAGGGTGAAGTTGTCGGGCACCAGCACCCGCCGCCAGATCGGCGGCCGCGAACCCACCAGGGCGATCTTGAACTGGTAGAGCTCGGTGGCCTCTTCAACCTGACGGCCCCCGCGGGAGAAATCGACCTTGATGATCTTGGCCTTCTTCTTGGCCGCTGGCGCGCAACTGCCGCCGGGGCAGGAGCAGGGCGGGGCCTCGCTGCCGCTCTTTTTCGCGAGGGGCAGCCGGATCGGCGCCGAGCTCCCTTTCTTGGCCTTTTTGCGGGCGACCTCGCGGGCATGGTCGATGAGGGTGTCGACGGCCAGCGGCAGGGTGGAGAGGAGGAGCCACTGTACCTGCTCCTCGCGGTCGAGCGAGCTGTCGGCGAAGTCAGGGAAGGCCTCGGTGAAGTCGCGGTCCGTCATGTCGGCGAACATGTTGAGACCCTCGCCGGGATCGACCAGCCCTTCGATGGTCATCAGGGCGTTATAGAGCGCCTCCTTCTTGCGGCGCACCATGCGCGGGTATTCTTCCGGCTCCCACAGCGGGTCGCGCAGGGCCATGGCCTCGTCCAGGCCGGCCACCCAGTTGTAGACGGTATCGATCTCGTCCTCGCGGAGGTTTTCCATATCGAAGGGGAAGCGCAGGCGGTCGGCGGCGAACTCCGCCACCAGCCTGTCGTAGACGGCGGTGAAGGCCTCCACCAGCCCCTCCGCCTCCTTGGTCTGGTAGTCGGGGGGGGCATCGTCGTAGACCACCGCCAGCCACTCCAGCGTCGCAATGGGCTCGGGGGTGATGGCCAGGCCAAAGAGAAAGCCGCACAGTTCCTCGTAGATGAGGGTGGCTTCGGGATAGGGGGCGAGCTTCAGGTATTTGCTCAGGGTCTTTCGTTCTTTGGCGGAAAGCATGGCGATAGAGGGTGTGGCGAAGAGTGACGGGCGAGAAGATTTCGCCCAGATGAGAGCATAGACGTCTGCAAAACGGGAGGAGGGGAAAGTTTACCGCGTTCCCTGGCGAAACGCCACAATTTTGCACATTCCCAGCCTTGCGGCCGGCTCCGCGCCTGGGGAGAACCGCTGCGGCACAGACCGGCAGCGCCGCCCGACTCAAACGAGCCCCCTCCGCCTGGCCAGCGCTGCGACGAGGAACTGGCGCCAATGCCGGCAGCGAGCACCGGGAGGCCTTGCATCCCCGGCGAAGAACCCATATTGTCAGCATGGCAACCTCTGGTTCGGCAACCGCCAGGGGCGGCGCAGGCCCTGCTCCCGGTGCGGCGACGCATCCCACCGATACCTTTTCCTGCAGTCCCCGCACTCCTCACCTCATGAGCCAGGAGCCGCGCCGCAGACTGGAGATTTCCCCGAAATGGCACTGAAATCGGCCTTCCGCGCCCTGCGCTCCCGTAACTACCGCCTCTTCTTCGCCGGACAGAGCGTGTCGCTGATCGGCACCTGGATCCAGCGCATCGCCACCCCCTGGCTGGTCTACGAGCTCACCGATTCGGTGTTCCTCCTCGGCCTGGTGGGCTTTGCCGGACAGATCCCCATCTTTCTGCTCGCCCCCTTCGCCGGCGTCTTCAGCGACCGCTGGAACCGCTACCGCATCCTCCTCGCCACCCAGGTGCTGGCCATGATCCAGGCGGCGCTGATGGCCTGGCTGGTGCTGGCGGAGCGCATCGAGATCTGGCAGATCCTCTTCCTCAGCCTCTTCCTCGGCGCCGTCAACGCCTTCGACATCCCCGCCCGGCAGAGCTTTCTCGTGCGCATGGTGGAAAAAAAAGACGACCTCGGCAACGCCATCGCCCTCAACTCCTCGATGGTCAACGGGGCCAGGATGCTGGGGCCCTCGGCCGCCGGCATGCTCATCGCCGCCATCGGCACCGGCATCTGCTTTCTCCTCAACGCCGCCAGCTTCGTCTTCGTCATCCTCTCACTCCTGCTGATGCGCCTGCCGGTCGAACAGCAGCAGCGGCGACCTCAGTCGGTGCTCGGCGAGCTCGGCGAGGGCGTGCGCTACACCTTCGGCGCCACCCCCATCCGCTGCGTCATCCTCCTCCTCTTTCTCGCTTCCCTCACCGGCATGCCCTATATGGTGCTGATGCCGGTCTTCGCCAGGGAGATCCTCCATGGCGCGGCCGGGACCTATGGCCTGCTCATGGGCGCCTCCGGCCTCGGCGCCCTCGGCGGCGCCTTCTACCTGGCGACACGCAGCAGCGCCAGGGGCCTGGAGAAGGTCATCCCCGTCGCGGCGGCGGCCTTCGGCGTCGGTCTCCTCCTCCTCTCGCTGTCGCGCACCTTCGCCATGGCCTTTGCGGTCATCGTCCTCGCCGGCTTCGGCATGATGCTGCTCATGGCGGCGAGCAACACCTTCATCCAGAGCCTCGTCGACGACAGCATGCGCGGCCGGGTGATGAGCTTCTTCACCATGGCCATCATGGGCACCGCCCCCTTCGGCAGCCTCATGGCCGGCAGCCTCGCCCGGCATATCGGCGTGCCGCTGACCATCGGCCTCGGCGGCTTGATGTGCCTCATCGGGGCTCTGGCCTTCACCGCCAGGCTGCCGGCGATCGCCAGGGACATGGCAGATGGAGCGGAGGCCGGTCCGCAGGGGGAGGGGCGGCCCGCTGCCTAGCCGCCAATAACCGCCTCGAGGCCTGCCGCGGCGAAGCGGGCGACGACCCGCGCCAGGTCGGCCTTGCCCGGCTCGCCCATGCCGCTGCCCCGGTAGCTGCTGCCGAGGCGGAGGTACTTGTTGGTCATGATGTCGTGGTAGGGAAGGAGGAAGACCCGCTTCTTCCTGCCCGCCAGGCCGGCGACCAGGGTGGCGGTCCGCGCGATGTTGTCCTCGTCGTCGTTGACCCCGGCGACCAGGGGGATACGGATGTCGATCTCCGCCCCGCTTTCGGCGAGCAGGTGGAGGTTGTCGAGGATGCGGGCGTTGTCCACCCCGGTCCACTGCCGGTGCCGCGCCGCGTCGACCAGCTTGAGGTCGTAGAGGAAGAGGTCGGTGCGCCGCGCCACCTCGAGCAGCAACTCTCCCGAGGCCAGGCCGGTGGTGTCCACCGCGCGGTGGATGCCCCTCTCGCCAAGGGCGTCGAGCAGGGCGATGAGAAAGCGCGGCTGCTGCAGGGGCTCGCCGCCGGAGATGGTCACCCCGCCTTCGGACTGGTCGAAGACGACCTGCTCGCGGTCGATCACCTTGAGCACCTCGTCGACAGTCACCTCACGGCCAGTCATCTCGGTGGTGGTGGTCGGGCAGGCCTCGGCGCAGCGGCCGCAGGCGGTGCAGCGCGCCAGGTCGGTGACAATGCCGGCGGCGGTCAGCGTGCAGGCACCCTCGGGGCAGGCCTCGACGCAGAGGTTGCAGCCGATGCAGCGCGCCGCATTGTACATCTTCTGCACCTTGGGCGAGATGCCCTCGGGGTTATGGCACCAGGCGCAGTTGAGCGGGCAGCCCTTGAAAAAGACGGTAAGGCGGATGCCCGGGCCGTCATTGATGGAATACTTCTTGATATCGAAAATACATCCCCTGTCCACGACAGCCTTCCCCTTCTCTGCTCAGCTATTGATCCTTGCCATCTAACGCCGGGCCCGCGCGGCGGGCGGGGGCCCGGCACGGCCTCAGAAGGCGTCGTTCTCGGTGCGCTCGATCACTTCCCGCTGCAGGTCGCTGTTCATGTCGTTGAAATAGTCGCTGTAGCCGGCCATGCGCACCAGCAGGTCGCGGTAGTCGTCCGGACTCTCCTGGGCCGCCAGCAGGGTGGCGGTATCGACGATGTTGAACTGGATATGGTGTCCGCCCAGGGCGAAGTAGGAGCGCACGAGCTTGCCCAGCTTGGCGATGTCGCGGTCGGTCTTGAGCAGGCTCGGCAGAAAGCGCTGGTTGAGCAGGGTGCCGCCGGACTTCTGCTGGTCGAGCTTGCCCAGCGATTTGATCACCGCCGAGGGCCCGTTGGTGTCCGCCCCGTGGGAGGGCGAGGTGCCGTCGGAAATCGATTTGCCGGCCAGGCGGCCGTTGGCCGAGGCGCCGAGGACCTTGCCGAAGTAGATGTGGCAGGTGGTGGAGAGCATGTTGAGGTGGTACTTGCCGCCCTTGATGTTGGGCTGGCCGTCGATGGTGGCCACGAGGTCGTCGTAGACGCGCACGGCGATGCTGTCGGCATAGTCGTCGTCGTTGCCGAAAAACGGCGTCTTGTTGACGATGGTCTGGCGCATCACCTCGGCTCCCTGAAAATCCTTCGCCAGGGCGGCCAGCAGGGCCTCCATGGTGAAGCGGCGCTCCTCGAAGACATGCTTCTTGATGGCAGCCAGGCTGTCGGTCACCGTGCCCAGGCCGCAGCACTGGATGTAGCTGGTGTTGTAACGCGGCCCGCCGTCGTAGTAGTCGCGCCCCCGGGCGATGCAGTCGTCGATGACCACCGACAGGAACGGCGCCGGGGCGTACTTGGCGAACATGCGGTCGATATAGTTGCTGACCCGGATCTTCTGGTCGATGACGTGGCGCAGCTGGGCGAGAAAGGCCGCGTAGAGCTCCTCGAAGCCCTGGAAGGTGCGCGGGTCGCCGCTGGCTAGGCCGACCTGCTTGCCGCTGAGCGGGTCGATGCCATTGTTGAGGGTGACCTCGAACACCTTGGGAACATTGAGGTAGCCGGTGAGCAGGTAGGCCTCCTTGCCGAAGGCGCCAACCTCGATGCAGCCGCTGCAGCCGCCCTCGCGGGCGTCTTCGAGGGTCTTGCCCTGGCGCACCATCTCCATGATATAGGCGTCGGGGTTGAACACCGAGGGGTAGCCGTGGCCCTGGCGGATGACGCTTATCGCCGCGTGGAGGAAGCGGTCCGGGGTGCGGGCGCTGACATGCACCGAGGAGCCGGGCTGGAGGATGTGCAGCTCCTCGACCACCTCGAGCATCAGATAGGACACCTCGCTGGTGCCGTCGGAGCCGTCGCGCTTCACCCCGCCGATATTGATGTTGGTGAAGTCGTTATACGTGCCGCTCTCGCGGGCGGTGACCCCCACCTTGGGCGGCGCCGGATGGTTGTTGACCTTGATCCAGAAGCAGCACAACAGTTCCTTGGCCTCCTCGCGGGTGAGGGTGCCGGCGGCCACCTCACGCTCATAGAAGGGCGCCAGGTGCTGGTCGAAGTGGCCGGGGTTCATGGCGTCCCAGCCGTTGAGCTCGGTGATGGTGCCGAGGTGGACGAACCAGTACATCTGGATCGCCTCGCGGAAGGTCTCCGGCTTATGGGCCGGCACGCGGCGGCAGACCCTGGCGATCTCGCGCAGCTCCTCGGCCCGGCGCCTCTCGCCGCACTCCCGCGCCATGGCCTCGGCCAGCTCGGCATGGCGCTCGGCGAAGACGATCACCGCCTGGCAGGAGATGGCCATGGCCTTCCACGCTTCCGCCTTATCGTTGGCCAGGGGATCGTTGAGGTAGTCGAGCCGAGCGATATTGTCCTCGATCTCCCGCTGCAGGTCGAGCATGCCACGCTGGTAGATCTTGCCGTCGAGGGCGGTGTGGCCGGGGGCGCGCTGCTCCATGAACTCGGTGAACATGCCCGCTTCGTAGGCCGCCCGCCAGGCTTCGGGGACATGGGAGAAGATGCGCTCGCGCTGCGTCCGCCCCTGCCAGTAGGGGATCACCTCGCGGGCGTAGGTGTCGATATCCTCGGCGCTGGTGTAGTAGCGCTGCATCTCGCGGGTGTTGAGGACATGCAAGTCCTCGACGCTGTGGCAGGTGAG
>JANJUM010000048.1 GCA_024710585.1 Desulforhopalus sp.
TTCAGGGGGAAGCTGGAAGTAGGTCTTGTCGCCGAGAGTGTGGGCCTCCTGATGCAGAGAGGGGGAGGTGTTGGCGTAGCCCGGGCCGGCGATCAAGACGAGAAGGGCAAGAAACTGCGACATCGCCAGCAGGGCGCGAGCAGGGTGAGAGTCCGGACGGAATCCTTGCCTGGGGTTGAAGAGGCTGGTGGGTGGAGTTTTTCGGGAAAGGGAAATCATCCTCAAAAAGGTCACGGGTCAGCTGTGATAGCAAAGTTTACGGATTGAAAGGACTATTGTTCCTGATTTGCTGTCGACGATAGGGCTATTATGGCCGAAAACGATTGGCAAGTCAAAGAGAAGCGGTGCTTGCATGGGAGCAATTCCGGGGAAGAGCAGTGGAACGGTTCGGTTCCGGAGGTTGGGTCCTGCTCGGGTCATAATGGTTGAACTTTGGACGATTCCCTGATATATACGCCTTCTGACATTTTCCCGCCGGGTGCTCGCTCGGCATGCTTTTTTAAAATCGCCAGCATAGCTCAGTCGGTAGAGCGGCGCTCTCGTAAAGCGCAGGCCATCGGTTCGATCCCGATTGCTGGCTCCAAAAATATCAAGCACTTAAGCTGATTCAGCTTAAGTGCTTTTTTTGTTGCAGGACACGTATCGGACAGTTGGCGCATTAATCGCCATAAAGAACCAAGCCCCCCATGATCGCCGTACACTCGCAAAAGTGGCGCAAATAATCGGGGCCGCACTTTTGGGACCGCTCAAAATAACGGGGAGTTTTTAAGAGCATTTTATGAAGGTTTGTGGGGGAATACAACGCTTGGGCACCCCCAGAACTGGATGGTATGAGAAGCTCCTTAAACTATGCGTGAGCAGTAGAACTTTGAAGGATCTGCGGTGTAACATCTGTAATAACAGCAGGTTATATGGACATGAGGAGGTCGAGATTTGGTTTGCAATTCGATCTAAAGAACGTTACTGTTCCATGTTTTTCTAGGTGCAAGGGATTGAGCATGCGTAGAAGGGCAGGGACGCAGTCTCTGAGTACCGGCTGCGCGCAGTGACCCGTCGGTTATTTTCATTATTTGATCGCTCCACCATAGCTGGCTGCAGAACGACCTACTTCGCCAAAGGGAGAGAAATGACGATATGGGACCGTTGATCATCCTGAGCGGGAAGAGGTGGAGGTGGCTCCTCCTTTTCTTTTGCTGTGGTCTTTGTGGCGAGGTTTTTGCCAGGGACAGCCTGGTGTTGGCCACAATCCCCTTTCGGCACGAAGCAACGCTGCAGGAGCAGTTTCATCCCCTTGCCCAACTGTTACGTCGCAAACTGGCAAAAGCGGTGGTGGTCGAGGTCGCGGCAAGCTACGACGAAATTGGCGAGCGACTGCACCATCGCGTCGCCGATCTCGGCATACTCGGACCCAAAAGCTATGTAGAGGCTAAGGAGAAGTATCCCGGCATCATCTATCTCGCCACCAACAAGAATCCCGATGGTTTCTACCACAGCCTGATCATCGCCCGCCAGGACAGCAGCCTGCAAAGCTTGAATGACCTGCGCGGGAAAAGCTTTGCCTATACCGAAACCGGGTCCACCTCAGGCTACCTCTACCCCCGCAATATCCTGCAAAAATCTGGATTAGATCCAGATCGGCTGTTTTCTGTTGCCTACTTTCTCAATACCCACGACAAGGTATACGATGCCGTTGCCAAAGGAACGGTGCACGCTGGCGCGGTATCGTCGTCCAGTTACCAAGATGCCGTTGCCAGAAACCGTGAGAGCTATAAGATTTTGGCGACATCCGACCCCATCCCCCGCAATGCTGTGGTTGCCGGTGACCACCTGTCCCCGCAACTGGTCGAGACGATCCGCGAGATTCTGCGTACCGCGGAAAACGATTCTGTGTACATGAGCGACAATGCCGCGAGTCAAGGTTTCCTTATCAAGGACGATGCCTTTTACGACATCATTCGCCATGAGCGAGAAATGCGGTAACGATCGATGAAATTTCGAAGTCTCATTACCCAGATGGTTGCCTGGATTCTGGTGCCGGTGGTTTGCATCATGATATTCGTCTGGGTCCAGCTCGATGGTTTGGCCAATCGTTTCGTCGGATACCTCGAGCGGGATATCTCCGGGCAACTCAATAAAATAGAACGCGAACTGATCTTGGTACAGGATACCACCGAGCAGATCGCGCGTATGGTGGCCCGGGATGGCAAGGTGATCCAGGCCATCAATAATCGTCAGGCGGACTTTCTTTTCCGGATGGGTAAGAATAGTATCGACTCAACTCTCGTAGATCAATTAACCATTGCCGATCCACAGGGCGTCGTGCTCGCCCGAGGACATGATGAGTTTGCCTTTAATGATTCGATTGCTGAGAACGCTTTTTTTCGGCTGTCTGCCGAGGGCAGGGAGTTTTCCGGGATTGCCGGTCTCGATGGGGGCGTCGCCTTCGTTGTCGCCTTACCGGTCAATGAATTCGGTTCCGTTTTCCGTGGTACCATCCTTGTCGCAAAATTTCTTTCACCGAAGCTTCTGGAGAAAATCGGTAAAGAGCTCAATTTGACTTTGGCGATATCTCCCGGGATGAAAACTGAGGCGGTTCTGCCTCGACCTGGAAACGACATGGCCCATGCCAACAAGACCCTTTCTTTCGAGTCGGCAGATCACCGGCCCTGGAGTCTGTCTGTCAGCAAGAGCTATGGTCAGGAGATGGCGATACTCAAGGCGACACGCCTGGAAATTCTTCTGTTTACCGTAATCGCCACCGGAGTTGTTCTCTGTTGCGTTTACTTCTCGATTCACTATCTGCTCCGCCCCCTGAGGCGGCTTCACACAGCTCTGCTTCGGCATCAAAATGGACTCCTCGAGCCTGCAGCGCTCGATACCGGAAGTATTATCGGGGACACGCCGAGAAATGAACTGGGTTTTATCGCCGTCAAGGCTCTGACTACCATCAGGGATCTCGAAAAGGCGCACACCGAGTTGCAGGACATGCATGACAACCTTGAGCAGTTGGTGGAACTTCGCACCAGCGAGTTGCTGCGCAAGACCGCGGAACTGGAGCGTGAGGTGCAAGTGCGCAAGCAGGCGGAAGCCCGTGAGCTTGGTCTGAAAAACCACTTGCAAAGTATTTTCGATTCGATGTGCTGCGTGTTGGTGGTGGTAGATACCGGAGGGATGATCACTTTTGCCAATGCC
>JANJUM010000073.1 GCA_024710585.1 Desulforhopalus sp.
TTTTCTGTTGACACGCTTTTGAAACCCTGGTATTGATGTCCGTGTTTTACGGATGAGCGATTTTTGGGGCTATAGCTCAGCTGGGAGAGCGCTTGACTGGCAGTCAAGAGGTCGTCGGTTCGATCCCGTCTAGCTCCACCACTTGTTTGATATTGTTGTACTTTTAGTAAGCTAAGGGCCATCTTGTCCACCTTCCTGTACACCGGAGGATGCTCAAGATGGCCCTTAGTCGTTTCAACACCCCTAAATACCTTTCCACCCGGTTCGCCAATTTCACCAAATGGCCTTAGGCCGGATCTCGTTTCGATAATTATTAGTATTCAACGCCAGCCAGTTAGCAATGTTCTCGATAGCTTCTCGCCCAAACAACAAAGGGTTGCCTTTCACCGGCAACCCTTTGAATGTTCCCCCACAGCGCAGCGGGTGGCAACTGGCCAGTTACATGGCACGGAAAGACGGAATCGACCGCCGCGCCTGCTATCAGCCCAGGGGTGCTATTTCCCCTGCACTTTGGCCACCGCACCTTTGACTGCAATGGCATAAGGCTGATGCTCGCGCAGGAAGGCCGGCAAACTGCTCTGGCCCACCCGGGCCAGTTCCATCGATGGGTACTCCCCATAGAATACCCAGACTACTTCAGGTGAACCGCTCTTCTTGAAAATAAAGAAGTTACCCGCTTCCTGCCGGTACGGTGCCTGTCCCAACAGCTTCTTGAAATTGGCCTCGGCATTCTTGGCCGTTAAGACCATCAGTTGCACGGTGAATTTCTCGGTCTTTTGTCTCCCGAGCCACGCAGAACCTGCCTGCAGGCGTTTCTGGTAGAGCTGGTCAACGGTCAGCGTCGCCGTGGCATCGGCCCCTTCACCCTTTGTCGCAGCCTTTGCCGCATCAACATTTTTATCCGACCAAGAGGACGGCCGAACTTTTTTCGGAGGATTCTGCCGCAAAACCGGTATCTTGAAATCGGAAGGAGCGATGACCTTTTCACCCTTTCGGGAGACGCGGTCCTCGACCGCTGCATCGGCGACGACAGCCTTCACGGGGGCTTCGGACACCGCCGCGACCTTGCCTGTCGTCGCCCCGGCGGCCACCTCGGCCACCTTCGGCACTTCGGTCTCGACAGCCCCGGGCAATCCTGAGCCGCCAGTGCCCGTGATGACCGGGGGCGCCTCCTCATTGTTGACGGCACTCCCCGAACCGCTGAGTTCTCCAGCTTTGGTCTCGTGAGAAGAAGCTGCTGCAATCTCGGCAGCATCCTGTACAACCGTGGATTGACCCTGCTCTCGGGCCGTGACGGACTCTGTAGACGGCGGCGAAGCTGCGTCCTGCGGTTCAGGTGAAGATGCCTGCGCCGTAGCCTCTCCAGGCTTGCCGCTTCCCCCTTCTCCCTTATCCACCTTCTCCACCTGGTCTGTCTCTTTCTGGAGCGATTGAGTCGCCGTGGCCTGGTGGCTCAACTGAGTCTCCTGCGCCGGACGAAAGAGCAGAAAGGATACCAGCAACACGCCAGCCCCCCCCACCCACCACCCCCAGGAACGCTTATCGGCCAGCCGCCTCCGGGGCCGCCTGGCGCTCTTTTCACCAGCCAGGTCTTCCTGCACCGTATCAAGCAGGGTCATGAACGAGATGTCGTTGCCTTGGGAACGCAGCGACTCCTGGGCGAGGAGATTAATACGCCGCGGCACACCCTTGGAAAGCCCGTGAATGCTGCGCGCCACCTCGTCGTTGAAGACGCGGGCCTTTTCTGCGGGCAGAATCTTGGCGGCGATGCTGCGCAGGTAGGCTGCAGTCTGCTGTTCGTCGAGGGGGGGCAGGTCGAAATGAACGCCTTCGCTGGTGCGAAAATCGCAAATCGCCAGCTGTTCGCAATTCTCAAGGAAGGTCTTACGGCCGGAGAAGAGAATCTGCAGGCGGACTCCTGCTGCAGTAACCCTGTCGAGCATCTTGCGAATTCTCTCCAGGGTGGCGAGATAGATATCCTCGGCCTGGTCGAAAATGAGCAGCAGCCCCGTCCCATCCTCCGCCAGTCGGGCAACAATCTGATCGACAGCGCCATCCATGCCCCGCCCCTCTTCGGACTGCCCGACCTGCAGATGCAGGGAAGCGGCGAGAGTGCGCACCACATCCTCGAAGGATTCCACCGTCGTCGCGAAAAAGACCACCCCCAGCGCCTCGCTGCAGCGCCGTTCGAGCATGCGGCACATGGCCGTCTTGCCACACCCCTCGCCACCGGAAAGCACCATCAGCGGCGCCGGCGCGGCCACCGCCTCGAGAAGCTGAGCGAGAATCTCGCCGCGTCCTTCGCCATCATAAAAGAGCTCGAGATCTATACTGTCCTCGAACGCCGATTCCACTCCACTGTCGCTCCGCGCTTCGCTTTCCATCGCCCTCATGCTGTGCAGACCCATTACCCGGCAGCGCCGCGGCTGCCCGCAACGACCGACGTCACGTTTCGAGTCCCCATCTTACCCTACCCAGGCAAGAAATGACAGTGTTCGCTTATGCCTGCGACATAACCGCCTGCGGTGGGATGACCTTTCAATCAGGGTCCTGCCATGGTACAATCGCCGCCACCGTTCACCCCCTGATTTCCAGGTCTGACCATCACGACGACACATTTTCCATGCCAGTCTTCCGACTCACCCGAAAGCTCCTCTTTCCACCCACCCATCTGGCGGAAGACAATGGCCTCTTAGCGGTTGGCGGCGACCTCTCTCCACAGCGTCTGCTCCTCGCCTACCGCCAGGGCATCTTCCCCTGGTTTGCCGAGGGAGACCCCCTGCTCTGGTGGTCGCCCGACCCTCGCCTGGTGCTGTTCCCGGTGGAGTTCACTATTCCAAGGCGTCTCGAGAGATATAGACGCAACACGGACATACGCACCAGCCGCGACCGCGCCTTCGCCGAAGTCATCGCTTCCTGCGCCGAAGTCCGCGCCGCGACTGAAGCCGGCACCTGGATCACTGCGGAGATGCAGCGAGCCTATATCGAAATGCACCGCCTCGGCTATGCACACTCGGTGGAGTGCTGGCTTGCCGGAGAACTGGTGGGCGGGCTTTACGGCATCGCCCTCGACCGCGTCTTCTTCGGCGAGTCGATGTTCTCGAAGAGCAGGAGCGCCTCCCAGTTCGCCCTCATCGAGCTCATCTCCTTCCTCCGCGAGAAAAATTTCCAAATGGTCGATTGCCAGATGACCACCAATCATTTATTACGGTTCGGAGCGAGGGAAATCAGCGGGCGTCAGTTTCAGGCCCGTCTCAAGGAATACATCAAGGATATCGAACGCCATGAAGACTGGAAAACCGACTGCCCCTGAGCATGCCAAGGTTGGCTGCACCGCCTGCGGCGTCGAGACCGCCCATGACCGTGCCACAGCAGATGCGCTTTGCCCTGCCTGCTCCTCCCTCCTGCAAACCCTCGTCAAAGACAGAAAGGCGGCGGAAAAGCTGCTCCAGCTGGCCGGCATAACCGCCACCCCGGTACGCCAGGTGGAGCTGGAACTGCCCGATGTGCTCGACGCCGTCCGCTACCGCACCGCCGACCGCGAGCGCAACACCTGGTATGTCTCGGTAAGCGAGTTGGACGGCAACCCCGTGGAGATCTTCGCCTCTACCGCCTTCGACCGCGATCAGCACCTGCAGTCGCGCATCTCCAACCTGACCACCATCACCCGCCTCATTTCCCTCATCCTGCGTCATATCTACCTGGGGGAGCGGCTGACCCTGGAAAAGACCCTCACCCAGCTGCAGCGCAGTTCGCGCATGCCCGACGACCTGCCGGAAATGCTCGGCAAAATCCTCGCCAACTACAGCAAGAAGAAGACAGCGGAGCCCACGCGGGAATCGCAGGTGCCCTGAAACCCGCCAGAGGGTCAGCAGTCGATGGAGAATTCGTAGGGAATGGTCGACTTATCGAAGTGGCGCAGCACCTTCTGCAGGGCATAGAGGTTGGCGACGGTAAAAGAGAGCTGCCACGCCGGATAGAGGAAGGAATAGCTCGAAAGAAGTTCGAGACTGTTCATCTCCATTTCCTCCGGCGCCGTGCCGACCACCTCCATGATCGCCTTGCGGGTCGCCCTGAGGATATGGAGGATCTGCGGTTTTCGCACCTTGGTCTCACGGGTCTTCCAGGTGATGTTGACCGCATCCTCGCGCTTGAAATTGAGCTCGCGGAAACGCTCGCAGTTCTTGTGGTGCACCGATAGCCCCTTGGTGGTGAGCAGGGCGCAGTTGTCCTTGGCGGTTGGGTTGGGCTTGCAACAGGAGGAAAGTTTGACCGACACCGGGTCGAGAGTGGTCAGCTCCACCTTGTTGAATGCGCCGGTGGGGGTCACCAGCGGCGAAATGCCCCCGTAGAGGATGTTCTTGATATCCTCGATGACGCTCTGCAGGTTGAGACGGCCTTCGCCGATGCGCACATACAGCTCGTCAAGACTGGGCAGGCCGTAATCGGCGAGAAGCAACGGCGCGTCGCGGTCGGCGAGGACATCAAAGGGGATGCCGTAACGGAGCATCTCCTGGCGCAGCAGGGAGGCCCCTACCTCGACGGTCACCTTGCGCCGCCGCAGGTTGAAACTGCGTGCCAGTTCGCCTCTGGCCCGCGGGGTCTTGCAAGAAGAGAGCATCTGCTGCTCGAAGCGGATAGGCTGGTCGGCGCGGACGATACGCACCATGTCGCCATCTTTGAGCACGTGGTCGGCGGGATAGCGCTTGTTGCGAATCATCGCCCCGAGACAGGTGTGGCCGATCTCGGTATGCACCTGGAAGGCGAAATCGAGCACCGTGGAGTTGACCGGCAGGCAGATGAGATCGCCTTGGGGGGTATAGGTGTAGATCTCCTTGATGCCGCTGGCGGCGATGACATCGCGATAAGACACCGATTCCTCCGAGCCAAGCACGTCGAACATCTCCTGGATCTCGCGGATGAAACGCCCCTGCTTGCCGGTCTTCGAGGTCCAGTTGCGGAAGATGCCACGCTGGGCCTTACGGGCCATTTCGTCGGTGCGGATTTTGAACAGGAATTTGCGCCCCTCGACGATGGCCCGGGCGTGGAGCCCCTGGTACCCGGTGGGCTTGGGATTGGCGATGAAGTCGCGGATGGTGCGGGGAATGGGCTTGAAGGTCTGATTGACTACCCCCAGGGCGCTGTAGCAGGACTGCACGTCGTTGACGGCGATGAGCACCTCCATGGGTGTGTCGATGCGCTGCACGAGGATGCGGCTGGCGATATCGTAATAGGCCCAGAGGTTCTTCGTCCTCATGGTGACGCGGCAGTCGATGTTGTGCACCCGGGCATTGGTGCTGAGCTCATCGACGATCCTCTGGCAGAGCGGGTCGTTTTCGAGCTGGCGGATCTGACTGTTTATCTTCGCCCCCTGCTTGGGATACTTGTAGAGCAGGGCGAGGTTGTACATCTCCCGCTTCATGTTGAAGAGCCCGAAGACAGTGGCCAGCGGGGCATAGATATCGATGGTTTCGTCGGCGATGCGCTGTCGCTTGGCCTTGGGCATGGCTCGCAGAGTGCGCAGGTTGTGCAGGCGATCGGCGAGTTTGACGAGCATGACCTCCGGCCGTAACGCCGCCCCGGAGAAGATCTTGCGATGGGTGTACTGGCTGATGGCCTGTTTGTCCCCGGAGACATGGGTGACCTTGGTGCACCCCTCGACGATGGCCTGGACGTAGCTGCCGAACTTCTGCCCGACCAGTTCGGCGGTGACCTCCTCGACATCTTCGACGGTATCATGCAGCAAGGCCGCAGCGAGGATCTCCGGATTGGTGATATCCATCTCCTCGGCAAGAATCTTGGCCACGCTGCAGGGGTGAAGGATATAAGCGTCTCCGGATCTACGCCATTGGTCATGATGGGCCTCGACAGCAAAATCGAGCGCGCACCAGAAAATCTCCTCACCCGGCCTGTCTGCGATGAGGTCGCGCATCTGGCCACGGTAGAGTTCTAAATCAAAGGGAATGTGACGCATTTTCCTCCGCCGCGCCGGAAAACCTGAAAACGCCCATGGACAGAATGGGATGGTTACTTACAATAAGCACAGCGTTTCAACTCTGCAGAAAAACTTCCCCCTCGCCTCAACCCGGCGATAAAACGCTAAAGCCCGGTCCTGTGGCAAGACAGACCGGGCCGATTGACGCACCTTAACAAACTTCACTTGCCGGGGAAAAGGAAAAACTTTTCATGATCCAAAAAAGAAAATCGCCTTACCAAGCATCCCGCCGTTCCAAAAAAAACCTTGAATTCGAAGGGGATCGCCCCAGTGGCCGCTGGCCCGAGCGCATCCTCGCCCTGCTCTACGGCACGACGCAACCCCTTCCTCTGGCAAGCCTCGAAGAGCAGCTGCGCCAGCTTGGCTGCTCCGGCAGGGAGTTTGCCGCCAGCCTGGATCACCTCTTTCAGCAGGGCTTCCTGCGCAAGACCGGCAAAGCGCTGCTCACCCTGCACCACTCAGCCCCGCTCTATGAAGGGCGTCTTGAGCAGCACCCCCGCGGCTTTGGCTTCGTCAGCCGGCTCAGCCAGAGGGGCAGCGAAGTCAACCTCTCCCGCGACCCTTACGTCTCGCCCGCCGCCCTGGGCGATGCCCGCCACGGCGACCGGGTGCTGGTGCGCATCCTGCGCGTCCGCAAAGACGACCGCCCCGAGGCGGTGGTCGTGGCCATCACCGAGCCGGGCAGCAACCGCATCGCAGGCCTCGTCTCACGCTATCACCAGGGGCTCGAGGTAATCCCCGACGATCGCCGCTATCCCGGAACCATCGCCATCGGCGACGAAGGGGTGGTGGAGGGTGACGCGGTGATTGTCGCCGTACAACGCAGTGCCGGCGGCTCGCGCCGCCAGCGTGGCAAGGTTGTTGAAGTCCTCGGCCGGTATACCGACCTCGCCACTCAGTTCCGGCTGGTGGCCGAGAGCTTCGAGCTGCCACGCTGCTTTCCGCCCGAAGTAGAGGCGGAGGCCGCCGCCCTCCTGCCGGACATCATTCTCGGGGAAGGCAGGGAAGACCTGCGCACCGTGCCCCATGTCACCATCGACGGCGAGAGCGCCAAGGATTTTGACGACGCCATCTGCGTCGAGAAGCTTCGCAACGGCTATCGCCTCTATGTCTCCATCGCCGACGTCGCCCACTATGTCACCCCCGGATCGGCCATTGACCGCGAGGCCTACGCCCGCGGCACCTCGGTCTATTTCCCCGGCAGAGTGATCCCCATGCTGCCGGAGCGGCTCTGCAACGATCTGTGCAGTCTCGTGCCTGACGAGGATCGCCCGACCCTTTCGGCCATCCTCGACTTCGACCGCGCCGGCAACCTGCACAAGAAGCGCTTCTGCCGTTCGCTCATTCGCAGCCGCCAGCGCTTCACCTATACGGCGGTGGCAGGGGTTCTCATCGACCGCGACCCGGACCTGCGCCAGCGCCACAAGCCCTTGCTGACCCAGCTGAAGTGGGCCGCCGAACTGGCGCAAGCCCTGCAGCAGCGGCGACGCAAGCGCGGCTCTCTCGACTTCAATCTCCACGAGGCGGAGTTCTTCCTCGACGAGCATGGCGGGGTCGGGAACATCACCAGGATCAAACGGAATTTCGCCCACCAGATGATCGAGGAGTTCATGCTCGCCGCCAACGAGGCGGTGGCCACCTGGGCTACGGAATGCCAGAAGGCCTTGCTTTACCGCATTCACGAGCCCCCCGCGGCCGAGAAGACCGAGGAATTCTTCACCTTCGCCACCACTCTCGGCCTGCAGCTGCCCCTTCCCACCGAGCACCCCTCCTGGTATGCCGCCGTCCTCGACCTGGCCAAGGGCGGCCGACATGAATACCTGGTTCACAACCTGCTCCTGCGGGCCATGAAACAAGCCCGCTACAGCCCTGACAACGCAGGACACTTCGGCCTGGCCGCGCCCCTCTACACCCATTTTACCTCGCCCATCAGGCGCTATCCGGACCTGCTCGTGCATCGCGCCCTGCTCGATCTGCTCGATCTCGGCCAACGAGCCGCGGACAGCCCTCCCTTCGCCTCCCTCGAGCAGGCGGGCGATGCTCTCTCCGCCAGGGAGAGGACGGCCATTCTCGCCGAACGAGACATGGAGGAACGGCTCAAGCTCATCTTCATGAAGGATCGTATTGGAGAAAGCTTTCCAGCCATCGTCTCCGGAGTCAGCGATTCCGCCCTCTTCCTCGTCATTCCCGAGCACTGCCTGAGCGGCGCCATCGCCATCGACCTCCTCGGCGACGAATACTTCCTCCTCGATGCCGCCAACCATCGCCTCTTTGGTGAAATCTCGGCAAAGACCTACAGGATCGGCGACCCCATGCAGGTTACCCTGGTGTCCGTCGACATCATCGGCCGACGTCTCAACTTCGCCCCGTGTCAGACGAAGCTGGCGCCAAACGCCAGTTAGCCCCGAGGACAATCCCGGCCCTTCTCTTTCCCCATCAGCCCAAAACCGCCTCCCATGAATCGTGACGCCGCCCTCGCCAATCTCGCCATCGTCCTGGTACGCCCGAAAAACCCGGAAAACATCGGTTCCGCCGCACGGATCGCACTGAACATGGGCATCGAGCGACTGCTCCTCGTTGGCGAACACCTGCCCGAACGTGAACTCATGGCGAAAACCGCCACCCACAACGCCGCCCACCTCCTCGACCGCATCGAAGTTCACCGACGACTCGACGAGGCCCTGGCCGACTTCTCGGTCATCGTCGGCACTACCGCTCGCCATGGCCGGCTGCGCATGGTCGAAACCAACCCGCGCCATCTTGCTGAAACTCTTGCACCTCTCCTGAAATCCAACAGAGCGGCGGTCCTCTTCGGTCCCGAAGACACAGGCCTGACTAACGACGACCTTAAATTCTGCCACATGGTATCGGCAATTCCAACTGCAGATTTTTCTTCGTTAAATCTCGCCCAGGCAGTTGCAATACACTGTTATGAATTGTATTATGGTTTATGCCATGCAAAAATTGACGCAGGCACCTATCCACAACTTGCCAACAGTCATGAACTAGAAAGCATGCACCTTTATCTCGAGGGTGCTCTGCGCTCCATAGATTTCATCAACGACAAGAATCGGACATACTGGATGACAAACATACGCCGCTTCTTCGGACGCAAGCGGCTGTCGTCCAAGGATGCCAATATCGTCCGCACAATATGCAAAAAGATTCTCCTCCATCACAAAGGCGCCAACAGCATCGATCCCGGTGACCCATGAAACAGGAAGCACCCTCCCCCACCCGCCCCCTGCCCGCGCACCGCATCCCTCCACCCTTCCCCGCCACACCTCCAGCCCTGATCAGGTCCAGCCTGCTCCACGACAGACTCCCAGGTCAGCAGCACAATAAAAAGGTCATCATCATCGAGGCCCAGGCCGGCCAGGGCAAAACCACCCTGGCAAGGCAGTTTCTCGACATGGTCGGCGCCCCTTTCCTTTGGCTCCAGACAAACACGGAGGACATAGACCCGCGAAGGCTGCTTCGCCGCCTCCTTCACGACCTTGCCGCAACTCTATGCGGCTTTTCCTCTCCGCACCTCGCCGGCATCCTCGCCACGGACGCCATCAACCCCGAAGACATCCCCTGCTGCGCCGACATCCTCCTTCGCGACCTCGCCACGACGCTGCCCGACCACTTCTACCTGGTCTTCGACGACCTGCAGCGCATCGACAGCGACGCCCCCGCCATCGCCCTGCTTCAGCATCTCATCGACGCCTCGCCGCCACAACTCCATTTCATCCTCATCAGCAGGCGACCCGTGGAACTGCGCGCCAGAGCCATCAGAAACGGCGACGATCTCATCTACCTCAACACATCCGACCTGGCCCTCGACAAAGACGACATCGACGAACTTTTCTGCACCGTGCTCGGACGAAAGATCAGCCGCGAGGAGGCCACAGAGGTCATGCGCCTCACCGGCGGCTGGATCATGGGCATTATCCTCATCTGCCACCCGATCTCCGGCCGCAGCCCATTCTGGCGAAAGCCCGAGGAGACGGACCTACCGACCCAGCACCCCCCGGAACATCTTCTCGACTATTTCCGCGAGGAAGTGCTCTCCTCCATTCCCGAGACCTTCCACCCCGCCCTCCTGCGCCTCTCCTTTCTCGACGAAGTGCCCGCCGACCTTGCCGAAACTCTTGCTGGAATACCCTCCACCCAGCATCTTCTCGCCAAGATGGCCAGGGACAACGCCTTCATCTACGAGGTGGACGAGGCGCACCATATCTACCGCTTCCATGGTCTTTTCCGCGAGTTTCTGCAACAGCGGGGGTTGCTACTCTTCAGCCAGAGAGAAATTTTCGAGATCCATCACCACGAGGCACGGTACCACCTGCTCGGCAACTGTATCGAAAAAGCCCTGGCAAGCTATAAAAAGAGCGGCGACCTCAAAACCATGGACAGCATCCTCAAAGCGGAGGGGATGGGACTTCTCGCCAGAAACCGCTTTTCGTCCCTGCGTTCCCTGTTACAGAACATCCCCGAGACGAGCCTTTACGCCTATCCTTGGCTGACACTTTTCACCGGGTTAATGCATATCGACCACGCCGCCGAGAAAGCGTTTCCCTATATAGAGCGGGTCAGGCCCCACTTCGCAGAAACAGGCGAACCGGATGGAGAACTCCTGGCACTTGCAGAGACTATCCACTGCCACCTGCTCTCCATGAGCCGCTTCCACGAGGGGGCACGGCTTCTTCCCCGAGCCGAACAACTCCTTGAAAGACACAGGAATTCCCTGCCGATACCGATACTTGTCCTGGCAAGTCTCAACGTCGCCGCCGGCCATTGTTTCTTCAATGGCGAGATGGGCCGAGCGCGACATTTCATTCATCAGGCGGCCAACCTCGCTGCCCGGAACGACCTGCGCGACTTTCTCGCCTCGGCCCATGCCATCAAATCCGCCATCGAGTTGGTCAGCGGTACCAGTGCGACCTTCGTACGCGAAGCCGAAGCCTGCTTCGCCTTGTTCGACGACCCCATGGTGAGCGAGGGCAATCGCTTCGCCATGCGCATGCTCTTTCTCTGCCACCTGTCGATGACCGGCGACCTGCGCAATTTTCGCATCTTGCGACAGACCCTGCTCCAGGCCATTCATGCACCCTCGCCCTGTGCACCTCTTGCCTCGCAGATCATCGAGATATGGACGGCGGCAGGACTTGCCGCCCGCGGACTCGCTGCCGAAGCACTGCGCTCTCTGAATACGCGGCGAGAAGAGCCGCCCGGTACAGACGGCGAGCAGGAACCAGGCGAGCACAGGGCCTGGCGTGCCTTCGCCCTCTCTCTGTGCGAAGAACAGGTGGCAGCAGGCGAAAATCTCGCGACAATACGACCAGAGAGCTGCCGCGGCCCCTTTCCCATGGCTCTCGCGCTTATCGCCATGGCCGCCACGCACAGCCGCCTCGGCCGTCACGACGAGGCCACCAGCGCCCTGGTCAAGGCCCTGTCCATCGCCAGAAAGATTCCCTCCGCCTATCTTACCATCTGCGCCTTATTCAATCTCGCCAACAGCACCCTTGCCAGCAAGGGGGAAGGGGCGGCACTTACCCCACTCCAGGCTGGTCTCTCGTTGATGAAGATTAACGGCTACACCTCGTTCTGGACCTGGGAACCGCAGATGATGCGCCGTCTGCTGGGGCTGGCGGTCAAGCACGATATAGAGGAACGCTTCGCCCAATCCCTCGCCCGGACCCGTCTCGGTGTCAGTTTTTCCCACGATGGCGAACCTCTGACGTTGCTCAGGTTCACCCTTCTCGACCGCTTCGAAATCAGCTTGGACGGGAAAATTCTCTTTCACGCCAAAGATCTCACCTTGCTGCAGCGGGAACTCCTCGGCCTGCTGCTCACCGCCAGGGGCCAGCGTATCGCCCAGGAGAAAGTCCTTCTTGAGCTGTGGCCCGACACCAGACCGAACAACGCCCGCAAGAGCTTCGACTCGCTGTTGGCACGATTACGGCAGTTGCTGACCCCGCTGCTCAACGTTCCCGCCAAAGAATACCTCTACATGCAGAAGGGCATCCTCTGCCTGGCTAACTACCAAATCGACGCACTGCAATTCCTCGAAGCCGCACGGTCCGGCCTCTTCCACTACAGAAACGGCGAGCGACTTCAAGCCTGCAAGGCCCTCTACGCGGCCCTGTCATTGTGGAAAGGGGGTATGCCCGACGACACCTTCCACAGCGAGCAGGTGTACACCTTCAACGACACCCTGAGCAATCTGTTGATCAGGTCTGGCCTGACGCTGGCAACCATCCTCGCCGAAGCGCAACGAGACGATGAAGCAATTGCCGTAATCGAACGCATTCTCAAACACAACTGCCTCGAAGACCGACTGACCACGCTCCTTTACCAACTCCATCGCCGCAACAATACCCCCCTCAAAGCGAAGGAAGTTCTTGAGCGCTACAGAAAAGCCTTGCTCAAAGCGGACTACAGCGAAGAGGAGGCTGGGCAATTCCTCGACGCCGTTGTCGAATGCAGTCAGACCGACACGGTACGCCGTATCTGGTAATTAGAATTACCAAAAGGAAGCAAATTCTGACGCCCAGCGAGAGCGCGAGGGCAGGAGGGTAACGACATCACGGAAGATATTATTCTCGACGGGTCGTTGACTTTTCGGCAGGAAATTTGCAAAGTCCTCCTAAGACGTCTTTCAGCCATCAAGGAGAATCTCATGATTACACCATATAATGCAGCGCTAAGCGGACTTCAGGCGTTCGGCACCAAAATCGCTTCCAATGCCAACAACATCGCCAACGTCTCCAGCGAAGGTTACAAGAAAACCAGAGTGACCCTTTCCGAGACCCAGCCACAGGGGGTCAAGGCCACCGTTGACAAGGTCGACAGCCCTGGGTTGCTCGTCCCCGAAGAAACCGGCCAGGGTATGGACGTGGTTGAGCTGTCCAACGTCGAACTTGGCTCTGAACTGCCCGAGATGGTTCTCAATAGCCAATTTTACAAAGCCAACCTGCAAACCATCAAGGTGGCCGAGGAAATGAGCGGCTCCCTCCTCGACATCACCTCCTGAAAGCGGAAAACAACTTACAGATTGAGCCCCTGGAGCGGACACTGTCCGCACAGGGGCTTTGTTTTTTTGCAGTATGTCGCGGCCACCCTGACGACGAGGGCATGATACTCGTTGTAGAGCTGGGTATCACAGGGGAGATTGGTGACGAAGATTTCCTGAATGGTGTGGTAATCACACTCTTCCGGCAGGAGGTTATGGCGGCTGAAAACGCGGTGCGTGTACATGTCGACTACGAAGACCGGATGATTACAGGCGTATAGGAGTATGGAATCGGCGGTCTCCGGCCCGATACCCTTGACGGCGAGAAGCCGCTCGCGGGCCTGTTGCAGGTCGTCGGCAAGAAACCTGTCGAGGTCACCCCCATAATCGACGACGATAAGTTCAAGAAGGTTTTTCAAGCGCTTCGCCTTGAGGTTGTAATAACCCGAGGCTCGAATACAGAGAGCGATCTCCTCTGGCGCGCAGCTTGACAGAGCGGGGAATGAGAGAAGGCCATTGGCCCTGAGCTCGTCGATGGCCTTACGGACATTGTCCCAGCTGGTATTCTGGGTAAGAACAGCACCAACCATGACCTCGAAGGGGCTGTCCGCCGGCCACCAGTGTTGCGGCCCGAAATGCGCCATGAGGAGGTCGTAGGCCTCCTCGAACGGGTTGTATCTGGCCACAGTTGCAACTCAGGGGGCGAGAGATTCGGTGTCCCCGAAACAGATGCCGATATCCCTGGCGGTGGCGATCTTGTCGTTGTCGGGGGCGACTTTCTTACGCCGCCGGATGGCATCGGCGATAGGCACCGGCACCATCAGCGAGTTCTTCAGCGCCACCATGTGGCCGAAAATCTTCTGCTCGATCAGCCCAACGGCGGCAGCTCCGAAACGCAGCGCCAGCAGACGGTCGAAGGTGGTGGGAGAGCCACCACGCTGCAGGTGGCCAAGAACCAGGGACCGGGTATCCTTTTCGGTGCGCTTGCGGATTTCCGCGGCCACCCACTCGCCGACCCCGCCGAGGATTACTTCCTCCCGACCCAGTTCTCCTTTGCCACGATTGAACACCTTGCCATCACTGGTCACCGCGCCCTCTGCGACGACGACTATGGCATAATGCTTTTCACGCAACTCGTTGTCGGCGATCTTCTGACAGACCGCCTCCATATCAAAGGGGATCTCGGGAATGAGGATGACATCGGCGCCCCCGGAGATCCCTGAGTACAGAGCGATCCAGCCGGAATCGCGCCCCATCACCTCGACTACCATGACCCGATTATGGGACTTGGCGGTGGAGTGCAACTTATCGAGGGCTTCGGTGGCAGTGGAGACGGCGGTATCGAAACCGAAGGTGCGGTCGGTTTCTTCGAGGTCGTTGTCGATGGTTTTCGGCACCCCAATGACCGGCATGCCTTTCTGGGAGAAGCGATGGGCGATCTCGAGACTGCCATCGCCGCCGATGGCCACATGGCAATCGAAGCCCAGTCTGTTGAAATTGCGAATGATCTTGTCGGAGACGTCTATTATCTGCACCTCTCCAGCCAAATTTTCGACAGGCTTGGCAAAGGGGTTCCCCTTATTGGTCGAACCAAGAATGGTGCCGCCGGTGGCGTAGATGCCTTCGACATCGCGCGGGGTGAGACGCACCATATCGTCCATGTCGAGAAAGCCGCCGTAACCGCTCTTGCTGCCGTATACCTCCCAACCCTTCTTATAGGAAGTCTTGACCACCGCATAGATAACCGCGTTGAGCCCCGGGGCATCGCCACCGCCGGTGGAAATAATGATTTTTTTCATGATGTTTCAAGTCCTTCGCAGAAAAGCCCCCGGTCTCATCCAGCCACCCATGTCAGGCAGCGCCGCCTGAAAAATATCTGCGCCTATTATCGGCGATGAGGTCATTTGTCGCAAGTGTTCGTTTGCGAATTTGGCGCCTTTGACGATTGACTATTCCCCCATCCCGGCTTATTTTCATGCCATGGTCATACTTTTCACGCCTTGCCTGACTGGGTGGGAGAAGTTTTTGGGAACTATACTTAAAGGAGGCTTTTCATGGCTGAACTGAATGTGACAGGCTTGGCTGTCGCAAAACTTAAGGAATACATGCAGGCGAACAATATCGATTCGGCCCTGCGTGTGGCGCTGATGCAGGGTGGCTGAGCCGGTCCCTCCCTGGGATTGGCTCTGGATGAGCCAAAAGACAGCGACAAAATCTTCGAGAACGACTCCCTCAAATTCCTGGTTGAGAAGAGCCTTCTCGCCACGACCGGCGGGATCACCGTCGATTACATCGACGCTGGGCCGCGGTCCGGCTTCGGCATCACCTCGGTCAAACCGATCAGCTCCGGCGGCGGTTGCAGCTCCGGCTCCTGCGGCTCCGGCTCCTGCGGTTGAGGCATTACGCCATTAACAACGTTTTTCCAACACCCACTTGCTTCCTTTAAGTCTTCAGCAGTAACCACTTGGGAAATAGGTAAAGGCGGGACATGGCAACATGTCCCGCCTTTTTTATTCTTTTTGTGTCAATTTCTTGACTCTTTCTATGAGCAATCTTAGCTTGTGAGGAAAAGTAATTCGGCTCTGACGCGCCGGACTCCGATCAACAGACCACGAGAGGCAGAGAGATCAGATGCAATTCGACAAATTCACCATAAAATCCCAGGAAGCCGTACAAAACGCGCAACGACTGGCGGAAGACCAGGGACACCAGGAGATCCAGCCGGCCCATCTGGTCAAGGCCATTCTCACCCAGGTGGACGGTATCGTCGTCCCGGTCCTCAAAAAGATTGGCGTCGACCCCACCCTGGTTCTTGCCGACCTCAACAGCCTGCTCGAGAAACTGCCCCGCGTCTCCGGGCAGGCCTCGCAGAGCTACGCCTCTCGCCAGCTGAAGAAGGTCCTCGACGATTCGTTCAACACCGCGCGACAGATGCAGGACGAGTATGTCAGCCAGGAGCATCTTTTTCTGGCGGTGCTGCATAATCCCGACCTCGACGTCAGCAAGGCCCTGAAAGCAAGGGGCGTTCACGAAAAGGAATTCCTCCGCGGTCTCTCCGCCCTGCGCGGCAGCCACCGCGTCACCGACCAGTATCCTGAGGAAAAATATCAGGCATTGGAAAAATACGGACGCAACCTGACCCAACTGGCACGGCAGGGGAAGATCGACCCGGTGGTCGGCCGTGACGAGGAGATCCGCCGCATTATCCAGGTATTGTCACGGCGCACCAAGAACAACCCGATCCTCATCGGCGAACCCGGCGTCGGCAAGACGGCCATCGTCGAAGGGCTCGCCCAGCGTATCGTCAATGGCGACATCCCCGCCACCCTCGACAACAAACAGGTGGTCACCCTCGACCTGGGCGCCCTGGTCGCCGGGGCCAAATACCGCGGGGAGTTCGAGGAGCGTCTCAAAGCCATCCTCAAGGAGGTGCAGGAGAAGGCCGGGGAGATCATTCTCTTCATCGACGAGATCCACACCCTGGTGGGTGCCGGGGCGGCGGAAGGGTCAATGGATGCCTCCAACATGCTTAAACCTGCCCTGGCGAGGGGCGAACTGCACTGTGTCGGCGCCACCACCCTTGACGAATACCGCAAGTATATCGAGAAGGACAGCGCGCTGGAGCGACGCTTCCAGCCGGTCTTCGTACAAGAACCCTCGGTGGAGGACACCATCGCCATCCTTCGCGGCATCAAGGAAAAATACGAAATCCATCATGGCGTTCGCATCCAGGATAACGCCACCGTCGCCGCCGTTTCCCTCTCCAACCGCTACATCACCGACCGCTTTCTCCCCGACAAGGCCATCGACCTCATCGACGAGGCGGCCTCGATGCTGCGTATCGAAATCGACTCCATGCCCACCGAGATCGACGAACTGGAGCGCCAGCGCATCAAGCTGGAAATCGAGCAGGAAGCCTTGAAGAAGGAAAAGGACAGTGTCTCCAAGACCAGACTCGACGATATCGCGCGCAGGCTCGCCGACCTCAATGAGGATCTCGGTTCGATGAAAGCGCAATGGACCATGGAAAGAGACATCATCAAGAACATTCGCTCCATCAAAGAGCGTCTCGACGCCGCCCATATCGAGGAAAAGAAGGCCGAGAGGGAGGGCAACCTCAGCCATGTCGCCGAAATCCGCTATGGACGCAAGGTCCAACTCGAACGCGAATTGGATGAGGCCAACGCCAGACTCCAGGAAATCCAGGCCAAACAGATGATGCTCAAGGAGGAAGTCGACGCGCAGGACATCGCCGCGGTGGTCGCGAAGTGGACAGGTATCCCGGTGGACCGCCTTCTCGAGGGGGAAAAGGACAAGCTCATCAACGCGGAAACCCTCCTCGCCCAGCGGGTCATCGGTCAGAAAGAGGCCATAGTCGCGGTTTCCGACGCGGTCCGACGCTCCCGCGCCGGCCTGCAGGACCCCAATCGCCCCCTGGGCTCCTTCATTTTCCTTGGCCCCACCGGAGTTGGTAAAACCGAGCTGGCCAGATCTCTGGCCGACTTCCTCTTCGACGACGAGCAGGCCATGGTGCGTGTCGACATGTCGGAGTTCATGGAAAAGCACTCCGTGTCGCGACTCATCGGCGCCCCTCCCGGCTATGTCGGCTACGAAGAGGGCGGCTATCTCACCGAAGCGGTCCGGCGTCGCCCCTATTCGGTGATTCTCCTCGACGAAATCGAGAAGGCCCACCCAGACGTTTTCAATGTGCTGCTGCAAGTGCTCGACGATGGCCGCCTCACCGATGGCAAAGGGCGCACCGTCGACTTCAAGAACACCATCCTCATCATGACCTCGAACCTCGGTAGCAACCTGATCATGAGAATGGGCGAGGATACCGCCGGCAAGGAGGAGATTCGCCGCGAAATAGACGAGTTGCTCCATCGCCACTTCAAGCCGGAGTTTCTCAACAGGGTGGACGAAACCATCATCTTCGACCGGCTGCAACGCGAGGACCTGCTGGCCATCGTCGACATTCAGGTGAAAAAGTTGGCAGAACGGCTTGAGGAACAGGGGATGGCACTGCATCTGCGCGAAAGCGCAAAGCATTTCCTGGTCGAAAACGGCTACAACCCCTCTTACGGCGCCCGCCCATTGAAACGCACCATCCAGAAGCACCTGGAAAATCCGTTGGCGGTGAAAATGCTCCGCGGAGAGATGAAGGGTGGCGACCATATCGTCGTCGAGGGAACCAGTGGCGGACTGAGCTTCGCCGTCCAGAGCAAATCGTAACCCCTGGACAGACCCGCGGAGCTGCCTATTGCTGAAAACGCGCTTTTTCTTTACAGCGACATGCCAATACATTAGTAACAAACAGTCACTACCCGGCCTTGTCGGGCCGGGCAGTGACCTGTCACGCCATGATTTCTAAACAGGCTGGCCAGCATTAGCTGCTTGGTCTCGTCTCTTTTGACCGCCGCAGGCGGCACAAAGATGACGGGACTCCCCTTTCCCAACACAACATGTGAAGAGACACGATGAGTTCAACCATTGAAGGCCTTACCGTCAATTATGAGGAAGACGGCGTTCAGGTGACCCGCGAGACAGGTAAAGAGATACTCTCCAAAGGCGCCTGGGCTACCATCCTCTTCCGCTACGAGACTCTCGACAAGGCCACTGGAGAGTTCGGCAAGAGCATGTACACCGTGAGGCGCTACCAGAAACGCCAGGGCGATTACATCATGAAATCGAAGTTCAATATCTCGAGCCCCGAACAGGCCAAGAAGATCATCGACACCCTGAGCCAGTGGCTTTCCGAGGAGTAAGTCGCGGAAGCTCGCTTACTGCCGTCACTCTCTGTGAAAGGGACGTTTGTGTGTTCGACGGCGGCGCAGAAAAGAAGACGGCGGGCGTCTTTTCTGCTTGACGGCATGG
>JANJUM010000113.1 GCA_024710585.1 Desulforhopalus sp.
TTCATGACTGGCAAGCCGCGTCGCGTCGGCCGGCTGGTGCGGCAGGTGCTGGAGGGCAAGGGCATCGTCATCCATGATGGCGGGCGGGTGCGGCGCCTCGGTGAGGGCCGTGTCGAACTGGAAGACGGCCGCGAGGTCGCCGCCGACCTCATCTTCGCCGCCGTCGGCGTCAAACCTTCACCGATCTTCGCCCGCTCCGGGCTGCCGGTGGGGCCGGACGGCGGCCTCAAGGTCGATCGTCACCTGCGCGCCGAGGGGCACGAGAACATCTTCGGCGGCGGCGATTGCATCCACTTCGCCGCGCAGCCCCTCGACAAGGTCGGGGTCTATGCGGTACGCCAGAACCCGGTGCTGCTGCACAACCTCATCGCCTGCCTCGAGGGGCAAGCGCTGCAGACCTTCGATCCCGGGGGCAGCTACCTGCTGATCTATAACCTTGGCGACGGCCAGGGGGTCCTGGCCAAATGGTCGCTGGCCTTTTCCGGCAAGCTGGCCTTTGCCATCAAAGACTGGATCGACCGCCGCTTTATCAAGACATTTCAAGAATGAAGGGCGGCTGCGGACATTTTCCACTCTTGATCTTCCGTCGTTTTTCCCGTAAGTAGAGTGGGGCGCCGCCCGCACGGGCGGCGTTCCGCCGGCGTCCGTTTCCACCGCATGAGGCGGGGACTCGGGGGAAGCGCCGCGGGCAAACTCTCTACCTTCGAGGTACGGTCTATGTGGGAATGCGAAGTCTGTGGGTATATACACAAGGAAGGGGAACCGCCGGAGAACTGCCCGGTGTGCCAGGCCGAAAAGGAGATGTTCAAGAAGATCGAGGCCAAGGTGGTGACGGACGTGCCGGCAAGGCGCTGGCGCTGTCTGGTCTGCGGCTATGTGCACAGCGGTGACGCGCCGCCGGAGTCCTGCCCGGTCTGCGCCGCGCCGAAGAGCCAGTTCGTCGAGATCGATGCCGACGGCAACAAGATCGAGGCTGCTGCCGCGCCCGCCCCGGCGCCTGCTGCCGCCCCGCCCGCGACCTTGGCCCGGCAGCCTTCGCCCGCGGCGGGGGCGACTGCGACCGCAGCCAGCGCTTCCGGCGGCAAGACGTTTCTCCAGCGGCTCGCCGGGCTGGTGCTCTCCCTGCACCTCCACCCCATCACCGTCCACTTCCCCAACGGCATCCTGCCGGCGGTGCTGGTCTTTCTCGCCATCGGCGTCTACTTCGGCATACCGGCCCTGGAGACTGCCGCCTACTACAACCTCATCTTCGTCCTGGTCATGCTGCCGCTGGTGCTGGTCACCGGCTTCGTCGAGTGGCGCAAGCGCTACCGCGGTGCGAAGACCTTCGTCTTCATGGTCAAGATCTTCTGCAGCCTGGTGGTGCTGGCGGCCACCAACGTCCTGGTCTTCTGGCGGCTCATCGACCCGGCGGTTTTGGCACCCGAGTCACCCTATCGCCTCGCCTATCTCGGCGTGGCCGCCGGCCTGCTCGCCGCCGCCGGCATTGCCGGGCATCTGGGCGGCAAGCTCGTCTTCGCCGCGCGGGGTTAGGGTAGAGCCGTCCTGTCGCTCCGGCGCCTTTGCCTGGGCCGCTCCGTGAAGGCGGTGCGGCCCATGGCGAACAGGGGCCTGCGGCTGCCTCCCTCTCTACACTGGCAGGAAGGGAGTGAGGTCCTTTTCGTAGCGGGTCTTGACTTTGAAGCCCTTGTCGTTCAAGGCGGTCAAGGCCTTGGTGCCGTCCTGGTTGGCGACGCGCAGGACGATCTCGGTGACCCCCGGATAGCGGTTGTCGGGCCAGCAGAAGAGGCTCTGGATATTGATTCCCTGGTCTCTGAGGGTGCTGGCAACTTCGGCGAGTTTGCCGATGCTGTCGCTGACGAAGATGGAGAGGCGGATGCTCTCGTCGCTGATGCCGATGGCCTGCAGCAGCACCGCCATGACGTCGGTGGAGGTGATGATGCCCGCCAGGCGGTCCTCTTCCATCACCGGCAAAGCGCTGATGCGGTGCTGCTGCATGATCAGCGCCGCCCGCTCGATGGTGGTGCTGGTCGGCACGGTGACCACCGTCTTGATCATGATCATCGACACCTCGACCTTGGTGAGCAGATAGTTGAGTTCGTGGGTCGACAGCGAGGTGGCCGGGGAGGCCCAGTTCTGCTTGAGATCGCGGTCGGAGATGATGCCGACCAGCTTCTGCTTGTCGTTGACCACCAGCAGGTGGTCGATCCTGTTCTTCTCGATGATGTCGCGGGCCTGAACCAGAGTGGTGCGCGGGGAAACGGTGATCAGGTCGGTGTGCATGATGCGGTCGATATACATGGGGTACCTCCTCTATTGATGGGTCGCGGAGAAATGGGCCGGGTTGATGGGCGGGGGGAACACTCATTATAGAAGGCTAGGGCGGATTGTCAAAACAAAGCGACATTTTTAGAGATTTTTCCTTTCCGGCACTGTGCCGGCACCTCCGGCGGCCCTGCCGCCCCTCGCAAAAACCCTTGCCGAAGCCGCCTGTTTCGGAGTATTTTGCAAGGTCATTTGTCGTTTGCGAGAAAGAGGATTAGGAGTGGCGCCGCTCTCGCCGAAGAGGATTCGGGGCGGGGGTCGTCGTGCCGTACGGGCAAGGTAACGTTTATGATGCAGGAGCAACGGTGACACACGAAACGACGCAAGGCCTATGGCTGTCAGGCAACGAGGCCATCGCTCTCGGCGCCTACGAGGCAGGGGTGAAGGTGGCTTCGGGCTATCCCGGCACCCCCTCGACGGAGATTCTCGAGAACCTCTGCACCTATCAGGGGGTGTACTGCGAGTGGGCCCCCAATGAGAAGGTCGGTCTGGAAACGGCGCTGGGCGCCTCCTTTGTCGGGGCGCGCGCCCTGGCGACCATGAAGCATGTCGGCGTCAACGTCGCCGCCGACCCCTTGTTCACCGCCTCCTACACCGGGGTGCGCGGCGGCCTGGTGCTGGTCTCCGCCGACGACCCGGAGATGCACTCCTCCCAGAACGAGCAGGACAACCGCAACTATGCCTTCGCCGCCAAGGTGCCGATGCTCGAGCCCAGCGACCCTAGCGAGGCCAAGGAAATGGTCGGCGCCGCCTTCCGGCTCAGCGAGGAGCTCGACACCCCGGTGATGCTGCGCATCACCACCAGGGTGTCCCATGTCAAGGGGGTGGTGACCAAGGGGGTCAGGGAAGAGGCCCCGGTGGCCATCGGCATCGAGAAGGTCCCCGGCAAGCTGGTCATGCTGCCGGCCATGGCCCGCAAGCGGCGCGTCTACGTCGAGGAGCGCATGGCGAAATGCAAAAGACTCGCCGAAGCCTATCCCTATAACCGCATCGAGGACGGTGACCGGCAGCGTGGCTTCGTCACCTCAGGGGTTTCTTACCTCTATGTCAAGGAGGCCTTTCCCGAGGCGGCGGTGCTCAAGCTCGGCATGTGCTGGCCGCTGCCGGAGGAGATGATCCGCAGCTTCGCGGCCATGGTCGGCGAGCTGATCGTCGTCGAGGAGCTCGACCCCTTCCTCGAGACCCATATCAAGGCCATGGGCATCCCCTGCCGCGGCAAGGAGCTGATCCCCAACCAGGGCGAGCTCAACACCGCCATCGTCCGCGAGGCCATCGACCCAGCGTCGAAGCCGCAGCTGTTCGCGCCGGTGGAGCTGCCCAACCGACCGCCCAACATGTGCGCCGGCTGTCCGCACCGCGGCATCTTCTATAACCTGTCGCGCATGAAGCTGTTCGTCTCCGGCGACATCGGCTGCTATACCCTCGGCTTTTTGCCGCCGCTCTCGGCCATGGACGCCTGCGTCTGCATGGGCGCCTCGGTGCCCATCGCCCACGGCATGGTCAAGGCCCTCGGCGAGGGCAGCCACGACAAGGTGGTGTCGGTGATAGGCGACTCGACCTTCCTCCACTCGGGTATCACCGGGCTGGTCAACAGCGTCTATAACGGCTCCGCGGCGACGCTGATCATCCTCGACAACCGCATCACCGCCATGACCGGCCAGCAGCACAACCCGGCCAGCGGCGGCAGCATCCTCGGCGACCCGGCGCCGTCCCTCGACCTCGAGGGGCTCTGTCGCGCCATCGGCGTCAAACATGTCTTTACGGTCAACCCGCATGACGTGGTCGAGACGCGCAAGGTGCTCAAGGCGGCGGTGGAGCTGAGTGAGCCGTCGGTAGTCATCTCGCGCGCACCCTGCGTGCTGCTGCCGGAGATGAAGGAACGGCGGCCGGTGTCCTACTTCACCAACCAGGATAACTGCGTCGGCTGTATGTCCTGCATCCGCCTCGGCTGCCCGGCGATCAGCTGGACCGCCTTTGCCGAGGGCGAGGCGGTGGCACGCGGCTATCGCGCCACCCAGAAGGGCGTCTCGAAGATCGACGAGATCCTCTGTAACGACTGCGGGCAGTGCGCCTCGCTGTGTAAATTCAACGCCATCACCCGCGGGGAGGGGAAGAAATGAACGACAAGGGCAATATCCTCTTTTCCGGGGTGGGCGGGCAGGGCATCCTCCTCGCCAGTGAAATCACAGCCTACGGTCTGCTCCGCGCCGGCTACGACGCCAAGAAGAGCGAAGTTCACGGCATGGCCCAGCGCGGCGGCTCGGTCACCGCGCAGCTGCGCTACGGCAAGAAGGTCTACTCGCCGCTCATCGAGCCGGGCCGCGCCGACGTGCAGATGGCCTTCGAGATGATGGAGGCGGTACGCTATCTGCCCTATCTGCACCGCGGCAGCAAGGTCATCGTCAATACCCAGAAGATTCTGCCGCCGGCCGTGGCCACCGGCCAGGCGGTCTATCCCGAGGGCATCCTCGACGAGCTGCGCCGCCGCGATATCGAGGTCGTCGCCATCGACGCCTTCGAGCTGGCCCGCTCGGTGGGCGAGGGGCGCACCGCCAACGTTGTCATGGTCGGGGCGCTGTCGGTCTTCCTGCCGGTGGAGGGCGAGGTGTTCGCGGAGATCATCCGCGTCAGGGTGCCGGAACGCTTCCGCGAGGTCAACCTCGAAGCCTTCGCCGCCGGGCGCAAGGCCTGTCAATAACGTCGCTTTGCGCAACAGGGAGGAGTGATATGTCGGTTCATTATTGGGATGAGGAAATGGAGACCCTGCCCCGTGCCGGGCTCGAGTCGATCCAGCTGCGACGTTTGAAACATCTGGTGGAGCGCGTCTACCGCAGGGTCGCCCCCTACCGGCGCAAGATGGAGGAGGCGGGGGTGACGCCGGCGGACATCAACAGCCTCGCCGACCTCGCCAGGCTGCCCTTCACCGTCAAGGACGACCTGCGCGACAACTACCCCTTCGGGCTCTTTACCGTGCCCCTCGAAGAGGTGGTGCGG
>JANJUM010000123.1 GCA_024710585.1 Desulforhopalus sp.
CGAGCTGAGTTCGGAGGAACGCCTCTTCTTCCTCGACGAACTTCACAAGCCGCAGAGCATTGCCCAGCTCTGCGAGGGCATCGCCGACCCGACCGTGGCCAAGACCATGTATATGGTGGCCGTCAACGCCATCGCCATCGATACCCCGGGGGAGCGGGCCTGGCTCGACCAGCTGGCGGCCGCCCTGTCGCTGAGCAAGGCGGTGCAGCAGTTCATCGAGGAAGAGGGCTGAGCGACGGCCGCGCCTCGCGCGTTCCACCCGACCTTCCCGCGCAGGGCGGCCTCGTCATCATGGCGAGTCCGGCCTGCCTCGCCACGCCTTTCCAGGTCCTTTCCCACCACCCGTCAATGAACAGCCAGAACATCATCCTCACCGGTTTCATGGGCTGCGGCAAGACGACCGTCGGCAGGATCCTCGCCAGCCGCCTCGGCTACCGCTTCATCGATACCGACCGCCTCATCGAGGAACGCTGCGCCATGACCGTCGCGCAGCTCTTCGCCAGTAGAGGCGAGGCGGCCTTCCGCCTCCTCGAGAGGGAGGTGGCGGAGGAACTCGGCAGACTCTGCGGCCTGGTCGTCGCCACCGGCGGCAAATTGATGCTCGACGCCGACAACGCCAGCCTCCTCGGAAAAAGTGGCCATGTCTTCTGCCTCACCGCTCCGCTGGAGGACATCCTCAGCCGCGTCGGCGGCGATGGCGGGGCAGTGCGGCCCCTGCTGCAGGGCGACGACCCGCGGGGGCGCATCAGCCAGCTGCTCGAGGAGCGGCGCGAGGGCTACGGGCAGTTCACGCAGGTGGCGACAGGAGGCAGGAGCGCGGAGGAAGTGGCGGAGGAGATTCTCCGCCTGATGGACATGGCAACGCGCCGCAGACAGCCCGCGCCAGAGGCCTAGCGGCCCATCCCTGCGAGGCCTTTCAGGCGCCGAGGACGGTCGCCATGGCGAGGCGCAGCGCGGTTATCGAGAGCTGCCCGGGGGCTGAGGCCTCGGCCCCGGCGGCGAAGGTGATGTCGGAGCCGAACAGCGGCCCGGCGACCCTGCTGACCACCCCCAGGCTGCCCATGGAGATGGCGATCAGCGGGATGCCCACCGCCCCCTGCCGCGCCCGGTCACAGGCGGTCAGCAGGCTGAGAACGTCGCCGCTGCTCTGCGGCATCACCGCCACCTTGGCGATATCGGCCCCGGCCGCCTCGGCGGCGCACAAGGTGGCGAGGATGCTGTCGGCGGACGGGGTGGCCTGAAAGTCGTGGTGGGAGAGGATGAGGGCGCAGCCCGCTCCCCGCGCCTTCGCGGCGACAGGGGCGATGAACTCCGGCCCATTGCACAGCTCGACATCGACCAGGTCGATCTCGCCGCTGTCGAGGGCGGCGAGGAGCAGCGCCAGCCGCTCCCCGCTGGCCATGCCGCCTCTGCCACCCTCGGCGGCAATGCGGCAGGTGAAGAGCAGCGGCAAGTCGCCGATGGCCTGGCGCAGCGTGCGCAGCAGGGACGCCACCTGGCCGGCGTCGACATCTGCCATGGCGTCGATGCGCCACTCGAGGAGATCCGGCCCCAGGGCGACCAGTTCCTCGGCCCGCGCCGCCAGCTCTGCTCCGGTTCCCGCCAGCAGCGGCAGACAGACCAGGGGGGCCGACCCGCCGATGGTCACCCCGCGCACCTTGACCTTCACCCTGCTCTGCCGTCTCATACCATCCCTCCCACGCCCTGTCTTCTCTCCCGGCACCCCTCTCCGGGGGCCAGGCACCTCCCCTCGGCCACGCCGCACCACGCTTGACAACGGACCTGCACCATACGGCATTTTCGCCATGGCGACAAGGCGGGCGAGACGGCGGCATGAGCCCGCAATAGCCCTTGACATCCCTTGGGCAACGGCGCATAAGTCAACAGGCCGTCTCCTTTCACCACGCCAAAGCCGCCATGGAAGCCTTCGTCACCATCGTCCCCATCTTCGCCATTATCGTCCTCGGCTGGGCCGCCCGCCGGCGCGGCTTCATCACCGGCGAGTTCCTCCAGCCCGCCAACCGCCTGGTCTATTACCTGGCCCTGCCGGCGCTGATCTTCAATTCCATCGCCAGGACCGATTTCCACAAGCAGTTCGACGCCACGGTGCTCCTCCTCACCCTGGCCGCCGCCCTGGTCGTCTATGTCCTCGCCGAGATCCTCGCCAGGGCGGCGCGCATGACCCCGGCGCGAGTCGGCGCCTACGTGCAGTGCTGCGGCCACGGCAACCTCGGCTACATCGGCCTGCCCATCGCCCTCTACTACCTCGGCCAGGAGGGCCTCGCCAAGGCGGGCATCCTCTGCGGCTTCCTGATGATCCTGCAGAACTTCCTCTCGGTGGTCAGCCTGCAGCTGCACAAGGGGGGCAGCGCCACCAGACTGGACGGCAAGGCCCTGCTGGGCAAGCTGCTCGGCAACCCGGTCATCCTCGGCGCCATGTCCGGCATCGCCGTCTCGGCCTTCTCCCTGCCCCTGCCCAGGGTGGTGGGCCGCAGCCTCGACATCCTCGGCGGCCTGGCGCCGCCCACCGCGCTGCTGCTCATCGGCGCCTCGCTGTCCCTGGAGCTGTTCCGCACCTACCGTTTCGCCGCACTTTCCGCGGTCGCCCTCAAGCTGCTGCTCCTCCCCGGCCTTGGCCTGGGCCTCTTCCTGCTCCTGGGCATCAAGGCGGACGACTACCTGCCGGCCATCATCCTCCTCGCCTCCCCCACCGCCACCGTCGCCTACGTCATGGCCCGGGAGATGGGCGCCGACGCCGACTTCACCGTCGCCGCCATCTCCGCCTCCACCCTCGGCTCGGCGCTGACCGCGATGTTCTGGCTCGCCCTGGTGGCCCATATCTCGGGATAGAAGGCGCAGGTCGGTCCTTTTTCCTTTACAACATGAGCGACCTCGGCGACAACAGGGGAAGTCCGCCGCCACCCACCCTCAGCCCGCGCGAGAACCTCATGCACCTCCCCGTCATCCCCCTGTTCGTCGTCATCGTCCTCGAAGGATACGTGGTCCTGGCCACCGAGCTGCTCGCCATCCGCCAGTCCATCCCCTATGTCGGCGGCGGCACCGACACCGTCTCCATCGTCATCGCCGCGGTGCTCCTCCCTCTCGCCCTGGGCTACTCGGCCGGCGGCCGCTTCTCCATCGGCTTCCACCACGGCCGCTACCACCGGCTGCGCGACCGCCTCTGCGGCAATATCCTCCTCGCCATGCTCTTCCTCCTCCCCGGGCTGTCCTACCCGCTGCTGTCCCTCTTCTTCATCACCCTGATCGATATGGGCATCAGCAACCGCCTCCTCCTCACCGCCTACTACGTGGCGCTGTTCATCGTCGTGCCGGTCTATCTCCTCGGGCAGACGGTGCCCCTGGTGAGCAACTACTTCGGCAAGGAGCGCCTCTCGCGGGTCACCGGGCGCATCCTCTTCTTCTCCACCCTTGGCTCCTTTCTCGGGGCCCTGCTGCCGACCCTGGTGGTGATGAGCCTTTTCGGGGTCAATTACGCCGTCTCCCTGCTCTTCGTCTTCCTCGCCACCCTGGTGGCGGTCCTCTCCAAAGGCGTCGGCTCCAGGCAGGCCATCGCCGCCACCGTGCTCCTCGTCATCGCCCTGGCAGTCAACTCCGATCATGTGCAGCGGCGGCTGAAGATCGTCGCCAGCAACACCTACAACACAGTCATGGTGACAGAGGCGGGGGAAGAGCGGCGCCTCTACCTCAACAACGACAGCTCGTCGCTCTTCACCAGCCAGGGCCGCAAGCACGACTATATCGAGTTCCTCGAGCGGGCCACCCTCTCCCCGCTGCAGGATGCCGACCCGCCGAAGGAGATCCTCGTCATCGGCGCCGGCGGCTTCACCTTCGGGCACACCGACCGCAGCAACCGCTATGACTTCCTCGATATCGACGGCAGCCTGCAGGAAATCGCCGAGGCCCACCTCCTCGGCGAACCCCTCTCGGCCAACAAGACCTTCCACGCCGTCGAGGCCCGTGCCTGGCTGGCCAGCACCGACAAGCACTACGATCTCATCGTCATGGATGTCTTCCAGGGCAACCTCGCCATCCCCGAGCACCTCGTCACCCGCGAATTCTTCCAGCAGATCAAGAGCCGGCTCAAGGACGGCGGGGTGATGGCGGCCAATATCATCGCCTCGCCCAACTTCGCCACCCCGTTCAGCCGCCGGATCGACAATACCCTGCGCGCCGTCTTCCCCAATCTGTCGCGGCAGATGATGTACGACCGCTACCAGCTCTACAGCGACAGCCCCGACGAGGTCGGCAACGCCATCTACCTCTACCGCCACTACCCCGCCGAGGATGGCGCCACGGTCTACAGCGACAACCAGAACAGCGTCTTCTACGACCGCCCGGTCAACCGCGGCGGGCACCTGCCCATGGCCGGGATGTTCGCCAGATAACCATGTACAACAACCCGACCGAGCCCATCCCCCTCTTTCTGCCCGTCGCCACCGCGGCCCAGCTCAGGCCATGGTTCGACACCACCACCCTCGACCTCGGCCTGGAGGAGATCCGCCGCCGGCACCTCTCCCCGGTGGCCGCGGCGCGGAACACCGTTGGCGTACTGATCGGCGAGAAGGCGGTGGTCATCCTCTCGTTCGACAAGAGCGCCACTCTGCACCAGGGCTTTTTTCATCGCCAGCGGCCATTGCGATCTCTGCGACGACAAGCCTGGCGCCAAAGCCTGCCACCACCAGGCAGCCCTGGCGATTCTGGCCTTGTCGAGCCCGACAAGGCCAGAAGACCCCTGCCGCTGCCCCTGGCCTTCGCCGGCGGCAAGTGGCAGAAACTGGGCGGCTTCCTCCACGACTGGTTCGCCAAGGTCCCGCTGTAGGCGGAAGGTTGTGTCGACAGAGACCTGGCGCGGTGGCGCATCGCCCCTCCGGAGGGCGCGCTGGACCTCGCCCTTCCCTCCTGCCGCCATGCCATGCTGCAATGCTTCCTTGAGCCCTCCGCAAAGGAGAACGGCAAAAGGAAGGCGGTCTTCGGCCCGGGCCTGCTGCTGCACCAGCTGCGCCAGCGCACCATGAAGGAAAGCGAGCGGGCCATGGAGCGGAGGAGGGCGAGCAGCAGCACCACCATTTCCCTGGCCGATGTGCTCGCCGCCTCGCTCATCACCGATGACGACGCAGAGGTGATCAAGAGTCTCGACCGCCGGCACTTCCTCAAACTGTTCCGCTGGCGGCCCGCCCCCACTCTCAAGGAATAGGCGGCCGACAGCCTGCCGGAACCCCTTGGGCGGATTGTGCCGCGACACGCACCGTTGCAACCTCCCGCAAAGACGTAAAAACGCCCCCGCGCTGCAGCGAGGGAGTGCAGGAATCACAAAAATGTGATTACCTGTCGGGAGCTTGCCGTTCACCCGTTACTGCCGGCCGTGCCGGCTGCATATTCCCCTCAACCAGCAAAGGAGGTCAGCCCCCAGCGACGCGATGTATTCCTTCCCCAGAACGGACACCACGTATCCATGCCAGAGCGGCCTCTGTGGGCCAGGCGGCATTTCATCAAGGAGAACAGACAATGTCCAACAACATCAAGGAATTGATCACACAGGTCTATACCGAGGCATACAACAAGGGTAAACTCGAGGTTCTCGACGACATCATTGCCGTCGACTACATCCGCCACCAGCCGCCGATCGCCACCATCAAGGGGTTGGAGGCATACAAGACCTATGTCGCCGACGCCCGCAAGGCCTATTCCGATCTCGAATTCAAGATCGAGGGCGTCATCGCCGAGGGGAACATCACCACCTGCAGATACACCCTGCACGGTCGGCACACCGGCAATTCGCCGTCGATCCACGCCCAGCCCACCGGCAAGTGGGTGGCCATGCCGGGCTGTATCGTCTCGCAATGGGGCGGGGGCAAGATCATCGTCGACTGGGCCTACAACGACTTCCTCGGCCTGCTGCAGCAGTTCGGGGTCTACCCGCTGCCGGGCATGTTCGCCTGAGTCTGGGGATCAAGAGGAGAGAGCGGGGCTTGCCACGGCGGGCCCCGCCCTGCGGTCACGGACGGGCGGCCGGCGCTTAGAGGCGCCCGCCGCCCGCTGTCGTTTTCGCGGCGCTGGCCACCACGGTGCGGGCCAGGTCGGGGAAGACGAGGCTGTGGAAGGGCAGCACCGCATACCAGTAGAGCCTCCCGAGCAGACCGCGCGGCAAGTAGTGGGCGGTCTGCACGAGCTGCGTCGGCTGGATGTCGAACTCCAGCCAGGCCTGGCCGGGCAGCTTCATCTGCGCGTAGAGGAGCAGGCGCTTGTTCTCGCGGATGTCCACCACCTTCCAGAAATCGAGAGCGTCGCCGAGGCGCAGGTCGGTGTCGTCCCTCCGCCCGCGGTTGAGACCGTACCCGCCGACCAGCTTGTCGAGCAGGCCACGCACACGCCACAGCAGATTGTAGCGAAACCAGCCGTTGGGCCCTCCCAGGGCGCAGGCGGCGCGAAAGACGGCTTCCGCCGTCTGTCCATCGTCATAGGGGACGACCCGCACATCACGCAGAATGGACCCGGCGGGGTCGTCATGGTCCTTGATGTCGCAGGCCTGCCCGCCGCTGCTGTCGCACCAGCGGCTCAGCACCTGGCGGTGCTCCAGCTCGGCCATGGCGGCGCGCACCGCGTCGGCGTAGCGCACCGGCCGGATGGCGGGAAAGAGTCGGGTGGCGTTGTCGTTCTGCACCACGGTCTCGCTGCGCAGCCCTTCCACCAGGGCGGCGGCGAGGCCATAGGGGATCGGCGTGAAGAGCAGCAGCCAGTAGGAAGAGAGCTTCGGCGAGAGCAGCGGCACCGGCACAAGCATGCGGCGCAGCCCCATGACCGCCGCCGCCTGCTCCATCATCTCCTGGAAACAGAGCGGCTCGCCACCGATATCGACCACCACGTCTCCTTGATGGGGCAAGGAGATCGCCGCCTCGAGGTAGGAGAGGACATCGTCGACGGCGATGGCCTGGGTGCGCGTGCGCACCCAGCGGGGGGTGATCATCAGCGGCAGTTTCTCGATGAGATGGCGGATGATCTCGAAACTGGCGCTGCCCGAACCGATGATGACCCCGGCGCGCAGCCAGATGGTCTCGATCTCGCCGGGCCGGGCGCTGAGAATCTCCCCGGTTTCGATGCGGCTGAGGAGATGGCGGCTGGCGGTCTGGCGCACGCCGAGCCCGCCCAGGTAGACGATACGGCGCACCCCGGCGGCGATGCAGGCGTCGCGGAAGGTGGCGGCGCTCTCTCGGTCAAGCCGGCTGTAATCTCCTCCACCACCCATGGCATGGATGAGGTAGAAGGCGGTCTCCACCCCGGCCAGGGCCCGCTCCAGCGAGGGGCGGTCGAAGGTGCTGCCCTCGCAGATCTCCACCCGGCCAAGGAGCGCCGCCTGCACCTTATGGCGGTTGCGCACCAGCAGGCGCAGGGGGTAGCCGCCGTTATCAAGCAGCCGCTGGGCCAGACGGCGGCCAATATAGCCGGTGGCCCCGGTGACCAGGACCGTCGCCTTCCTGCTGGGCTCATTTCCCTGTGCGCTGCTCATCGTGGCCACCTCGGCGAGGGTTTGCTGTAAAGGGCTGTGGAAGCTCCGTGCGCTACTTTACCGCCAGCAGCTGACGGATCTCCCCGTCCTTGAGGATCATGGCGAGGATATCGGCGAGTTGGCCGTTGAGCATTTCCTCGAGGTCGTCGAGCTTGGGCCGCGTCGCCGACTCTTTGTAGGCGTCGCGCTTGAAGACCCTGGTGACGGTCGTGCCGCGGTTTTCCACCTTGACCGTGAGATGGCTGACGGCATCGGCGCGGTAGAGGAGGCTCTGCCGCGTCACCTGCACCAGCAGCTCGTCGATGGCGAAGCTCAGCCGCACCGGCGAGGAGGGGTCGATGGTCATGCCCTGATCGCGCAGGGCGGTGCCGAGACGGGCCGAAAGAAGGTCGGCGATGGGGCTGACGTTGGCCAGGCGCGTCGGCGGCTGGTCGTTGGCGAACACCACCACATCAGGGCTCTTGCGCGTATCCCCGCCAAGCACCGCGACCCGCGTCCCGGGGGTGTAGACTCCGGCCGGCTGGTCGAAGAGGCGAGGGTTGATGTTGGCGATAACCGGCTGCTTGGCGCATCCGGCGAGAAGCGACAGGCCGAGGAGGAGAAGAAAAAATCGTTTCATGGTCTTGCCTTCTGGTCTCGTGGTGAAAGGGAATGGCGCCGTTACCGGCGCCGCTGCGGCAGGAGTGATGACCCGCCCCGCTTAAGGTAGCTCATCCCCGCCGGGGAAACAATGGCTGTTTGTCTACGCTTGCAGTCAGTCGCGAAGGCCAGTGTACGGGTCAGGATGCCCTTGCGGCCAAAGGGGCTGGCCTCACCAGGCCTCGGCATGGCCGCACTGGGCGGATGCCTCTCCTATTGCGACAGCATCCACACCCCGCCGACGGCGATACACGCCCCAAGCACCGCCCGCAGCGAGACATACTCTTTGTGGAAGTAGACGGAAAAGGGGATGATGCACACCGGCACCAGGGCGAAAAAGGTCGAGGCGACGCCACTGCTGAGGTAGTGCAGGGAGAGGAGGGAAAACGACACGCCAAGAAAGGGGCCGAACATCGCCCCGCACGAGGTGTAGAGCACGGCACGGCCATCGTTCAGGGCGCTGGCGACACTCTGCCACTTGCCGGTGAAGGTGAAATAGGCGGCAAAGCAGGCAAAGGCGGCCATGGCGCGGATCTCCGTGGCGGCGAAGGCGTCGAGATAGCCTCCTGCGACCTGCATGCCGGTCTTGCTGAGGACGGTGCCCACCGCCTGGCCGCACATGCCGAGAAGGCCGCTGCCCACCCCGAGGAGCGTGATGGCCGGCGCGCTGCCTTTGCCCGGCGGACGCGGGCTGCCCCGCTCGACAATGACCAGGGCCACGCCGAACAGCGCCACGGCCATCCCCAGCCACTGATGAAGGACATAGCGCTCGCCGAGAAAGAACCAGCCGAGCAGCGCCGCGGCGGGGGCGGCAAGGCTCTGAATGAGCATCGCCACCCGGGGCCCCAGTTCCACCAGGGCCTTGAAGAGGAAGATATCGCCGATGAAGAAGCCGACCACTCCGGAGAGGCCGAGGTACCACCAGGCGTGGAGGGGGAAATGAAGCGGCACGGCAGCGCCGTCCCGTATCCACAGGGTCAGGGCGAAGAACACCAGGGCCACCGCCAGGCGAATGATATTGACCGGAATCACCCCGACGCGGCGCGACGCCGCGGCGAAGAACTGGACGCTGAAGGTCCAGCAGAACACCGTGGCGAGTGCTGTGGCTTCCCCGAGAAACGGCATGGCGATCTCTCCCTTCACTGCTGCCGGAAACGCTCCCACTGCAGCGGACCATGACGCCGGCAGGCAGGGTTATCCATCCCCGGAGACCCATCGTCGGCAGGGGGCGCGGAGCCGTGGGCACCCTACCATACCCGGTCGGGGGCCGCAACGGCCGATACCTTCCCCGCCGGCTTCAGCTATCCGGACGCAACTCATCGCCATGGCCCCTGGACAATCGCCACAGCCGTCCTCACCGTCCCGCCGCTTTTCGTCAAAGGGCCGTTACGTCACAGGAGCCCCGTTCCTCACATGCCATGCTTTTCGACCGCAAATACCGCAGCATCACTGCCGCGTCCTCCCCAGCAGGACCACTTTTTCGGGAAAATGTTCTCCCTTCCTTCATCTCGCCGCCCATTTCTGCTAAGATGAAACCATTCGCAGCACAGGGCCCGCCCACAGCCGCGCTACCGCCTCAGCACCCGGTTTTTCATATGCGAACCCCAGAAGAGCAGTCTTTTTCCATCCCGGCCGAAACGGTTCTCGACATACTGAGAGACCTTACCGTCGGCCAACGCACCGTCGACACCAGGGTGGAACTGGCCTCCTTTCTGCACCGCGCCGTCTTTCCCCGCCTCGGGCCTTTTACCGCCGAAATCTATTTTCGCGATGGCGACGCCCCCATGTTTCGCGCGGCCACGCCCGAGACTGAGACTGGCGAAGGCTGGACACCGCAAACGATTCCCGCTGCCGCAGGGCCGATAAAGAAGCTCCACGCCCATGGCCGGGCAAGGACCTGGGACACCGAGCCGCCGCCCCCCTTCCTCGCCGACGGGCCGCATCGCCGCCACCTGCTCGCGCCGATAGAGGACGGCGGCCATCTGCTCGCCCTGCTCTACCTCGGCGGGGACAGCGCGCCATTCTCGCCCTTCTTCCTGGCAGCCGTCGAAACTCTTGCGGCCACCATCGGCTCACGCCTCAAGAGCCTCACGGTCATCCACCGCCAGACCGAGGCCATGCACGCCCTGGCCTACTCCGAGAAACTGCGCACCGCCCTCTACGAAATCAGCGAGCAGGCCCACCACAGCGTCGATATCGCCGAGCTCTACAGCCACCTGCATAACATCGTCGGGCGGCTGATCAGCGCCGAAAACTTCTCCATCGCCCTGACGGAAAAGCGCGACGACGGCCGCTATCTCACCTTTCCCTATCATGTCGACAGCCGCGACCGGCACCTGCAGGGCAGCGAACGCAAGCTCAACGAGAAGCCGCAGCTGCTCACTTCCTACCTCATCAAGACGCGGCGGCCCCTGCTGCTCACCCCGGACAACTACCATGCGGTGTGCCGCGAGCATCAGCTCGACCCCGGCGGCAGCGCGCCCCACTCATGGCTCGGCGCCCCCTTTTACCTCGACGACCTCGCCGGCGCGGTGATAGTGCAGAGCTACAGCGATATCGTCTACACCGAAAAAGACAAGGAGCTGATGGCCTATGTCGCCCGCCAGCTCGGCGACGCCATCAAGCGCAAGCGCGCCGTGGAGGCCCTGAAGAAGGCGAAGGACCGTGCAGAGCAGGCGGAGCGCAACAAGAGCACCTTCCTCGCCAACATGAGCCACGAGATCCGCACGCCGATGAACGGCATCCTCGGCCTCACCGACCTGCTGCTGCAGTCAGACATCTCCGGCCACCAGCGGGGCTACCTCGAACTGGTGCACTCCTCCGCCGACCGACTGCTCAAGCTGATCAACGACATTCTCGACTTCTCCAAGATCGAGGCGGGCAAGCTGGAGCTGAACGTCGCCGCCTTCAGCCTGCGCCACACTATCGCCGACGCCCTGGAAATCCTCGCCATCACCGCCGCCAAAAAGAATATTGCCCTGGTCGTCGACTGCGAGGAAGGCATCGCCGACCAGCTCATGGGCGACGCCGACAAACTCAACCAGATACTCATCAACCTTGTCGGCAACGCCATCAAGTTCACCAACCATGGCGGCGTCACCCTGCTGGTGCGCGCCGCCAGGCCCGAGAACAGGCACGGCGAGGTCGAGCTGAGGTTCCAGGTCAAGGACACCGGCATCGGCATCCCCGCCGAGGAACTCGGCAACGTCTTCAAATCCTTCCGGCAGCTGGGAACGACGCGCGACTCCAACCATCGCGGCACCGGCCTCGGCCTGGTCATCGCCGCCGAGCTGGTGGAGATGATGGGGGGCAAGATCTGTGTCGACAGCGCGCCGGGCGTCGGCACATCCTTTTACTTCTCCATCCGTTTTCCTCTCGCCCCCACATCCCGGCAGGAAGCACACGCCGCGGAGGAAAAGTCCGCCACCCCGCAGCCGGCCGAGTTGGGCGAAAAGCTGCGCGTCCTCCTCGTCGAGGACGAATATATCAACCGCACCCTGGCCGTCAGCCTCCTCGAGCGGGAGGGCTGGGTGGTGACGGTGGCCGAAAACGGCGTACAGGCCTTGCAGATCCTCGAGGAGGGGGCCTTCGACGTGGTCCTCATGGACATCCAGATGCCGGAGATGAACGGCTACGAGGCCACCGGCGCCATCCGCAACCGCGAGAAGGGCCACCACCTGCCGATCATCGCCATGACCGCCTACGCCGTCAAGGGTGACCGCGAGAAGTGCCTCGCCGCGGGTATGGACGGCTATATCTCCAAACCGATCAGGCCCGAGCGGCTGCGCGGCGAGATCGAAGCGGTGCTGCGCCGGCAGCGGCAAAAGTGGGGAGGCAACAAGTAGCGGCGGGATGACCACCCTTTGTGGTAGGATGGGGCCAGTTTTCCCCCATCGCGGAGGTGGTCCATGTCGCAACTGCAGCACCTGTTTGCCGAAGCCGTTCACCTGCACCAGCGCGGGCTGCTGCACGAGGCGGAAGAACGCTATCGGCAGGTTCACGCCCTCCTGCCGGACAACGGCAACGTCCTCGCCAACCTGGCCATCGTCTGCCGCGACCTCGGCAGGCTGCAGGAAGCGGAAGCCTTTGCCCGGCAGGGCCTGGCCATGGCCCCCGACAATCCCGGGGCGCACCTCAACCTCGGCGCCATACTCGAAGCCGGCGGCAAGCTCGCAGAGGCTCTGGCGACCTACCGGCAGGCCACAACGCTCTTTCCCGACCACCCGAAGATCCTCAATAACCTCGGCAAGCTCCACCACCAGCAGGGGGACAGCCGCACCGCCCGGGAACTCCTGCACAAGGCCCTGCGCCTTTTCCCCGAGTACCCCGCCGCCCTCAACAACCTCGGCGTCCTCGAGAGCGACCGCGGCGACCTCGCCGCCGCCGAACCGCTCCTCGAGCAGAGCGTCGCCCTCGACCCCGACAACGTCAACACCCTCTACAACCTCGCCACCCTGTGCAACGCCCGCCATAAGGAGGCCAAGGCCGCCGAGCTGCTGGAGCGGGTGCTGCGCCTCGCCCCGCAGCACCAGGCGGCAGGACACATGCTCGCCGCCCTGCGCGGCGCCACCCCGCCCCATGCCCCGCGCGGCTATGTCGAGGAAGTCTTCGACCGCTACGCCCCGCGCTTCGACGAGCACCTCAAAAAGAAACTCGGTTACACCGCCCCCGAGGCTTTGGCGGAGATGGTCCGCCGCCATTGCACCGCCCTGCTGCCCTTTGCCGCCACCCTCGACCTCGGCTGCGGCACCGGCCTCTCCGGGGCGGCCTTTCGCCCCCTGAGCGCGCACCTCAGCGGCGTCGACCTCTCACAGCACATGCTCCACCGCGCCCGCGAAAAGCGTCTCTACGACCATCTGCAGCAGGACGACCTGCTCCACTTCCTGGGCAACGGAGAGGAGCGCTACGCGGCCTTCGTCGCCGCCGACGTGCTGGTCTATGTGGGGGACCCCGAGCCGCTCCTGCGCCTCATTGCGCAACGCGCCGACAACAACGCGGTCATCGCCTGCTCCATCGAGCGCTGCCCGCAGCAGGACGGGGTCGGCTACGTTCTGCGGCCGTCGGGACGCTACGCCCACGACCCGGCGAGCCTCGCCGCCTGCGCCGCCCGGCACGGCTTTGCCGTGCTCGCCCGCGAGGATCACGATATCAGAAAGGAAGACGGGAACTGGCTGGCCGGCGACCTCTTCCTTTTCAGCCGCGTCCGGGTGGACGGCTAAGAAGAAGAGATCGCCGGCAGGTGGTGAACCCTGGACCGATCAGGACTGCGGCGCGGCCGCGAAGACCTTCTCCAGGGTGGGAATGAAGTCGGCTTCGAGCTGGCGCAGGTACTCGGACCAGCTCTCGCCGAAGCGGTAGTAGGCGAGGGAGGCCATCTTCTTGGTGATGATGGCGTCGCGATAGGGAAGCAGACCTTCGCCGTCGAGCAGGGTCATGATGCGCTCCCGGCCAAGCTTATGCTGCAGCACCGGCGGCACGTAGTGCTCCATGATCCGCCACACCAGGCCGGGGGCGGCGAAAATCTCCGGCAGGCGGGCCTCGAGGCGGTCCTGCAGGGCGAAGATGTCCTCGCTGCTCCGTTCCGTCAGCATGAACAGCGGCACCGAGGGGTCAGTGTCATGGAGACGGAGCAGGAGGCCGGCCTCCATGCGGGCGTAACGGTCGACCAGGGTGAGGATGTCCTTGATCAGCGCCCAGCGGGTGCTCGGCTCTTCCTGCAGCTCGCTTTCGTAGCCGTCCTGGAGGAGGAAGGCGGTGAGCACCTCGGCAATGGAGCTGCTGAACACCCCGCCCTTGTTGGCGGTGGTGTCCTTGATCTGCTTGATGTCGGTGGCGGTGGCGAGATAGCGCCGCGAACCGTCGTCGAAGAAGACGTTGGCGCCCTCGACGATGAAGCGCAGTTCGCGGAAGAGCTCGACGAACTGGCGCACGTTGCCGTGGTTGATGGTGTCCTTGAAGCCGCCGCAGGGGATGAAGGCGCGGATGTTGGCCTGCTCGATATACTTGCGGTTGGCCGGGTCGCAGAGGAAGTTGCGGTGGAACAGGGCCCCGTCGCGGACGACGCTGCCATCGGGCAGGGCGAGGTTGCCCGACTCGATGGGCACGCGGAAGCCGTTCTTGCTCAGCTTGTCGGCGGGGAAGGCGAGGGAGTTGACGCGTGGCCGTGAATTGCGCATCATCGCCAGCCTGCTCAGTGCCTCGCGGTCCAGGCCCTCCGGATCGAAGAGCACCGAACCGCCGTCGATGATGAGGCAGATCTTGCCCTTGTAGCACTGGATCTGATTGGCGCCGAGGTCGCCATCGGGGCCGCCGGTCATCATCAGGTTGAGCTCCTCCTCACGTTCGCCATAGTGGGCGATGAGGCTGCGGAAGCTGCCCATGATGGAGGTGGTGGTCATGCCGGAAATGGCGATGCGCCCGCCGATCTCCCCATAGATGGCGCCCATGTCGTTCGTCAGCAGCCGCGTCTCGCCCTCGACCTGCAGTTCCACTCCGGCCTCGCCGCGGTCGTAGAGGCCGAAGGCCTCGCCGCCGGCCAGCAGGCCGTAGGTGTCGTGGGGGATGCCGAAGCTCTTGCCGGTGGTCAGCGTGCGCCAGTGTTTGTAGCCGCGCCTCTTGGCATGGTAGGCGACATCGTCCATGAGTGGCGCCGTGCCCTCGTCCGGGCCGAAGAAGACCATCTCCGGCTTGCCGTAGTGGTCGCGAACCGCCTCGTCGGGGAGGATGAGGTCCATGATGCCTTCGGTGTAGTCGTTCAGTGCCTCGGCGCGGTAGCCGGCATACTCCGGCCGGGGTACCACCACCCCCTTGGAGCCGCTCTCGCAGATATCCTTGTGCTTGAGACGCTGCGCCTTGGGCCCCAGGGCGTAGTTGAGCAGCACGGCGTTGTCCAGCTCGGTGTCGTAGTTGGCGCGGGAGACGCGGATGAGGCGCAGCCCGCCACGGGCGATATCGGCGGCGCGCAGATGGGTGCCGCTGCTGTAGTGGCCGTTGACGAAGAACACCCCGAAGACGAAGCGGCTGAAGACCAGGGGGTCAAGGATGCGGTTGTCGAAGCGGAAGGCGAAGGAACGCTTCTCCTTTTTGTAAAAGTTGGTCTTCAGGGAGCAGGTGATCAGCTTGCAGATGAACCTGAAGATCTCGTAACCTAAAGGAAAATCGAGAAAACGCGAGGCTGTCGTCTTCTCGAACTCGGCGAGCTTGTCGGCAAGCTCCGCCTCGCCCAGCGGCCGCTCCACCCCCGGGAAGAACCTGCGCTCGAAGAGCTGATAGAGGAAGGAGACGAGATCGGGGTTGTCGGCGACGGTATCGAGGATGAGCCGCGAGGTGTAAGTCGATTTGTTGGAGGTGTGCACCCGCTTGGCGAAGGCCTCGCGCTGGTCCTTGCTGGTGAGGTTCTCGAGGATCTCGCGATCGGTGATGTTTTCGCTCTCCTTGAAGATGAAGAGGTGGGCGAAATCGATGGCGTTGCCGGCGAAGAGCATCTCCTTGAAAGAGAGGCGGCCACCCAGGTAGAGCCGGGTGATGGGACCGACGGCGAAGGAGAGGAAGGCGCGCAGGTCGGCGATGACCCCCTCCTCCTGTCTCCTCGTCAGTTCCCCGCCGACATAGAGGGTGCAGATGGACGACGACACCGACGGCTGCCCGAGGTAAGGCTCCCAGTAGGCGCGCTGCAGCACCAGGCCGTGGTCGGCGAGGATGCGGCGCAGCACCGGCAGCTGCGGCGAGGCGAAGTCGGAGTTGAACATCAGCCGGGTCTCGCCGCTCTCGGGGAGGTTGAACACCCCGATCAAAGGCACGATGGATTGCTCGCTCTCGCGCAGAAACTTCTCGTAGCGCCGTCTCGTCGCCTCCGGGGTCACATGGTAGTCACCGGCGACGGAGAAGAGAAAGCGCGATTTCTCGAAGACTTCGCGGGGGTAATCGGCGACCATCTCGGGGCGGATGATATAGGTGGAATACTTGCTCTCCGGGCTGAAGTAGTATTCGCGGCGGTGGCCGGCGAGGCGTCGCTCGAGCAGGGTCTCCATGCTGTCGCGGGTGTCCTCGGTGGCGATGCGCACCCACTGCACCGTGTCCTCCTGGGGGGCTTCGAAGTCGATCTGCGCGACGCTGCCGTCGAGGGTGACCTGGCCATCGACGATCTTCAGCGAGATGGCGATGGACTTGAGCAGGCTGGCCAGCGGCGCCTTGTGCAGGTTGGTGAAGAAGTACTTGGGCAGGCCGAGGTCCTGCAGGAGGATACCCGCGGCGAGGTTGAGGCAGTTGGCGGTAATCAGGCCTTCCGACGACAGATCGACAACCGCTTCATAGAGTACCCGCGCATCGAGCCCGACGCTCTCCGCTTTGGCAATGATCGCCGCGCCTTTGCTGGCGGCACAATCCTGGGCAGGGCTGTATTCCATGGCTGCTCCTCCATGAGGTATGGACAAGAGAAAGCGACGATACGGCCCTTTCTCCCCACCATGGGGAGAAAGAGCCGTCGGGTGAGGGGGGCGACGCCGCAGATCAGCGGCGGTACTGCGAGCCGAGAACCAGGCCGATATCGAAAGCTCGGTTGTTCATGGCCACGAAATCCTTGGGCACGCGGTCGGCGACGGCGGCCATCACCGACTCCGGCTTGAGGATCTCGGTGATGCCGATGAGGGTGCCGAGCACGCAGATGTTGAACACCACCGGCTTGCCGACCTTCTCCATCACCGCCTCGTACATCGGCAGTTCAATCTGCTTGGCGTCGACCTTGCGGGTGGTCTGCACGAAGCGATTGTCGGTGAGCAGGGTGCCGCCGGGACGGATGATCGACGAGTAGGTGTTGTAGGCGTCCTGGGTGAGACAGACGAGGATATTGGGCTGGGTGACCCCGGGAAAATTGATTTCCTTGTCGGAGATGATGACGTCGCTGCGTGTCGAACCGCCCCGCGCCGCCGCGCCATAGCTCTGCGACTGGGTAGCATTGAGGCCTTCGTGGATGACGGCGGCCTCGGCGAGGATGATCGCCGCGGTAATCACCCCCTGGCCGCCGGAGCCTGAAAATACCAAGCGTATGCGGTTCATGATGCCTTCTCCTTCATGGCTGCAGCGATGATCTTGTCATACTCCTCGCAATACTCCGGACGCTCGCTGTCGACGAAGATGCCGCGGGGGATGAGGTGGGGCTTCTCCTCCAGAGCCTTGGAACCGAGTTTGGCAGTGTTGTCTTTGTAGAGATTGAGCATATTGACGGCATCGCCCTCCTTGTTCTTGCGCCCGAAATGGGTCGGGCACTGCGAGAGGATCTCCACCACCGAAAAACCCTTGTGGGTGATGGCTTTGGTGAGCATCTCGGTGGCCTCCTTGACATGGAAGGCGGTGGAGCGGGCGACGAAGGAGGCCCCGGCGGCCTTGGCCAGCTGCACGACGTCGAAGCTGCTGTCGATGGTCGTGTAGGGTGCGGTGGTCGCCTTGACCCCGGGCCCGGAGAGGGGCGAGAACTGTCCGCCGGTCATGCCGTAAATGCGGTTGTTCATGACGATGGCGGTGATGTCGATATTGCGGCGGGCGGCGTGAATGAAATGGTTGCCGCCGATTGCCAGGGCATCGCCGTCGCCCATGGGCACGATCACCTTGAGGTTCGGCTTGCTCAGCTTGACCCCGGTGGCAAAGGCCAGGGCACGGCCATGGATGGTATGCAGCGAATGGAAATCGACATAGCCGGAGATGCGTGCCGAGCAGCCGATACCGGAGACCATGACGATCTCGTTTTTGTTGAGGCGCAGACCCTCGACGGCATGGATGAGGGCGTTGAGGATGGTGCCGTGGCCGCAGCCCGGACACCACATGTGCGGGAAGAACCGTTCCCGTAAATAGTCTTTGACCGGCATGTTATACTCCCCTCCCCTGGATGACACGGAGAAGTTGTTTGATATCGGTTGGGGTGATCAGCTTTCCGTCGATACGGTTGACGAGGAAGACGCGGTCGGGGTTGCGGACCGCGGCCTTCACCTGGGCGAGCACCTGTCCCATGTTCATCTCCACCACCAGCACCGCCTTGGCGTTGGCGCACTTCTCTTTGACCAGCTCGGTGGGGAATGGCCAGATCGACTGCAGCTCCAGCACGCCGATCTTCTCGCCCTTGTTGCGGCGGTTCTGGGCGAGGTGGATGGCCGAGCGGGCCGACGAGCCGTAGGAGACCATGATATATTCGGCCCCTTCGAGGAAGTGCTCCTTGTAGCGGGTAATGGTGTGGACGTTGTTGTCGATTTTATCCACCAGATGCCGCAGCAGGTCGTTGACGATCTTCGGGTTGTTGGAAGGGAAGCCCCACATGTCGTGGAACAGCCCGGTGACGTTGTAGCGATGCTCGCCGCCAAAGTCGGACATCGGCAGGCGGCCATCCTCGCGCGGCAGGTAGGGGTGGTAGTCGACGTCCTTGGGCACCGAGGTGCGCAGGCGGTCGACGATCTCCACCTCACCCTTCTCGGGGATGACGAGCTTCTCGCGCATATGGCCGATGACCTCGTCGAAGAGCAGGATTACCGGGGTACGGTAGGTCTCGGCGAGGTTGAAGGCGTCGACGGTGATACGGAAGACGTCCTGATGGTTGGAAGCGGTGAGGGCGATGATGGCGTGATCGCCATGGGTGCCCCAGCGCGCCTGGTTGATGTCTCCCTGGCTGACATGGGTGGGATTGCCGGTGGACGGCCCGCCACGCTGCACGTTGGCGATAACGCAGGGAATCTCCGCCATGCAGGCGTAGCCGATGGCCTCCTGTTTGAGGGAGAAACCCGGGCCGCTGGTGGCGGTCATGACTTTCTTGCCGGTCAGCGAGGCGCCGATGATGGCGCACATCGAGGCAATCTCGTCCTCCATCTGGATGAACTTGCCCCCCAGCTGCGGCAGACGCTCCGAGAGATGTTCGGCGATCTCGGTCGATGGCGTGATCGGATAGCCGGCGTAAAAATCAAGCCCGGCATAGAGGGCGCCCTCGACGCAGGCCTCGTTCCCCTGGATGAATCGTATTTTCCTACTCATTGTCCCCCTCCTCGATCTGTATCTCGATGGTGAGATCGGGACAGCGCAACTCGCACATCCGGCAGCAGATGCAGTCTTCCGGCCGCACCGCCACCGCCTTGTCCTTGGCATCCAATTCCAGCACCTTTTTCGGACAGAGGTGCACGCAGATGCCGCACCCCTTGCACCAATCCCGGTTGATCACTATCGCCTTGAGCTTCTGCCTGGCCATACCGCCCCTCTTGTGTGTGTCGTTCGTCGCCTTTCGGCGTCGGTTCCTTGCCTCCACGGCCATCATTCCGCTATGGGTAAGCATGGCCGCGGTAAAAACAACTGTGGTTTTGCAGGTCTCGCCCGCTCCGGCACCGTGGCTGAAAATGCGAAAGGCCCGCGCCAGCAGCGGTGAAAAAGCCACCGCTGGCCGGCCGTGGCCTGCTGCCGGCACGGGGGCAAGATCGTTTTCTGAGCACTCACCGGCAGCACAGACATCGTCACCGGTGAAATTTCAGCCTCGGTATATTTATGGATAAAAATAGAGAACAGCTTTTCGCGCGCGATTGCAAACCCAATCTGCGCCCCACAACCCAGGCCGCCCCCGCCCGAGCCGTGCCGGGGAAGGCCTGGAGAAGCTCTAAAATCAACCTTTTTTGAACAATGCCTTGAGGATGACCCCCGCCATCTGCGGATTCTCCTTCAACCGACGGGTGCAATAGCCAAACCACTGTTTGCCGAAGGGGACATAGACACGCATGCGGTGGCCACGATCGACGATAGACTTGCGCAAGGCAGGGGTCACCCCGTAGAGCATCTGGAACTCATACGCGTCGCGGGGGACGTTGTATTTCTCGATCAGCCGGTAGCTTCCCTCGATAATCGGGATATCGTGGGTGGCGATGGCCGGGTACATCTTGTTCTGGAACATGAACTCGATGTCCTTGAGGAAGTTTTCGTTGATCTCGCTGTATTTCTTGTAGGCGATCGCTTCCGGCTCGACATAGATGCCTTTGCACAGCCTGAGGTTGACCGGGGAACCGGGCAGGTTGATGTCGCGCAGATCTTCGAGATCCTTGGCTGTGCGCTTGAGGTAGGCCTGGATGACCAGACCGACATTGGCGGGAAACTCCGCCTTGATCTTGCGATAGAGCTCGAGTTCCATATCGGTGCACGGCGAGTCTTCCATGTCGATGCGCACGAAATTTCCGTACACCGCGGCCTTGGCGACGATCTCGCGAATATGGCGATAGGCGACGTCCTTGTCGAGCAGCAGGCCGAAGAAGGTCGGCTTGAGCGAGTAATTGCCGACCACGCCGGCCCGTTCCGCCGTCTCGATGACTTCGAGGTACTCGTTTTTGTTGGCCTCGGCCTCGTCGAGAGAGGTGATGAACTCGCCAAGCACGTCAAGGGTGGTCATAATGCCCTGGTCATTGAGCTTTTTGGCGTTGACAATGGCCTGGGCAAGGTTTTCGCCGGCGATATATTCCTTGGAAAACATCCAGACGAGGCTTTTCGGCATATGCGGCAGCATGCCGGCGATGAGCTTGTTGATCATGGGAGTACCTTTTACGCAGTGTTTATCGGAAGGACCCGTTGAGGACTCGAAGGGTTCGACCCTGGTACGGACCATTCCTGATGATGATTTGGTGCTTTCCTCTTGCCCAGGATTGAGTTATTGTATACAATCATTGGACACAAAATTAGTACGTCATTTAGACGTGGTGTGTCAATACTTTTCGTGTATAGTGAAAAAAATTCATCTGCCGCGCCGAGGCGCCTGCACCCAGCTGACCGCAGGTCCATAGCGCTACACGAGTTAACGGTGTGGACCAACCCTGCCGGGCCCCAAATCTCAGCTCCTATCCTTTATGGCCTCCCCGAAAAAGATCAACTCCGAAGACGCCGTCTACCGCAAGCTGAAGACGGCCATCCGCAAGCGCTATATCAAGCAGGGCAGTCAGCTGGTGGAAGTCGCCCTGGCCCAGCAGCTGGGCGTCAGCCGCACCCCGGTGCGCAGCGCCATCAAAAGGCTCGAGGCCGAAGGCCTGGTCAACAGTATCCCCAATCGCGGCGCCTTTGTCATCACACCGACGCAGAAGGAGATCGAAGAGACCTTTCTCGTCCGGGCGCAATTGGAGATCATGGCCGTCAAGCTGGCCTGCGCCACCATCACCCCCCGCCAGCTCGACGAGTTGCACCGCCTCATCTCCATGGAGAGCGAGGTCTTCGACGACAACAACCTCGACGACTATTACGCCACCAATGACAGTCTGCATCTCAAGATTGCCGAGATGAGTGGTAACAAGGTGCTTTACTCATACATCAAGGAGCTTCTCGACCGCACGAGGATCTTCCTCATCCTCTACGACCCTTTCTACAAGCTGGAATACCGACCGACTTCGGAGCACGAGGCGATCATCTCGGCCCTCGCCGAAAGGGACAGTGAACGTGCGGCAAAGGCTGTCGAGACACATATCAACAGCTCCATCAACGGTCTCGAGTCGGCCGGCCAGCTGCCTGAGGACTATCTCAGCCTTTAGGTCTTCAATCCCCTACACCAGTTCCGCCATGACCCTGTTGGCAAAGCGCCTGCCGAGAGCCGTCAAGCGCAGGTGTGTTGCCGTCTTTTCGAGAAGGCCGCGCGCTTCGAGTTTCTCCACCACCTCTCCATAATAGCTGCCGACTTCGAGACCATAACGGCTCCGCAGCCGCGACAGATCCACACCGCTTCGCATGCGCAGGGCCATAACCACCGACTCTCGCAAAGATTCCTCTGCCGGCAGGGTTTCCACTTCCACGACAGCGGAACGGTGTTGGCTGATGCACTCGATGTACTGGCGAGGATCGGCAACGCGCCTTTCCCTGCGGCCCTTTACACAACTCACCGCGGCAGCTCCGGCCGCAAAGTATTCACCATTCAGCCAATAGTTGCAGTTATGCCGGCACTCCTTACCAGGCCTGGCGTAGTTCGAGATCTCGTAAGGTAGCACTCCAGCCGTTGTGCACATCTCCTCGTTACATTCGTCCATGGCTGCAATTTCCGCGTCATCGGCCAGTGTGATCAGCCCCTGTGAGCAGCTGTGCCATAACGGTGTGCCCTCCTCGAGGGTCAACTGGTAGAGGGAGAGGTGTTCCGGCTGGAGGTCCAGGGCGGTGGAAAGCACCGCTTGCCAGGCCTGATGCGTCTGTTGCGGCAGGCCATACATCAGGTCGAGGTTGATATTGGCAAAGCCCGCCACCCTCGCCTGCCAGTAGGCCTCTATCGCCTCTTGAGCGTCATGAACCCTGCCTAGAACGGCAAGATCGGCGTCGGCAAAGCTCTGCACGCCGAGGGAGAGGCGATTAACCCCTGATGCGGCAAGGCTGCGCAGTGAGGACG
>JANJUM010000168.1 GCA_024710585.1 Desulforhopalus sp.
TTATCGGCGGCCGCCGGCCAGCGCCGCTGCCACGAGGTCTTGGGCACCGGGCCGAAGATGCCGCCGCCGTCCAGGCGAAAATCGCCGCCAGGCAGCCAGTGCATCGTCATCACGCCGAGTCGCAGCGGACCGAGAACCATCACTCCCCCCAGGCTGGTGGTATCGCGGGGCGGGTGGGGCCCGCACCCTGATAAAGGTTCGTTTACACTACTCGGCCACTGTCGGCCGCACCCCATATATCACCTCAGGTGATCGATAAATGCAAGAGGATTTATAGTGATGAAACAATGTTACAGAAATTATTTTTCAAACGAGGACTCATATTGCAAAATTGCTGTCAATACTCTAAATTACCACGACGAAACAGCCTTACCACAAATCCGTCGATGATTGCCGCGTCCCCAAGCCGCGACAACATCCGACCCAACCCGGGCCCTTCAGGGAGCGCGCGACCATGTCCCAGGACAAACACGCCATTCTCCGCGAGAAGCAGCAACGGATCCGTCTCGGTGGCGGCCAGGAGAGAATCGACAAGCAACACCAGAGCGGCAAGATGACCGCGCGAGAGCGGCTGACCCGTCTCTTCGACCCGGGCACCTTCATCGAGACCGACGCCTTCGTCAGAAACCGCTGCACGCGCTTCGGCATGGACAAGCTCGACATCGCCGGGGAGTCGGTCGTCACCGGCTACGGGCAGATCGGCGGGCGGGTGGTCTACGCCTTCTCCCAGGATTTCACCATCACCGGCGGCGCCCTGGGCGAGATGCACGCCAGGAAGATCGTCAAGGCCATGGACAGCGCCGCCAAGATCGGCGCACCCATCGTCGGCCTCAACGACTCCGGGGGGGCGAGAATCCAGGAGGCCGTGGACGCCCTCTCCGGCTACGGCGACATCTTCTACCGTAACTCCATCTACTCAGGAGTCATCCCGCAGATCTCGGCGATCATGGGCCCCTGCGCCGGCGGAGCGGTCTACTCGCCGGCGCTGACCGATTTCATCTTCATGGTCGACAAGACCTCGCAGATGTTCATCACTGGCCCGCAGGTCATCAAGACGGTCACCGGCGAGGTGGTCAGCGCCGAAGAACTCGGCGGGGCCATGACCCATAACAGCGTCAGCGGCAACGCCCATTTCCTCTCGTGCAGCGAGGAAGAGTGCCTACACTCGATCCGCCGCCTCCTCGCCCTCCTGCCCGGCAACAACATGGAAAAGGCACCGCCTCTCGCCGTCGATACCGACCCGGGTCGTGACATCGCGGCCCTCGACCACCTCGTGCCCGACCACCCCAGCAAGCCCTACGACATCCACGAGGCCATCCAGGCGGTCGTCGACCATGGCGACTTCATGGAGTATCAACCCTATTTCGCCTGCAACCTCGTCACCGGCCTGGCGCGCATCAACGGGCAGACGGTGGGGGTGGTCGCCAACCAGCCGCGCGTCATGGCCGGCTGCCTCGACCTCAACGCCGGAGACAAGGCGTCGCGCTTCATCCGCACCTGCGACGCCTTCAACATCCCGCTGCTCACCTTCGTCGACGTCCCCGGCTTCCTTCCCGGCACCAACCAGGAATTTGGCGGCATCATCCGCCACGGGGCGAAGATCCTCTATGCCTACAGCGAGGCTACGGTGCCGAAGATCACCGTCATCACCCGCAAGGCCTACGGCGGCGCCTATGTCGCCATGTGTTCCAAGTCCCTGGGCGCCGACATGGTCTTCGCCTGGCCAACCGCCGAGGTGGCGGTGATGGGTTCGGAGGGGGCGGTGAACATCATCTTCAAAAACGATATCGCCAAGGCCGCCGACAAGGAGGCGGAACGGGCGAAGATCCTCGCCGACTACGAGGCGGAGTTCGCCACCCCATACAAGGCGGCCGAGCGCGGTTTCGTCGACGATGTCATCGAACCGCACGCTACCCGCAAGCGCATCATCGACGCCCTCGGCATGCTCGCCGGCAAGAGGGAGCGGCGCCCCGGCAAGAAGCACGGCAACATCCCCCTGTGAGGCACCGCCCATGAGCTCCTCCGACCTGATGCTGCACTTCGCCAACCCCGAGACCTTCGCCTCGCTGTCCCTCGGCAGCAGGCTCCTGGCCGGGCTGATCACCACCTGCCTCGGCATGGGCATCACCTTCTGCGCCCTCATCCTGCTGCAGTTCATCATTTCGTGGATGGAACGCTTCGTCAACCGCGGTTCCGCCGCCACCCTGGCGAAACCGCCGGCCAAGGTGACGGCAGTTCCGGTGGCCGCCGACAGGGAAGGGACCAGCGACAACCGCCGCAACAGCAGCGATGACGGGCTTGACGGCCACCTGGCGGCGGTGATCACCGCCGTTCTGGCCCATCACCTCGGCACCACCAGCGACAATATCGTCATCAGGAACATCGTCAGGACGACAGACCCGATTCCCCCGTGGAGTCGCGCCGGTCTTGTCGAACAGATCAACAGCAGGCTGTAACCTCGGCAAGGATCCCCATGAAACGCTACAGAGTGCATATCGACGGCAAAAGCTACGAGGTGGATATCGAAGAACTGGGCGACAGCCCCCGCCAGGCGTCCCCCACTGCGGCAGTGAACGCCGCTGACAGGCCCCCGGCTCCCTCCTCAGCTTCGCCGAGGCCGGCCGCTCCCCAGGCAAGCGCCCCGCCCCAGACAGGCGGGGCCAAAACCTCCGCCGGCAGCGACACCATCACCGCGCCTATGCCGGGCACCATACTGCGCATCGCGGTGGCCACCGGCGACAGGGTCGAGAAGGGCGACACGCTGCTCATCCTCGAGGCGATGAAGATGGAGAACGAGATCCTCGCCCCGCACAGCGGCAGCGTCGCGCAGGTGCACGTCGCCAGCGGGGCCTCCGTCAACGCCGGCGACATCCTCCTTTCTCTGGCCTCCTGAAGGCACACCCGGGCAACCCGGCCATCCTGAACCGCAGGAGAGCGACATGGTCGAACCGATCCTCGCCTTTCTCAACAGCACGGGCTTTGCCGCCATCACCCCCGGCGCAGTATTGATGATGGCCGTGGCCTGCCTGCTGCTCTATCTGGCCATCGTCAAGAAATTCGAGCCCCTGCTCCTCGTACCCATCGCCTTTGGCGTGCTTCTCGCCAACCTCCCGCTGGCCGGTATGATGGCGCCGCCGCGGCTCGAAGTAGGCGAAACCTTCGTGCGCACCGTCGAACCCGGCGGCCTGCTCTATTACCTCTACCAGGGCGACAGCCTCGGCATCTTCCCGCCGCTGATCTTTCTCGGTGTCGGTGCCATGACCGACTTCGGCCCGCTCATCGCCAACCCCAAGTCGCTCCTCCTCGGGGCGGCGGCCCAGCTGGGCATCTTCCTCACCTTCATCGGCGCCGTGGCCTCCGGGCTGTTCACCGCCCAGGAAGCGGCCTCCATCGGCATCATCGGCGGCGCCGACGGCCCCACCGCCATCTTCCTATCCTCGAAGCTCGCGCCGCACCTGCTCGGCCCCATCGCCATCGCCGCCTACTCCTATATGGCCATGGTGCCGATCATCCAGCCACCGATCATGCGCCTGCTGACTACCAAAGAGGAGCGCATGATCCGCATGACCCAGCTGCGCGAAGTCGGCAAGCGGGAGCGCATCCTCTTCCCCATCGTCGTCACCGTCGTCGTCTCGCTGATGGTGCCCCCCGCCGCCACCCTCATCGGCATGCTCATGCTCGGCAACCTCTTCCGCGAGTGCGGTGTCGTCGCGCGCCTCGAAGACACCGCCAAGAACGCCCTCATCAACAGCATCACCATCTTCCTCGGGGTGACCGTCGGCGCCACCGCCAGCGCCGAACGCTTCCTCACCGTGCAGACCCTGGCCATCCTCGCCCTCGGGGTGCTGGCCTTCGCGGTCGGCACAGCCGGCGGGGTACTGCTCGCCAAGCTGATGAACCGGTTTCTCAAGGTGCCGATCAACCCGCTCATCGGCTCGGCCGGGGTCTCTGCGGTGCCGATGGCGGCGCGGGTCTCGCAGGTGGTCGGCCAGCACGAGGACCCGGGCAACTTTCTCCTCATGCACGCCATGGGCCCCAATGTTGCCGGGGTCATCGGCTCGGCGGTTGCAGCGGGAGTGCTCTTGTCGCTGTTCTCCACCTGAGACCGCCCAGAGTCGTGGTCAAAGCCGCAACCGCTTTTCCCTTGAAAAGGTCGGGACAATCCTTTATGAAGAAGTACAGTAACAATGTTTCCCTGCGACTTCCAGGACATCCTCGGCGATGAGGCGCGTATCTCTTCTGCGATTCTTGCCACCCCGTCCCGAGCACCACGCCACGCGGCGCGGTGACGATGGGAGAACCGCCTGAAAACCTCTGGCACCGTGGCGACACCCATCATTCAACCATGCAACGACAAGGCAGTAACAATGTTAGTTGAACTCAGTCCAGACATTCATGCCCGGCTGGAGCAGGCGGTGCTCGAGATCTTCTCCGAATCCGACTTCCACCGCGCCTCGATCCGCGATATCGCCGCCCGTGCCGGAGTCAGCTTCACCACCATCTACAAGCATTACGGCAGCAAGGAGCGGCTGGTGTTCGCCTTCGTCGACATCTGGATGGGCAAGCTCACCGACCGCATCGTGGATCATCTGCAGGGCATCGAGAACCTCAAGGAAAAGCTGCGCAAGGTCTTCTGGCTGCAGCTCGACTACTATGAGCGGCACGAGGGCCTGGGGAGGATCGTCTTCATGACCCTGCCGATGAAGACCTGGATGGCCGACGAGACCTTCAACCAGCCACGCATGATGTCGCTGATGATCGACGTACTGCGCCAGGGGCAGCGTGAGGGAGTCCTCAACCCCAACGTCCGCGCCGGCACGCTCCTCGATTTCCTCATGGGCTTCGTGCAGCGCAGCTTTTTCATGTGGATCCTGCGCGGCAAGAAGGAGAGTCTCGCCGAACAGGCCAACGTCATGTTCGAGATGGTGTGGCAGGGCATGGCCAACCCGCAACGGCAAAATCAAGGACAGGGCGACACCGCCAGGTAGCCGCCCTCCTTCAACGGCGCCCCCTGGCGCCCTTTTCCACTCTTGGGAGGCACGACCATGGAGATACTGAAGATTGACCATCTGGGCATAGCCGTCAACAGCATCGAAGACGGGAAATCGTTCTGGTCAGAGGTGCTTGGTCTGAAATTCGAAGGCGCCGAGACGGTGGAGACGCAGAAGGTGACCACCGCCTTCTTCCCGGTGGGCGAGAGCGAGGTCGAACTGCTCGAATCGACTTCCCCGGACGGCCCGGTGGCCAAGTTCATCGAAAAAAAGGGTACCGGCTTCCAGCATGTCGCTTTCCGCGTCGCCGACATCGACGCCGCCCTGGCCGAACTGAAAGCCAAGGGCATCCAGCTCATCGACGAAAAGCCGCGCCTGGGTGCCGGCGGCGCCAAGATCGCCTTCCTCCACCCCAAGGCCACCGGCGGCGTCCTGGTCGAGCTGTGCCAGCGCTAATTTTTCCGGCAGCAACGCCCTCTTTCCCGTAGCAAAGGAGCAACCCATGGCACAACACCCGCAACTGGCCAAATGGACGGAACTGGCCGAAAAACAGATGAAGGGCAAGTCCATCGACACCCTGCGCTGGACCACCCCCGAAGGCATCGTCGTCAAACAGCTCTACACCGCTGAGGACCTCGAGGGCCTGGAAACCGCCAACACCCTGCCCGGCATGGCCCCCTACGTGCGCGGCCCCATGGCCACCATGTACACCGGCCGCCCCTGGACCATCCGCCAATACGCCGGCTTTTCCACCGCCAAGGAGTCCAACGCCTTCTACCACAAGGCGCTCGCCGCCGGGCAGAAGGGGCTGTCGGTGGCCTTCGACCTCGCCACCCACCGCGGCTACGACAGCGATCACCCCCGCGTCGCCGGCGATATCGGCAAGGCCGGGGTGGCCATCGATTCGGTCGAGGACATGAAGATCCTCTTCGACGGCATCCCGCTTGACCAGATGTCGGTATCGATGACCATGAACGGCGCGGTCATCCCCATCCTCGCCGGCTATATCGTCGCCGCCGAAGAACAGGGCGTGCCCCATGACAAGCTGGACGGCACCATCCAGAACGACATCCTCAAGGAATACCTGACCCGCAACACCTATATCTACCCGCCCGAGCCATCGATGCGCATCATTTCCGACATCATGGCCTTCTGTTCGCGAGAGATGCCCAAGTACAACACCATCAGCATCAGCGGCTACCACATGATGGAAGCCGGCGCCAACAGCGTGCTACAGACCGCCTTCACCCTCGCCGACGGCGTCGAATACGTCAAGGCGGCGCTGAGAAGCGGCATGGATGTCGACACCTTCGCCCCGCGGCTGTCGTTCTTCTTCGGCATCGGCATGAACTTCTTCATGGACATCGCCATGCTGCGCGCCGCCCGCTGCCTGTGGCACGAGCTGATGAGCCAGTTCAACCCCAAGAACCCCAAATCGTCGATGCTGCGCACCCACTGCCAGACCTCGGGGTGGAGCCTCACCGAGCAGGATCCCTATAACAACATCATCCGCACCACCCTCGAGGCCCTGTCGGCGGCCCTCGGCGGCACCCAGTCGCTGCACACCAACTCCTTCGACGAGGCCATCGGCCTGCCCACCGATTTCTCGGCACGCATCGCCCGCAACACCCAGATCATCATCCAGGAGGAATCGCAGATCTGCCGGGTCATCGACCCGCTGGGCGGTTCCTACTACATGGAGGCGCTGACCGCCTCGATCATCGCCGAGGCGAAGAAGATCATCGCCGAGGTCGAACAGCTGGGCGGCATGGCCAAGGCCATCGAGAGCGGCATGCCGAAGATGCGCATCGAGGAGAGCGCGGCGCGCAAGCAGGCGCGCATCGATCAGGGTCTCGACGTCATCGTCGGCGTCAACAAATACAAGCTGGCCAACGAGAAGATCGATTTCGAGGTGCGCGAGGTGCCGGCCTCGGTGCGCGACGAGCAGATCGCGCGCATCAGGGAGATCAAGGCCAGCCGCGACCCGCAGAAGGTGGCGCAGGCCCTGGCCGACCTTACCAACGCCGCCGCCAATGGCGGCAACCTCCTCGAGGCGGCCCTGCCGGCAGTGCGCGCCCGGGCCACCGTTGGCGAGATCTCCGACGCCATGGAAAAGGTCTTCGGTCGCTTTGTCGCCACCACCCGCTGCATCTCCGGCGCCTATGCCAGCGAATACAAGGGCGACGACAAGACCATCGCCGCCATCAAGGCGCGCACCGCGCGCTTCCTCGAGTTGCAGGGTCGCCGGCCCCGCCTCCTCGTCACCAAGATGGGACAGGACGGCCATGACCGGGGATTCAAGGTGGTGGCCAGCGCCTACGCCGACCTCGGCTTCGACGTCGATATCAGCCCGATGTTCCAGACCCCCGAGGAAGCCGCCAAGATGGCCATCGAGAACGATGTCCACGTCGTCGGCGCCTCGAGTCTCGCCGCCGGGCACAAGGCCCTGGTGCCGGCCCTGATCGAGGAACTGCGCAAAGCTGGCGGTAGCGACATCATGGTGGTCGCCGGAGGGGTCATCCCCCCCGG
>JANJUM010000191.1 GCA_024710585.1 Desulforhopalus sp.
GCTCCTATTTCAGTACGGATTTCTCCTGGTGATAGCCGCTTTTGGCGGTGGCGTTGGGCATGAGGATGGCGCCCTTGGCCATGAGGGTGCCCGGGCTGGTCACCGAATTGCAGCCGGTCTGGCAGGTGTCGCCGAGAATCGCACCGAGCTTGCGCAGATTGGTGTCGATGCGTTCGCCGCCGTGGAAAATGGTGATGGTGCCGGGGAGAAAGCGCAGGTTGGCGAACTTGGTGCCGGCGCCAAGGTTGGTGTCGCTGCCGAGGATGGAGTCGCCGAGATAGGCGAAGTGGCCGGCCTTGGCGTCGTTAAGAAAGATGCTGTGTTTGATCTCCGTGGCATGGCCGAGCACGCAGCGTTTCGCCGCCAGGCAGTAGCCGCGCAGGTAGGCCCCCTGGCGCACTTCGCAGAAATCGCCGATGATTGCCGGGGATTTGATCATCGCCCCGGATTCCACCAGTACGCCGCGGCCGATGTATATGCGCTCGCCAACCAGTGTCGCTCCAGCCATGAGCAAAGAGGCGCCTTCGAGCAGGCGGCCATCGACGCGGACCTGCAGCTTGCCCCTGGTGGCGTCGCCATAGGTGATCTGCGCTTCGGTGGCCGGCAGCACGCGCCCCTCGTAGAGAATGACGTGGGCCGGCAAGGGAATGCCGCTGCCGTTCAGGGCACCGCCGAACTGCGGATAGCAGTAGTCGTCCATATAAGACTTGAGGCGGTGCAGGGGTTGCCAGACGAGGTCGTCGGGCTGCAGCAGTGTCGGGTGGGGCTGGTCGCTCAGATCGAAGAAGGATCGCACCGTCAGCATGAAAGGGCCTCTCTGTCGGAAGGCTGCGCCAGGCTCTGCAGCGAATGGGGTTGAGGGGCACGCGGGATCTCATGGCAGGGATACCCCGCGGACCGTCGATTTTGCCGTACTAATGAAAGACTCGCGGCAAAAGTTCAAGAGAAAAGAGCAGGGGTGGGAGGTATAAAGCCGGCTTGACTAAAATTGTCCGGATGTTTAGTATTTCCGAGCATTTTAGGCGCGTCGCAGCAGCGTCGCGGCTATGTGTTTGAATCGCAACGAGATTGGCGGTGCAATGGCAAATCACGGGTGCCGGGGCGATGACCCCGTCAGGCACCTTTTTTCAAGTGTGCAGCAGGAGGCGTGAGTGGATTTCAACGATTCTTTAAGCATCGGCATGGACGATCTTTCCAACAACGAGGACCTGGAAATCCCGGAAGTGCTGCCGATGATGGCGGTCCGGGATGTGGTCATCTTCAACTACATGATCATTCCGCTCTTCGTCGGCCGACCAGGCTCGGTGGAGGCCGTCAACGAGGCGCTTGCCGCCAACAAGCTGCTGATGCTCGTCACCCAAAGAGACGCCACCAAGGATAACCCCGACAAAGGCGACCTCTATGAAATCGGCATGGTCTGCATGGTGATGCGTACCCTCAAGCTCCCCGATGGCCGCCTCAAAGTGCTGGTGCAGGCGATGTCCAAGGCGCGCATCAAGGAGTATATCCGCACCGAACCGTCATACCAGGTGGCGGTGGAGGTCATCGAGGAGGTCGAGGTCAAGGAGATCTCCGTTGAGACCGAAGCGATGATGCGGGCGGTTCGCGAGCAGACCGAAAAGATCATGTCGCTGCGCGGCATCCTCTCCGCCGACCTGATGATGATCATCAACAATATCGAGGAGCCGGGTCGGCTGGCGGACCTGGTGGGGTCCAACCTGCGCCTCAAGATCTCAGAATCGCAGCTCATTCTCGAGGAGCGCGACCCGGAGAAGCGGCTCAAGCTGGTCAACGAACTGCTCACCAAGGAACTTGAGGTGTCGACGGTTCAGGCCAAGATCCAGAACGATGCCAAGGAGGAGATGAGCAAGTCGCAGCGCGAGTACTTCCTGCGCGAGCAGCTGCACGCTCTGCAGAAGGAACTGGGCGATGTCGACGAACGGACCCAGGAGATTGACGAGCTCGACCGCAAGATCCGTCGCACCAAGATGCCCAAGGCGGTGCGCAAGGAGGCCCAGAAACAGCTCAGCCGCATGGAGATGATGCACCCCGACTCCAGCGAGGCGACCATCATCCGCACCTATATCGACTGGATCCTCGACGTGCCGTGGATGAAAAGCACCGTCGACATTCTTGATCTGGTCAAGGCCAGGGAGGTGCTCGACGAGGACCACCACGGCCTGGAAAAGGTCAAGGAGCGCATCCTCGAATACCTGGCGGTGCGCAAGCTCAACCCCGACACCAAGGGGCCGATCCTCTGCTTCGTCGGCCCTCCCGGCGTTGGCAAGACCTCGCTCGGGCAGAGCATCGCCCGAGCCATGGGCCGTAAGTTCCACCGCATGTCGCTGGGCGGCATGCGTGACGAGGCCGAGATTCGCGGCCATCGCCGCACCTACATCGGCGCCATGCCGGGGCGCATTGTCCAGGGGCTGAAGACAGTGGCCTCGAACAACCCGGTCTTCATGATGGACGAGATCGACAAGATCGGCTCGGACTACCGTGGCGACCCGTCCTCGGCGCTCCTTGAGGTGCTCGACCCGGAGCAGAACGCGGAGTTTTCCGATCACTACATGAACCTGCCCATCGACCTCTCCAAGGTGATGTTCATCACCACCGCCAACATGAGCGACACCATCCCCAGCCCGCTGCTGGACCGTATGGAGGTGATCCGCCTGTCCGGCTACACCCTGGAGGAGAAGGTGGTCATCGCCCGCAAGTACCTCTTCCCACGGCAGCTCAAGGAGAGCGGCCTCAAACCGAGCCAGCTGAAGATGGACGACGAGACCCTGCAATACATCGTCACCCATTACACCTACGAGGCCGGCTTGCGCAATCTCGAGCGGGAGATCGGCAAGGTCTGCCGCAAGACGGCGCGCAAGATCGCCGAGGGTGGCAAGGGGCCCTATGTGGTCGGCAGCCGCAACCTCAGCCGCTATCTCGGGCCACCCAAGACTATCCCCGAGTCGGAGATCGAGCGGCTCGAACAGCCTGGCCTGGTCATCGGCCTGGCCTGGACCGAAGTGGGCGGGGAGATCCTGCAGATCGAGGTCAACCTCATGCCCGGCAAGGGCAAATTGAGTCTTACCGGCCAGCTGGGCGAAGTGATGAAGGAGTCGGCTCAGGCCGCCCTGACCTATTGCCGTAGCCGCTCCCAGGAGCTCGGCCTGGCCGAGGACCACTTCGAGAAGATCGATATCCATATCCACGTCCCGGCCGGGGCGACTCCCAAGGACGGGCCGTCGGCAGGGATTACCATGGCTACCGCCCTCTATTCGGCGATCACCGGCAAGACGGTCATCGCCAAGCTGGCCATGACCGGCGAGGTTACCCTGCGCGGGCGGGTGCTGCCCATTGGCGGCCTCAAGGAAAAGGCCCTGGCAGCGCTGCGCGCCGGTATCGACAAGGTCATCATCCCCGAGCAGAACAAGAAGGACCTCGAGGAGATTCCCAAGGATATCAGGGAGAAGATGGAGTTCTTCCCGGTCAAGGATATGGATGAGGTGGTGCGCATCGCCTTTGCCCCCCAGGGAGGCAAGAAAACAAAGAAAGCGCCCGCCCAGCAGGATTGACAGGTGGCTTCCTTGGCGTCAGCGCAGCGGCCCGTGGTCGGTGTCCTGGTGAAGCGGCTGGTCATCGCCTGCGCAGTGTCACTTCTCGTCGTTCTGCTCGTTTTTGCAGGGTGGCTGGCTGAGTACGCTCTGCGCCCCGGCCCTCCGGCCCGGGGTGACAGCGCGGTGGTGAACATCCCGCGGGGCATGTCCCTTGCCTCCATCTCCGTTCGACTCGAGGAGGCCCGCCTCCTGCATGACGACATCCGCTTCCTCGTCCTTGCCCGCTTGAGTGGTCTGGGTGGGAAGGTCAAGGCTGGAGAGTTTCGCCTGCCCACCGGGCTCACTCCCCTGAACCTGCTCGAGGCCCTGGCCGCCGCCAGGCCAGTGCAGCATACGATCACCATTCCGGAAGGGCTGCGCCTTGCCGAGATCGGCGCCCTCCTCGGCCAGGGAGGTTGGTTCGATCCGCGTAGCTTAGACAACCTGCAGACTGACCGCGCCTTCCTCGACAGCCAGGGGCTGGCCGGCGCATCCACCCTGGAAGGTTATCTCTATCCCGATACCTACCAGCTCACCCGCGACGTCCGCGGCGCGGAACGTATCGCGGCAATGATGATCGCCCGCTTCCACAAAGTATGGGGCGAATTGACTGCCGATCTGGCAGAAAGGCCCGATCGCCACAAAACGGTCATCCTTGCCTCGATGGTCGAAAAGGAGACCGGCGCAGCGGAGGAGCGGCCGCGCATCGCCGGGGTCTTTCTCAACCGGCTGCGACTCGGCATGCGCCTCCAGTCCGACCCGACAGTGGTCTATGCTCTGGAAGGTTTTTCCGGCAAGATCACCCGTCGCGACCTGCAGACTCCCACTCCTTATAACACCTATACGGTGGACGGCCTGCCGGCGGGGCCGATCTGCAGTCCGGGCAAGGAGGCCCTGGCGGCGGTGCTCAAGCCAACCGCCACCGATGATCTCTACTTTGTCGCCAGGAACGACGGCACCCATCAGTTTTCCGCAACCCTGGCCGAGCATAATAATGCGGTGCAACGCTATCAGCGAAAAAACAGCGGGAAAAAAGGCCAATGAACGGGAAAGGTAAAGCACTTTCGATGTTTTTTCGTGCCTGGCGCAGGAGGATCTCGTGACCCTCGCATTGGTGCAGATCAATCCGGTCATCGGAGATTTCCCGGGCAACTGTGGCAAAATCGTCGCCTGGGCCGAGCGAGCGGCAGGCCGCGGCTGCCGGCTGGCGATCTTTCCGGAAATGGTGGTGTGCGGTTACCCGCCCCAGGACTTGCTCGAGCGAGGAGACTTTCTCGACAGCCATGACCGGGCCGTGGAGGAACTTCTGCGACGGCTGCCGCAGGACATGGCGGTGATGTTCGGCTGCCTCGAACGGCGTCTGGGGGGGAAGGGTCGCCCGCTCTACAACACGGCGGCGGTGGCCCTGGGTGGGCAGATTGTCTATCGCGCCCGCAAGCGGCTGCTGCCCTCCTACGATGTCTTCGACGAGACCCGGTATTTCGAACCAGGGGAGGTCTCAGCCCCCTTTCGCATCGACGGACTGAGCCTGGGGGTCACCGTATGCGAGGATGTGTGGAGCGAGGAGGTGCCGCGGTATCAGGTCGACCCGGTAGCCGAGTTGGTGACCGCGGCGGCGGAGCAGCGCGTGGCCATCGACGCCATCGTCAATATTTCCGCCTCCCCCTTCCAGCGCCACAAAGAGGGCACCAGAAAGGCCATCTTCGGGCGTATCTGCCGTGGCCATGGGCTGCCCTTCCTCTACTGCAATCAGGTTGGCGCCCAGGATTCCCTCCTCTTCGACGGGCGCAGCCTGGCGATGAACGACAGGGGTGAGCTGATCGCCCAGGCCCGCGGCTTCGTCGAGGAGATGATCGTCGTCGATCCGCTGACCTGGCGGGGCGACCTCAATGAAGCGGAGAATCTCGGCGACGAGGAGGCCGTCTACCGCGCCCTGGTTATGGGAGTGGGAGATTATATCCGCAAATGCGGCTTTTCTTCGGCCATCCTCGGTCTCTCCGGGGGCATCGATTCAGCTCTGACCGCGGCAGTCGCCGTCGACGCGCTCGGTCCGGACAAGGTCCTCGGCGTGGCGCTGCCATCCCCCTATAACTCGCCCGACTCCCTCGAAGATGCCCGTCAGCTCGCCGAAAACCTCGGATGCCGCTTTCTCGTGCTGCCCATCGGCGGCCTCATGGAGGGCTTCAATGACGTACTTGCCGAGAGTTTCGCCGGTCTTGGCGAGGATCTCACCGAACAGAACCTCCAGGCGCGCATCCGCGGCAACCTGCTCATGGCCCTGTCCAACAAGTTTGGCGGCCTGCTGCTGACCACCGGCAACAAGAGCGAGATGGCCGTCGGCTACTGCACCCTCTATGGCGACATGTGCGGGGGGCTGGCGGTGATCGCCGATGTCCCCAAGGTGCTCGTCTACCGGCTCGCCGCCTATGTCAATCGCAGCGGGCAGCGCATCCCACAGCGCATCATCGACAAAGCGCCCAGTGCCGAACTCAAGCCCGGCCAGAAGGATCAAGACGACCTGCCCCCCTATGAGATCCTCGACCAGGTGCTCGAACTCTACCTCGAAGAGGGCCTCGGGCTTGCCGACATCGTTGCCAGGGGTTTCGACGAGGCCATGGCCCGCGATATCCTGCGGCGCATCCGCCACAACGAATACAAGCGCAAACAGGCGCCCCTCGGCCTCAAGGTGACCAGCAAGGCCTTCGGCTATGGGCGGCGCTATCCCAACGTGCAGAATTTTCGCCAGTAACCACGGGGGCAGGTCATCGCAAAGGTCGTCGGAAACACCGAGGGTTTAAAGAGCAACCAGCTGCGGCTGCTGCAACGGCTCGCCGACAAGCGCGTCGCGCGGGACATGATCGTCGGCGCCGAGATGGCACGGACGCTGTGCCAGCTGTCGTTCGAGCTCAACCGCCAGCTTGGCCTGCTCATCCACCGCTCCGGCAAGATCGAGAGCGTCATCGTCGGCAGCCATGCGCAGATCGTCATCCCGCCCCTGGGCGGCGTGCGCGCCTCCGGCGGCCGGCTGCGCGGCCTGCGCCTTGTCCACACCCACCTTGCCGGTGAAGACATCAGCGATGAAGACCTCATGGATCTGGTCTTCCTCAGGCTCGATCTGCTCTCGGTGCTGAAGGTGGCGGCCGATGGCCTGCCGGAGCGCATGTACTCGGCGCACCTCCTGCCTGGAGGAGAAAGTGGCAAAAACTGGGCTTTTCTTGCGCCGGTGCACCCGGCTGGCCAAACCCAGTCAGCGGAAGAGCTGATTGCCGCCATCGAAGGGGAGCTGAGCGGCAGCCGCGGCGGCAGCGAAGTCGACCGGCAGGGAGACCGGGCCATTCTCGTCAGCGTCACCACCGAGGTGCGGCAGCGCGCCGAGGCTGAGCTGGCCGAACTGGCCGAACTGGCTCGCTCCGCCGATGTCCGCGTTCTCGATACCGTCCTGCAGCGGCGCAGCCAGATCAACCCACGATTTATCCTCGGCAAGGGAAAACTCGCCGATATCATGGTGCGCGCCCTGCAACTCGATGCCAACCTGTTGGTCTTCAACCAGGAACTCAATCCCTCGCAGATCCGCTCGATCACCGATTTCACCGATATGCGGGTCATCGATCGCACCCAGCTGATCCTCGATATCTTCGCCTCCCGCGCCATGAGCCGCGAGGGCAAGCTGCAGGTGGAGATGGCTCAGCTCAAGTACATGCTGCCGCGGCTGTCATCCCGTGACGACGCTTTGTCGCGGCTGACCGGCGGCATCGGCGCCCGTGGACCTGGGGAGACCAAGCTGGAAATCGACCGACGGCGCATCAACGACCGCCTCGCCCGCCTCGCCAAGGAACTGCAGCAGGTCGGCCTGGAGCGCTATCGGCGCCGCTCGCGGAGGCGGAGGAAAGATCTGCCGGTGCTCTCCCTGGTCGGCTACACCAACGCCGGCAAGTCGACGCTGCTCAATACCCTCACCAACAGCAGTATTATCGCCGAGGACAAGCTCTTCGCCACTCTCGACCCGACGAGCAGACGGCTGCGTTTTCCTACCGAGCTGGAAGTGATCCTCACCGATACCGTCGGCTTCATCGACAAGCTGCCGGCGGAGCTGCTCAAGGCCTTCATGGCGACACTCGAGGAACTTCAGGAAGCAGATCTGCTCATTCACGTGGTCGATGTCGCTGACCCCGGACGTGACGAGAAGATGGCGGTGGTCGAGCGCCTGCTGGTGGAATTGGATCTGGCGGAGTTGCCGCGCCTGACCTTGTTCAACAAGGCCGATCTCCTCGATGTGGAGGAACGGCAGCGGGTTCTCGAGCGCTATGGCAGGGAAGGGTTTCTCGTCAGCGCCGTCGACGCCGAGAGTCTGCGGGGCTTTCTGCACCATGCCGAGCAGGCCGTTGGCAGGGTGCTGGACGGCTCACGGCCGTAGGTAGAAACCGAGTTCTTTCTCGAAGGCGCGATCCTCGACAAACTCGCAGCCGATGCGGTTGCCGTTGATGACACGGATATAGACGGTTTTGGTGAGTTCGGTGCTCTTGCGGTTGTCGAGAGTGAAGACCAGGGTGCCGCGCTGGCCACACTTGAGGTCATGGGTGCCGCGCAGTTCGAAACAGGCGCCGCTGAGGGAGAGGTTGATGACCTTGGCCTTGCCGCCGCTGATCGCCGGCGGCTGCGCTTCATAGGTGCCCAATAGGTCGGTGGGCTTACGGTAATGGCGGCGAAATTCGAGCTGAACCTTGAAAACATGGCCGCAGCGGCATTTGACCTTGAGCATGTGCAGGCGCTGGCGGAACTGGCGCACGGCGATGATCTTGGTGCTGTTGCACTCCGGGCAGATTATGGTCGCTTCGTCATTTGATTTGACGAAGGATTTTTGCATCTGTTGTTCGGCCATGGGCACGCGTACTGGTTAGAGAGATAACCATTAAAGACTATTTCATAATATATACCAGGTAAAGAGTAAAAAACCACCAGGCAAAGCAAAAAAATGGTGGGACCGCCTAACATGTTGAAATTTATAAAAAACGAACGGTGTCCTGGCGTGTTAGGCGAAAAATGCCGCCATGAGCGCATGACGACGCCGGAGTACGTGTAGCGACAGTCGCCGGCGGCTCCTGTCAATCGTAAATGATGGCCGTGTATCGCTCGAGAATTTCCTCGGTTTCCCGGTCCATGCGGTCGGCGACCTCATGGATGCGGTATTCGTGGCCACATTCACTGCAGCGCATGCGGATTTGCCGACAGCGCCGCTCGACGACGAGTTTTCCCGGACATTTCTTGCACTGCATGGCTCTCAACTCAGCAACTGGGCGCGGGTGAAGAGGGCCTGCAGGGGATAGCCGGCGGCTGCCAAGGCTTCGGCGCCCCCTTCCTGGCGATCGACGACGGTCACCACCAGGCCGACCTTGAAGCCAGCGTCCTGCACGCGCTCGATGACCTTCAACAGGGTGCCGCCGGTGGTCACCACGTCTTCGACCAGGCCGACGGTGATCCCCGGCGCCATATTTTTCAATCCTTCAATATAATTGCCGGTGCCGTGCCCCTTGGCTTCTTTGCGGACGATAAAGGCGGGAATCGGCGCCCCGGCGAGATGGGAGGCGATGGACACGGCGGTGACCAGGGGGTCGGCGCCAAGGGTCATGCCGCCTACGGCACCGATGGCAGCGGGTGATTTCTGCAACAGTTCAAAGAGCAGTTTGCCACAGAGGTAGGCGCCTTCGGCGGAGAGCGTGGTCTGCTTGCCGTCGATATAGAAGTCGGAGGTCTTGCCGGAGGTAAGGGTGAAGGTACCCTGGCGATAGGATTTCTCCAGCAGGATGTGTTTCAGTCGTTGTCGGTCGTCCATGGGCACGAGAGGCTGAGGTTGAAGGATTGCGGGAAGGTCGCGGGTCTTCCGCGATTTGCCGCGATACTACCTTTTTTTTATACGCTCCGAAAGAAAAAACTGGCGGGGTGACAGGGCGAATGCTAGGCTTGCGCCGGCAGGGCAGAGGCTGACATTTGCTGGCCGACGGGAACGACTCTTGCTAGAGAGGAGAGTGTTGGGAAGGCGGCCTGGCCGCAAAGAGTAAAAAGACGTGGTGCGGGGTGAAAGCTCGGCGCCGGAGACCATATTGAGGGGGGCTTATGTGTGGCATTGTCGGATATTGCGGGTCGCGAAAGGTGGTTCCGGTGGTTCTCGAAGGCTTGCGTCGGTTGGAGTATCGCGGCTATGACTCCGCCGGTATCGTCTACCTCGAAAACGGCAGGTTGATCAAGCATCGCTCGGAAGGCAAGCTGTCTCGCCTCGAGGCGATCATCGGCGACGCCATCATCGCTCCGGCCCATATCGGTCTCGGCCACACCCGCTGGGCCACCCATGGCGCGCCGACCACCGCCAACGCCCACCCACACAGTGACTGCACCGGCGACCTGGTGGTCATCCATAACGGCATCATCGAGAACTACCACTCGCTGCGCGAGGAACTGCGCGGCAAGGGGCATCGGTTTACCTCGGAAACCGACACCGAGGTGCTCGCCCACCTTATCGAGGAATACCTCCAGGGCGACCTTGTGGCGGCAGTCAAGCTGGCCATCGCCCGGGTGGAGGGCTCGTTTGCCGTGGGGGTGTTGTGGGCCGGCATGCCCGACACTCTGGTGGCGGTGCGCAACCAGAGTCCCCTGGTCCTCGGAGTGAGTGACGAAGGGTCCTTCCTTGCCTCCGATATCCCGGCGCTGCTGCCATATACGCGGCAGGTGATCTTCATGGACGACATGGAGCTGGCGGTGCTGCGCCGCGATGGCTGCCGCATCGAGTCCCTGGTCAGTGGCCTGGTGCTGGACAAGCCGGTGCAGACCATCGACTGGAACGCCGCCATGGCGGAAAAGGCTGGGTTCAAGCACTTCATGCAGAAGGAGATCTTCGAGGAGCCGCAGGCGATCACCAACACCGTCAGCGGACGCATCAACCTGGAGACCGGCGAGGTGGTTTTGCCGGAGATCCACCTCGATGACGAGGCCCTCGCCTCCTTCGAACGCATCTTCCTTGTCGCCTGCGGCACTTCCTGGCATGCCGCCCTGGTCGCCAAGTACTGGATCGAGCGCTATGCCGGAGTGCCGGTGGAGGTCGATATCGCCTCCGAGTTCAGGTATCGCCGTCTGCTCATCGACAAGCGCGTGCTGACCATCGCCATCTCCCAGTCAGGGGAGACCGCCGACACTCTCGCCTCGATCCGCATCGCCAAGGAGCTGGGGGCGAAGATCATCACCATCTGCAACGTCGTCGGCTCGACCATGACCCGCGAGGCCCATGGCACCGTCTATACCCATGCCGGGCCGGAGATCGGCGTGGCCTCAACCAAGGCCTTCGTCTCGCAGCTGGCGGCGCTCTTCCTCTTCACCCTCTTCCTTGGGCAGCGTCGTGGCACCCTCGACGGGGAGGTGGGGCGGCAGCTCGGGCGAGAGCTGATTGCCGTTGCCGCGGTGGTCGAGCGGGAGCTGCCGCGACTGCAGGAGGAGATCGGCCGGCTCATCGAGCGTTACTATGACGCCCGCGACTTTCTCTTCGTCGGCCGCAGCGTCAACTTCCCCATCGCCCTCGAAGGGGCCCTGAAGCTCAAGGAGATCTCCTACATCCACGCCGAGGGCTATGCCTCGGGCGAGCTCAAGCACGGCCCGATAGCTCTCATCGACAAGGACATGCCGGTGCTCGCCCTGGTCCCCCAGGACGAGGTCTATCAGAAGTCGATCTCCAATGTCGAGGAGATCAAAGCCCGCCAGGGCCGTATCATCCTTATCGGCAGCGAGGGCGACGAGCACCTGCGCAGAATTAGTGACGACGTCATCTACCTGCCTCGGGTGCACGCGGCGATGAACCCCATCCTTTATACCATTCCCGCCCAGCTGCTGGCCTACGAAATCGCCGTGCGCCGTGGCTGCGACGTTGACCAGCCGCGCAATCTCGCCAAGAGCGTCACCGTCGAGTAACCCAGCAGCAGCACTGGCTCGCGCCGTCGTGCCCTTCCCGACCGCCTCCCGCGAGGCAGTCGTGGACGGCAGGCGAGTGATGCGCGAGCCAAGGTTCTGATGGCTGGCAACAACCATCGGCATGCCTGGCTTTTTCTCGAAGTGTCAGGCCCTGGTTAAAACCTGACGGACTCAGGGGAGGCTGTCGATGATTCTCGCCTCCCGCCCCTCGACGATTGCCGGATCGAGGATCACCTCACGGCGGTGGCCGTCCTCCTTATAGAACAGCACATCGGCGCTGACAATTTCCAGGGCGAAGATGGTGCCGCCGCCGAGATCCTTATCCTGCCAGCGATTCAAAAACCACTGCACCTCGTCCCTGTTCACCGTCCAGCTGAGGCCGAGGCGGCTGCCGGTCATTGAGCCGCGGTAGGCGGTGGCGCTGGCGAAGGGGCAGGGCTTGCCCTCGGCGCGCAGTCGTTCGCGATCGCAATGGAGAAAGAGCCCCTTCCACTCATCGTAGGTGCCGACCAGGGCGAAGGGCGTGTTTTTCTTGTAGTAGAGCAGGAGCAGGGTGCGCTCGAGGCGACCGCTCTTCTTGAACAGCTGCAGGTTGTTGTGCAGAAAGCGCAGGTGGTCTGAAGGATGCAGACCAAGCATCGCCTCCAGGGGGTCGCTCTGTGCCTCAAGGTGGTCGAGGAGCGCCTTGATCTTCACTTCCTGATTGGCCTTGTGCCGCTCCTGCATCTTGGCGTTGGCGAAGCTGCCGGTAAAGTCGTCGGGGGGATAAAGAAAGCGGATCTGATCGAGGTTCCAGGGGAGGTTCTTGGTTCGTTCGTACATGACCATGGCATCGTTTCCGGAGGTTGGGCGGTCGAGCCCTTTGACGGGCGAGGCTCGTCGCGGTGGTGAGTGGAGGAGAATCATCTCTTGTCAGTAACCATTGTTCATCGCAAGGCAAGCCAATGCAGGGCGACGTCGAGCATGCGGTGGGCGAAGGCCCACTCGTTGTCGAACCAGCACATCATCTTCAGGAGGGTGCCGCGGCAGACCCGTGTCTGGGTGGCGTCGACCACAGCTGAGCGGGGGTCGGTGTTGAAATCCACCGAGGCATGAGGCTCTGCGGTATAGCCAAGCAGGCCATGCAGGGGGCCATCGGCGGCCTCGGCCATGACCCGGTTGACATCCGCGGCGGTGGTGGCGGTGCCCAGGTTGATAGCCATGTCCATCAGCGAGACGTTGATGGTCGGTACTCGCACATGGAGGCACTGGAAGCGGTTGGCGAGGTGCGGCATGAGGCGGTCGATGCCGCGGGCGAGGCCGGTGTCGACGGGGATGATGGAATTCAGGGCGGAGCGCGTCAGGCGCAGGTTGGTGTGGTGGTAGCTGTCAATGACCGGCTGGTCGTTCATCGCCGAGTGGATGGTGGTGGTCACCCCGCTGTCGATGCCGAAGTTACGGTGCAGCAGGTCGAGCACCGGCACGATGCAGTTGGTGGTGCACGAGGCGTTGGAGACGATGCGGTGCGTTGCCTTTAGCACGTGGTGGTTGTAGCCGTAGACGACGGTGGCGTCGGTATCCGGCACCGCCGGGTGCGAGAGCAGCAGGCGGCCGGCCCCGGATTGGAGATGTCGTTCCGCGGGAAGGCGCTCGACAAAGGAGCCGGAACACTCGAAGACCAGGTCGGGGGCGAAGTCGGCCCAGGGGACGTTTGCCGCGTTCGCCTCATGGAGGATGCGGATGCGGTCGTCCTCGATGAACAGCTCCTGTCCCTGGCAGCGCAGCGCCAGAGGAAAGCGGCCATGGGTGGTGTCGTAGCGGGTGAGGTAGGTCAGTGTCTCGATGTCGGCCAGCTCGTTGATAGCGACGATGGTGAAGTGCGAGCGATAGGGGGGGGAGTATATGGCACGTAAAATGCTCTGCCCGATACGGCCGTAACCGTTGATGGCAACCCGGTAGGTCATCTCTGTTGGCTCCATGGGTGATCCTTGCCGGCCGCGCCGTCTCTTGGGCCCCTTGCCCGGGCGCTGGCCGCCGGGCCTTATCAATACCTCGCTTCGCTCTTGAGAACAACCCGGGAAATATCGTTTTTTCCCCTCCTCGCCCTTCTCGTGCCAGGGCGCTATTTTGTTTTTCCCGGGGTGATTCTGTGGTAGAGTGCGCCAATCAAAGGTTTCCGGCGTAACATCATGGAGTTGGGGCGGGGAGAAGACATGGCGACGAACGGCAGGATCCTGCTGGTGACCGGCAACGGTAAAGGAAAAACCACGGCGGCGCTGGGCACCGCCTTTCGTGCCCTCGGCCATGGGCACAGGGTTTGTGTCATCCAGTTTCTCAAGGGGCAGGGGCAGTATGGCGAACGGCTCATGGCAAAGCGAATCGACAACCTCGACTGGTTCATCTGCGGCCGCGGCTTCGTCTTCACCAAGGAGAATATTGACGAGGATCGCCAGGTGGCCCGGGATGGCTTTGCCCTTGCCGAGGAGAAGATCGCCAGCGATCTCTACGATCTGATCGTTCTCGACGAGCTCACCTACCTGCCGCTCTACGATTTTCTCCCCGTCGAGCGCATCGTTGCCGCCCTGCGCGGCAAGCCGCAGCGCCTGTCGATCATCATCACCGGCCGCGATGCCGACCCGCAGCTGATAAAGATCGCCGACACCGTTTCGGTCATCGAGTCGCACAAACATGCCTACGAGAATGGCATCAAGGCCCAGAAGGGCATCGAGTTCTGAACCTACCCCGACCAACCAGAACAGCGAGGAACGGCAAGATGACCACAAGCGGCGCCCTGCAGGGCATACGGGTTCTCGATCTTTCCAGAATGCTTCCAGGACCCTACTGTTCGATGATCCTCGCCGATCACGGCGCCGAGGTCATCGCCATCGAGGACCGGCGCTTTCTTGCCGATGGGCTCTTTTTCAGCGATCTCAACCGCAACAAGCGGCATATGACCCTCAACCTCAAGGCTCCGCAGGGCCTGGAGATCTTCATGCGCCTGGCGAAGAGCGCCGATGTGGTCCTCGAAGGGTTTCGTCCCGGCGTGGTCGAACGGCTCAAGGTCGACTACCAGACCTTGAGCCGCGACAACCCGCGTCTCGTCTACTGTTCGATCAGCGGCTATGGCCAGACCGGGCCCTATGCGCAGCGGCCGGGCCACGACGTCAACTATCTCAGTGTTGCCGGGGTCCTCGGCCTTATCGGCGAAAAGGGGCGGCCGCCATCGATTCCCGGGGTGCAGATCGCCGATATCGCCGGGGGGGCGATGAACGCCGCCATCGGCATTCTCCTCGCCCTCTATGCCAGGGAGCGCAGCGGCCGCGGGCAGTATATCGACATTTCCATGACCGACGGCATGGTCGGCTTCCTCTCTCTGCCCTATTTTTTTGCCAGGGCCGAGGGGCGGCCGCAGCGGGCGGCCGATACTCTGCTGTCGCACCGCTTCGCCTGCTATAACACCTATGAAACCGCCGATGGCCGTTATCTCGCCCTGGGCGCAGTGGAGAACCGTTTCTGGAGCACCCTCTGCGATCACCTCGGGCGGCCGGATTACGGTCCGCTGCAGTATGACGAGGAGCGCCGCGAGGAGATCATCGCCTACCTGCGACGCACCTTCGCCAGTAAATCCCTGGCGGTGTGGGAAGAGGAACTCGGCGGTCTGGATAGCTGTTTCGGCGGGGTGCGCACCATGGAGGAAGTCCTGGACCACCCGCTGTTCCTTGCCCGGGAGATGGTGCACAGCTACCGCGACGACAACGGCGATGTTCGCCATGGCTTTGGCGTCCCGGTGAAGCTCAGCGATACCCCGGGCAGCATCCGCACCAGGCCCACTGCCTTTGGTGCGGCTACCGCCTCGGTGCTTGCCGAGCTGGGCTACGACGAGGCGGAGATCAGGCGATTGTCGGCCGCCGGTGTCGTCTGACCCCATGCGGCCGTCGTCACTTCGCTGTGCACTGATGCGGCGCCGTCAGCGCCTTTCCGCCGCCGCTTCGGCGGCAAAGTCTCCCTCGTGGCCTTCCCCGAAATGCTCGAAAAAGCGCGGATAGGTGGCAGCATAGACGGAGAAGATGAGGTCGAACGGCAGGTCGGCGAAGGTGCCGCGTTCGCGCACATATTCCATATGTTTGCGCCCTTTGGCGTCAAAGGGGTGGAAGATTGAGTCGCTGCGGCCGTCGAATTCCAGGGGCAGCACGGCGAATTTCTCGCACAGCGAGAGGTTGAAGGCCGGGGTCGCCTTGACCCAGCGCTGTTCGAGCCACATCTCCGCATAGCCATGAAAGACGAACAGATCGGTGCCCATCTTGTCGCGCAGGCGCCTTGTGGAGAGGTGGTTGGTGACATCGGCGAAGCCGAGGCGGCAGGGGATCCCTTGCTGGCGTGCGACGGCGGCGAGCAATACCGCCTTGGCGACGCAGTAGCCCGCACCCCTGGCGAGAACTGACGAGGCCTGCATCGCCTCCCTGGAGTAGCGCAGATCGTAGGGGTCGTAGCGAATGCGGTCGCGCACTGCGTAGTAGAGTGCTACCGCCTTGTCCAGCGGGTCCTTCGCCAGGCCGACCACCGACTCGGCAAAGGCGGTCACATCGAGGTGACGGAAATCGAGGAACTCGGTGGCTTGCAGGTAGGGTGTCAGCTCCTCGCTCATATCAGTTCCCGCTGAAGGTTGGTTTGCGTTTCTCGGAAAAGGCTTTGATCGCTTCGAAGAGATCCCGTGAGGGGATGATGTTGGCGCTGATCGAGGCGACATAGCGCAGGCCGTCGTCGATGGACTTGCCGACGCAGAAATTGAGCACGTCCTTGGTGGCCTGCACTGCCAATGGGGAGTTGTCGGCGATCTCCGCTGCCAGCTGCCTGGCATAGGCCATCAGCGACTGCTGATCCGGGCACACCTCGCCCACCAGCTGGATTTCCCGGGCGCGGGCGCCGTCGATGGTCCTGGCGGTAAAGGCCAGTTCGCGGGCATGGCCCTGGCCGACGATGAGCGGCAGACGCTGCAGCACGCCGACATCGGCGACGAAGCCCACCGCCGCCTCCTTGACCGAGAAGCGTGCATCGGCCGAGCAGATGCGGATATCACAGGCGGTGGCCATGTCCAGACCGGCGCCGAGGCAGTGACCGTGGATGGCGGCGATGACCGGCTTGCGGCAGCGCTCGATGGCGCTGATCCCCTCCTGCAGTTCCTTGATTTTCGGCAGCAACTTCCATTTGGTGCCGCCACCCTGGTTGGCGTCCATCAACTCCGGCAGGGTGGGGACCATGTTCTCGAGGTCGATGCCGGCACAGAAACAGTCGCCTTTGCCGGCGAGGATGATGACCCGTACTTGGGGGTCCTGGTCAAGCTCGGCGAAGAGATCTATGGGCTCTCGCCAGGCCGAGGGCCCCATGGCATTTTTCTTCTCGGGGCGGTTGAGGTAGACCAGGGCAAGAGGCCCGTCCTTCTCCAGTAGATAAAAGGGATGCTTGTGATTCATGGCCTCTCCTCGGGGCATTAGGGGATAGTGGAATTTCTCAGCCAAAGAGTAGCACGAATTCCCGCCAGGGTAAACTTTTCCGTAAACTGGAAAGGTGCCCGGCGAGGTCAAATATACCGCGAACGCGTTTCAGCCATTGCCTTCAGGGGAGAGCCATCCTATGCTAGACAGGCCTGTGGCGAACAGTAGGCCGGAAGTCATGGCGTGACGATTCTCTCGCGGCGCCTGGCCGAGCAGCTTAGGGTGGCTCGGGCAGGACGTTTGTCGGCGCCTTGCCAGGACAACTCGCCGAAGAGAAAAGGGAGCGGCGCATATGGTGACATGAAAACGCGCACCTCAATGCGGCGGTCCTTACGAATGCAGGGAAGGCTGGCAGAGTGGGGCACCACCTTTGGCGGTGAACGAAAGGAAAGAGGGATGTCGAAGATCAGGGTTGCCATCATGGTGCGCGTCGAGACCACCGAGAAATGCATCGGCAAGGGGTGTCTGCGCAGCTTTTTCGCAAAAAGCGAAGCCTTCGCCCGCTACGCCGCCGACGAGATCGAACTCGTCGGCTTTCTCCATAACGGCGGCGATCTCGAACACAAGATCGCCACGCTGAAGTCGCTTGGGGTCGATGTCGTCCACCTTTCCACGTGCATGCGCGGCCGCGAACCGCGCTATGCCGAGATCGCTGCCAGGCTTTCGAAGGATTTCACCGTGATCGGGTATACCCATGGGCAGGCGCAGGGAAAACTCAGCCCGACAATCGATCTTAACAAGGGCGAGCTTGGCTAGGTCTGTCTAGGGGCGCATTGCGGGGCGCAAAACGCCTTGCCCGGTATCCGCGAGGAGATTTTAAAACCATCGTTCCCGCCTTTCTCTCGGGCGGCTGAAAAGAGAGCGGCCGGAGCACCTAGAGGGCTCCGGCCGCCTTGACCCTCGATGAGGGAAGATCGACTTTACATATTCCGCCGGTACTTGCCACCGACCGCATAGAGAGCGTCGGTAATCTGGCCGAGGCTGCAGGACTTGACCGTTTCCAGGAGCTCGGCGAAGATGTTGCCCCCGGAGAGTGCTACATCCTGAAGACGTTTGAGCGCCGCGGGGCTTTCCTGGCTATGGCGCTGGTGGAAATCGGCCAGGCGGCGGATCTGCTCGTTGCGCTCCTCTTCCGTGGAACGCCGCAGTTCCAGGGTAGCGTTCAAGGCGTCAAAGTCCGCATTTGGGTTGCGGAACGTGTTGACCCCGATGATCGGGTGCTCGCCGGTATGCTTGCGGTGCTCGTAGTAGAGCGACTCTTCTTGGATTTTGCTGCGCTGGTAGCCGGTCTCCATGGCGCCCAGCACTCCGCCACGCTCGGTGATTCGGTCGAACTCCGCCAGCACCGCCTCTTCCACCAGATCGGTGAGTTCCTCGACGATGAAGCTGCCCTGGAGGGGGTTTTCGTTCTTGGCCAACCCCCACTCGCGGTTGATGATCAGCTGGATGGCCAGGGCGCGGCGCACCGACTCTTCGGACGGGGTGGTGATGGCCTCGTCGAAGGCGTTGGTGTGCAGGCTGTTGCAGTTGTCGTAGATGGCGCAGAGCGCCTGCAGGGT
>JANJUM010000204.1 GCA_024710585.1 Desulforhopalus sp.
TGAGCAGGGCCCTGGCCGTCTGCCCGCCGTCGCTGGTGGTCATCGCTACTCTCCACAGGTAGAGGAATGGTTCGCGGATATCTGCCGGCACTGTAGCATGCCGCCAGAGCCGCGTCGAGGCGCAATCACCGCCTCTCGTCACGCCGGTGCGAGCCCTGCCGGCTCCCCGGCGAGCCAGCGGAGGAAGTCCTCCTCCGATCCCCCGGCATCGCCGATGATATGGATATTGTAGAAGGGGATGCCTGCGGCGAGCGTCGCCCCCCAGAGGACGCGGAAACGGCCCTGTTCCTCGCCTGCCCCGTCGAGGCTGGCGGGTCTGGCAGGCAAGTTCGTGCCATGGAGGCTGGAGCGGCAGTAGGGGGTGTAGACGTTTCGTGCGCCAAGCTGCCTCAGGCGCAGCGACAGGTCGAGGAAGAAGAAGTCCTCGTTCAAGGGATGGTTGGCCGGTACGACGACCCTGCCGAGCCAGGCCTTGCCAAGGAGTAAAATTCCGCCGCTGGTCCCCATCACCTCCTGGGGACACTGCGCGCCGTTCATGAGAATGGAGCAGTCGGCGAGGAAGCGGGCGTAGTAGAGGGGTGAGGTCTCGGTGCAGTCGGCCAGGGGGGTGATCTCGGGGTGCTCGTTGCGGGGGTGGGCGGCGAGGCCACGCACCATGGCCACGCCGCGGTCCTGGCCATATTCCATCAGAGCGGCCAGCCAGTCCTGGTCCTGTGGCTGCTGGCGACCGTCGACCCAGAGCAGATACTCCTCGTGGCAGAGGGCGGCGGCAGCGGCGAACGTGGTCGCGGTACTCTGACCGCGGGGGGAGAAGATGACCGCTGCCTCGGACTGGTTCGAGCCTGGCTCGTGGATGGACTGATGCCCGCCTTCCTCTGCGGTCAGCACGAGGATGCGCCTGACGGGATGTCCGGCGGAGTCCAGCAAGGCAGTCAGGGAGAGTTCCGCCAGCGGTCGCCGCCGCCAGTCGAGCGCCAGGCAGACGGCGGCATCGGGGTCAACGGTTCGCCGGAGGCGATAGAAGAACTTCCACTGGCCGGGAAGGACCTCGCCGACGAGGCCGCGGCGATCCATTGCGGCGGCGACGGCACCGCGGCCGGCCTCGTCGGCGTAGTGTTTCTCCTCGTGGTTGATGCTCGTCGACTTCTCCGAGGCGCGCCAGTGGTAGAGGATCTCTGCCAGGTGGACCACCTTGTCGGTCCTCTCGGAGAGCTTGAGGAAGAGATCGAGGTCCTGGGCGCCGTCAAAACGCGGGTCGCAGCCGCCGACGAGAGCGAAGAGCTCGCGCCTGGCGACGACGCAGTGGGTGATGTAGTTGTGGCAGAGGAGCAGCGGGGCGTTGAACTCGGGCTTGCGGAAGATGTTGTAGCGGCGGCCGTCGGCGCCGATGAGATCCTCGTCGCTGTAATAGAGGCCGGCAGGGTCGCTGTTGATGGCTTCGGCGAAGCGGTGCAGGGCCTCGTTCGCCAACTCGTCGTCGTGGTCGAGAAAGAGCAGGTAGTCGCCATTGGCCAGGTCGGCAGCGGCATTGGTGGCGGCCGAGATGCCGGAGTTGCGCGGCAGATACCTCACCGAGATGCGCGGTTCGGCGATTGCCCAGGAGTCCAGAAGGGGGCGGATGCCCGGGTCGGGGCTGCAGTCGTCGGCGATGCAGAGCTGCCAGTGCGGGTAGCTCTGGTAGAGCACCGAGCGGATGCAGCTGCCGAGGTGGGCCGGTGGGGTATCATAGACCGGCAGCAGTATCGAGAAGACTGGTTTCTTCGCCAAGGCGGCGATGTTGGCGTTGGGGTACAACCCTTCTTTCCGCCCGTGCTGGAGAAAGTGCTGCAGCGCAGGCTGAGAATCGTCGCCAAGATAGGCCTTCCGATAGAACTGCGGGTCGAACCAGGGGCAGGGGCGCAGGCCCTCCTCCCCCTGCCGCGCCAGGTAGTCGGCGTAGGGGTCGAGGTCGGCGGAGAGCTGAATGTGCTGCTGCCGATACCACAAGGGGTCGAAGAGGGGGCAGGGGCTCTTGCCTTCGCCACGGCCGAAGAGGGCATAATGCGTCGGGGCGTCGAAGCCCCCTTCGCGCAAGGCCGGGGTCTTGTCGAGGTAATAGTCGCAGTCGAAGAGGGCCGAGGGCGAGCGATGCTCGGGCAGGCCGAATTCGAGATAGTGGCGCAGGGCCGCGGCCGGCCGGTCGGCCAGGGCCTGTGCCTCGGGGCAGCTGCTACAATAGTGGGCGGCGTCGAAGTAGGGTGAGGGGGACAGCGGCGGGCTGGGATCGTCGCCGTGGGCGAGGAAGTGGCCGAGGGCGTCGGGCAGCGGTTGCCCCTGACCCCACACCTGCCCGTACCAGTGGGGATCGACGAGGGGGTTGGGCCGCAGGCCCTGGTGTCTGCCCACCGTGAGAAAGTGCAGCAGCGGGTTGTCGCGGTCCTCGTCGAGTTGCGGGCATTGCTGCAGGTAAAAGTGTCTGTCGAATAACGGACCAGGGCGGCGACGCTCGGCAAAGCCGCGCTTGAGATAGTGGGCCAGGGGGTCGAGGCCGCAGCTATGCAGGTCGGGGTTGTGGCGCAGGTAGTAGCCCTCGTCGAAGAGGCCGCAGGCGGCGACGCGGCGATAGTCGGGGCAGGTCATGCGGTGCCACAGGGCGGAGCAGAGGCGGCGGATGCGGGTCAGCATGGTGGCGGCGGGGTGTGCTGGGGATGCGGGGCGGCGGGCGTTGGCCCTGGCTTAAGCGGCATAGGTCTCGAGGCGGATATGCTGGCGGAAGAACTGGCGGTACTCGTCCTGGCGGTGGCTGACGTAGACGATGGTCGACAGGTTTTCGTCGGCGATGCGCTGTAGCAGGTCGAGGAAGGCCTGGCGATTGGCTTCGTCGAGGCCATGGGTGGGCTCGTCGAGGAGCAGCAGGCGGGGGCCCTTGATCATGGCGCGGCCGATGAGCACGCGGCGCTGTTCGGCGTAGGAGAGGCGGCGGAAAGGGGTCTCGGCCTGGCTGGCGAGGTCGAGCCACTGCAGCCACTGGCGGGCCTCGCGCAGTTCGGCGGAAGCGGGGCGGCGGTAGAGGCCGATGGTATCATAGAGCCCGGAGAGGACGATGTGCAGGGCGCTGCCGGGCACGCGGTGCTCGCGGTGCAGGGC
>JANJUM010000252.1 GCA_024710585.1 Desulforhopalus sp.
CTCGGGCAGGATAGATATCCTCGCCCATGGCGGCAACCCCGCCTTCCCGGTGGATATCGAGGCCATCGCCAGCACCGCCGCGGCCTGCAACGTGCTCATCGAGATCAACAACTCCTCCTTCACCACCTCACGCAGCGGCAGTGCCAAGAACTGCGCCGCCCTGGCCGAGGCGGTGGCCCGCCACGGCGGCCGGCTGACATTCGGCAGCGACGCTCATATCGCCTGCAATATCGGAAAATTCGCGCAATGCCTGCAGCTGGTGCGAGAGGTTGGCTTTCCCACGGAGCGCATCGTCGCCGGCAGTCGCGATGCCTTTCTCGCCTTTCTCGCCGAACGGGGCAAGGCAGTTGCACTGCCTTGAAGGCATCGCCCCGCGGTGAAGGACGTGCCTCTTGCCTGCACAAGGGGGCATCATGCGCCAAAGTGATGCCAGGGGCCATGCGGCCAGCACTTGAGACAGGGCCTGGCCCGCTTCCCGCCGCCTGGTCGTCTGCCCTCCCGATGTTGGCCCGCTGCAGCCGGCCGCTGCCGACCCTGTATCCTGGCCGCTTTCCCGCCCACAAGGACCAAGGCCCGAGGAAAAACCTTCCCTCTCCCCGGCAAATCTGCTAGAGATGAGCTGCCAGCCCACCGTCAACTTCCTCTCATCGCTCCTCTTTTACCATGCCACCGCCCCGACACGAGACGCCTGCCCTTCGCCTCAGGATCACCCTGCCCAGCTTGCCGGAGACCCTGCTCCCCCTGCTGCAGGCCTGCCGTGAGCGGGAAGCCGATTTGCGCAGGCTGGCCGAGCTGGCCACCCGCGACGTGGCGATCAGCGGCAAGGTGCTGGCGCTGGCCAACTCCGCCTTCGTCGGCGCCCGCGTCCCCTTCGGCTCCATCACCCAGGCGGTCATCCACCTGGGCCGCGACACCCTGCACAGTCTGGTGGTGTCCCTCGCCGTGCAGGAGGTCTTCTCGTCCAGGGTCGGGCAGGCGGGGGGCCTCTGCAGGGAAGAGTTCTGGCACCACGCCCTGCTCACCGCCCTGCTGGCCAGGGATCTGGCGGAAAAGCGCGGCCAGCCGGCCCCCGAGGCCTGCTATCTTGCCGGCCTGCTCCACGATATCGGCAAGATCCTCCTCGCCGAAAATTTTCCCGAAAGCTTCCCCCTGTCAGGGAAAGCTGACGGCCAGAGATGTCTTGACCGCGAGGCCGGCGGCTGCGGCATCGACCATGCAGCAGCCGGCGCCCTGCTGGCGAGGCACTGGAACCTGCCGGCAGCGGTGGCGGAGGCCATCGCCAGCCACCACGAGCCGTCCCTGGCCTCGACGGCGGCACGGGATCTGGCCGGCATCCTCTTTCTCGCCAATGCCCTGGCAAGACCTGCCGCCGACTTCCCGCCACGACTCCTCGACCATGCTGCCACGCTCGGTCTCGACGAAGAGTCGCTGCGCCTGTCGGCAGAAGCCCGGCGAGAGGAGGTGCAGGGCCTGGCCAGCGCCCTCGGCGTCACCGTCCGCCCGCCTGCTAACGAAGGTCGCGAGCCCTCTGCGGCTGCCGGCGCACCACTGCGCCAAGGGCTCGGCCCCATGGCCCTTCTCCTCGGCGCCATGAACGGTCTGCTGTCCGCCGCCAGCAGCGAACGACGGCTGGAAATCTTCGAAGAGAGCCTGCTCGCCATTTTCGCCATCGACCACGCCGTCCTCCTCTGGCCGGACGCCGACGGCAAACGCCTTCTGCCGCGAGGCTCGAAGCGCAACGCCCTTTCCCGCGGCCTGCACCGCCTCGGCGCCTCGCTGGATACGGGGCACCACCTGTTGAAGTCGGCGGAACCGCAGGCATTGCCTCGGCAGTGGGCCCGGCATGAGGGGGAGTCAGCCGCCGAGGCCCAGTTCTTTGCACGCTTTGACTGCGACATGCTGCAGGGCCTCCCCGTGGCTGTCAGCTCTGGCCGCAGCGCCCTCCTCCTCTACCGGGACCATGGGAACGACGCCGGCAGCGACGCCGACCAGCACAGCGCCCTGGCGCTTCTCCTCGCCCAGGTCGCCCAACTGCTCCTTGTCGATGACCTGCAGCGCGACCACGCCGAAGCCCTGGCTGCCGAGCGCATCGCCACCCTCGAGGAGGCGGCTCGCTCCCTGGCCCACGAAATCTGCAACCCGCTGGCGGTAGTGCGCAATTACCTGCTGCTCATCCGCGAGCGGTCCGATCTCCCCGATGGCCTGGGCCGCGACCTCAGCGCCATCGGCGGCGAGGTGGCCCGTATCGAGGCCATCACCCGCCAGCTCAATCACCTCGGCCGGTCTCCGGCGCAGAGCAACCGCGAGCCACTGCCGCTGCCCCTGCTCATCGACGAGACCGTCGCGTTCTTCGCCGCCACCGCCAGGGAGAAGGGCATCTCGCTGCGCTGCCGGGTCGCCGACCCGCTGCCAGTGGTCCATGGCGACCGTCAGGGCCTGCAGCAGGCCCTGCACAATCTCCTCGCCAACGCCATCGACGCCGCCTCCCCGGGCGGCTGGGTGCGGGTGCGCTGTTATGGCGAGAGGCGCGAAGGCGACGAGGAAGTTGTGGTCATCGAAATCTCCGACAACGGGCCGGGAATTTCGGCCGCCGCCCGGGAACGCCTCTTCCGCGCCGGCTATACCACCAAGCCAGGCCATGCCGGCCTTGGCCTGGCCATTGTCAAAAAGCTCGTCACCGATCTCGGCGGCAAAGTCGACCATCGTCAACCTGCCGAGGGAGGTGCCCTGTTCACGCTCCACTTCCCCGTGACGGATACCACCAGGACGTGCCAGGATCTCCGGCAGACATCTTGATATCATTATTCAATTGACTTCCCGAAGATTATTATCTACGGTATTGCCAGGTTTTTCGCGGCGGAGCCGGGCGGGGATCGGCGAACAGGCCGCCAGCGCATAGCCGCTGCCGGCCGGGCAGCGCCCCGCAATACTCGACCGGCCCCCAGGGGAAGACAGGCGACGAGAAGCCCCGCGATACCATATGTGAAGAGGCCTGCAGGGCCGGTAATGTGAGGCCATTCAGGACCGATACGACACAATCTGGCGAGGACAATGGCGAGCATGTCGGATGCAATTCTCGTAGTGGATGACCAGGATCTCTTTCGCTCCTCCCTGGAACGCCTTCTGCGCACCGTCGGCTACGACGTCGACACCGCCGCCACCGGTCAGGAAGCCTTCGCCCGCATCGTCACCCGCGACTACAGCGCCGCCCTCCTCGACCTCAAGCTCCCCGACCTCGACGGGTTGGAGATCGCCACCTACCTGACCACCGAGAGGCCCCATTGCCCGGTGATCATCCTCACCGGGCAGGCCAGCGTCGAGTCGGCGGTGGAGGCGGTGCGCCTCGGCTGCTACGATTACATCACCAAGGGGCGCAGCCCCGAGCAGATCCTGCAGACCGTGCGACGGGCGGTGGAGACCCGCACCCTGCGCCGTCAGGTGGCGGCAAGCACCAACAAATACCGGAGACTGGCCGAGGCTACCTGGGAAGGCATCGCCTTCTTCTCCCGCGAGAGGCTCCTCGAGGTCAACCGCCAGTTCTGCGATATCTTCGCCGTCGACGAAGCCCAGGCCCTCGAGTTGTCGCTGGCCGACTTCATCCCCGGGCTGACCGTCGAGCCGCGGCGCGGCGACGGCGACGGCGGCCAGGGTTCGCAGTCCCTGCAGGTCGAGGCCATCCGTGGCAATGGCGACCTCTTCCCGGCCGAGGTCCGCGTCAAGCGCAGCCACGAAAACGGCAGCCCGGTATGGGTCGCCGCCATCCGCGACCTCTCCCCGCAGCGCGACGAGCAGCAGGCCAGGGCCAAGCTTGAGGAGCGGCTCGCCCAGGCGATGCGCATGGAATCCATCGGCTTGATGGCCGGCAGCGTCGCCCATGACCTCAACAATATCCTCAGCGGCATCGTCACCTTTCCGCAACTGCTCCTCCTCGAGATGCCGGAGAACAGCCTCTACCGCCACGACATCGACCGCATCAAGCAGGCCGGGGAGAAGGCCGCCGAGGTGGTGGCCGACCTGCTCACCATCGCCCGGGGCTCCACCTGCCAGAAGCAGCTGGTCAGCCTCAACGACATCGTCGAGGAGTACGAAAGCTCCCTCGATCTGCTCGAGCAGCGTCGCAACACGCCACAGATCGGTGTCGAGATCTTCACCGACCCGACCCTGCCGGAAATCCGCGCCTCGTCGATCCACCTCCACAAGTCGCTGCTCAACCTGGTGCGCAACGCCACCGAGGCGATCAACGGCCACGGCACGGTGCGCGTCTACACCACCGACCGCTTCCTCACCGACACCCTGCAAGGCTACGAGGCCATCCCCCCGGGGCACTACGCCGTGCTCGGCGTGGCCGACACCGGCAAGGGTATCGCCGAGGAACACCGCCCGCACATTTTCCAGCCCTTCTACTCGCGCAAGAGCATGGGAGCCAGCGGCACCGGTCTCGGCCTGACCGTGGTCATGCACGCCATGCGCGATCACGGCGGCTATATCGACCTGCGCAGCACGGCCGCGGGAACGGTCTTCGAGCTGTATTTCCCTGCCGGCAACGGCCGCGGCCGCGGCAACGAAGCGACCATCAACCTCGACTCGCTGCTCGGCAAGGGCGAACGGGTGCTGGTGGTCGACGACGAGGAGAATCAGCGCATGCTCGCCGCCGCCATCCTCAAACGCCTCGGCTACACCCCCTGCCTGGCCGAGACCGGCGAACAGGCCATCCGCTACCTCAAGGAGAACCCGGTAGACCTGCTCCTCCTCGACCTGCTCCTCGGCCAGGGGATGAACGGTTATGAAACTTTCAAGGAAATTCGTGCCTTCAAGCCCAAGCAGCGGGCAGTGGTAACCTCTGGCTACCACAACCACCCCGACCGCGAGCGCATCAGGGCCCTGGGGGTGTCTCGCTATCTCCCCAAGCCGCTCAGCCTCACCCACCTGGCCATCGCCATCCAGCAGGAAATGCGCACCCCCGCGGGGGAATGAAGAACGCGACGAACCTCAGCGCTCGTAGACTTCGGCTTCGGCAAAAGGCAGACCGAGGCGGTCCTTGGCGGAGAGCAGCGGCGCCCCGCTGAGAGGCCAATCGATGGCCAGACGGGTGTCGTTCCAGATTATGCAGCGCTCATGCTCGGGGGCGTAGTAATCGGTAGTGCGGTAGAGGAACTCGGCAGTGGCGGAGAGGACGAGAAAGCCGTGGGCGAAGCCCTCCGGCACCCACAGCTGCCTTTTGTTCTCGGCGGACAGCACCATGCCCACCCAGCGGCCGAAAGTCGGCGACCAGCGGCGCAGATCGACGGCGACGTCGAAGACCTCGCCGACCACCACCCGCACCAGCTTGCCCTGAGGCTGACGGATCTGGTAGTGCAGCCCGCGGAGGACGCCACCCTGCGAACGCGAGTGATTGTCCTGAACGAAGGTGCGGTCGAGACCGGTCTGCTCCCGCCACCTCCTCTCGTTATAGCTCTCGTAGAAAAAACCGCGCGCGTCGCCGAAGACCTGCGGTTCGACCAGCAGCACCTCGGGGATGGCGGTAGCCGTCACCTTCATAGGTCCCCCCTCCCCCCGGTGGCCGCCGCGCCGAGCTTACCGTACATCTCGTCGTAATAGAAACGGTAGGCGCCGTTGACGATGTCCTCCACCCAGCGGCGATTGCCGAGGTACCAGTCGACGGTGCGCTCCATGCCCTCGGCGAAGCCCACCTTCGGTTCCCAGCCGAGCTCGCGGCGGATCTTGCCGGCGTCGATGGCGTAGCGGCGGTCATGGCCGAGGCGGTCGGCGACATGGGTGATCAAAGAGCGCCGCGGCTGGCCGGAGGGCAGCGGCCCGACCTTGCGGTCGAGCAGGTCGCAGATCAGGGTCACCACCTCGAGGTTCTGGCGCTCGTTATTGCCGCCAACATTGTACGTCTCGCCGTCCCTGCCGCCTTCCACCACCTCGACCACCGCCTCGCAGTGATCCTCGACGTAGAGCCAGTCGCGCACGTTGCGACCATCGCCGTACACTGGCAGCGGCTTGCCCTGCAGGGCGTTGTTAAACATCAGCGGGATGAGCTTCTCCGGGAACTGGTAGGGCCCGTAGTTGTTGGAACAGTTGGTGATGCGCACCGGCAGGCCATAGGTGTGGAAGTAGGAGGAGGCGAGATGGTCGGAGGCGGCCTTGGAGGCGGAATAGGGCGAGCGCGGGTCGTAGGCCGTCTCCTCGCTGAACAGCCCGGTGGCCCCCAGGGAGCCATAGACCTCGTCGGTACTGACATGCAGGAAGCAGGGGCGGGCCTTCTCCGAGCCCTTAGTGGCGAGATGGTGCCGACGCGCCGCCTCGAGCAGGGTGAACGTTCCGTGGATATTGGTGCGGATGAACTCGCCGGGGCCGACGATAGAGCGATCGACATGGGACTCGGCGGCGAAGTGCACCACGGTGTCGAAGCCTTCGGAGGCGAAGAGACTGTCGAGCAACTCGGCGTCGCAGATATCGCCACGCACCAGTCGGTAACGTTCACCCTCGGCAATGCCAGCGAGGTTCTGCAGATTGCCGGCATAGGTCAGCTTGTCGAGGTTGACCACCCGCCAGGAAGGGAAGCGCCGCTGCAGGAGGCGGATAAAGTTGGCGCCGATGAAGCCGCAGCCGCCGGTCACTAAAAGTGTACGCCGAGTATCGCTCATTGTCGGTTTTCTCTTTCTATTATCGGAAAAAACTCATATCCTACGCAATTTTTTGTGCCTGTTCTTATAATAGGTTCACCCGACAATTCAAAGTCTTTATTTTTCACGCCATGAGCAAACAGCTGCAACAGGAAATCGCCCGCCGTCGCACCTTCGGCATCATCAGCCACCCCGACGCCGGCAAGACCACCCTCACCGAGAAGCTCCTCCTCTTCGGCGGCGCCATCAACATGGCCGGGGCGGTCAAGTCGCGCAAGGTCGATCGCCACGCCACCAGCGACTGGATGGCCATCGAGCAGGAGCGCGGCATCTCGGTGACCACCTCGGTAATGAAGTTCACCTACCGCGATTTCGAGATCAACCTCCTCGACACCCCCGGCCACCAGGATTTCTCCGAGGACACCTACCGCGTGCTGACCGCCGTCGATTCGGCGGTGATGGTCATCGACAGCGCCAAGGGCGTCGAGGCGCAGACTGAGAAGCTGATGGAGGTGTGCCGCATGCGCAACACCCCGATCATCACCTTCATCAACAAGCTCGACCGCGAGGGCCTTGCCCCGCTCGACCTCATGGCGGAAATCGAGGAAAAGCTGCAGATCGAGTGCACGCCGCTGTCCTGGCCGATCGGCATGGGCAAGACCTTCAAGGGGGTGTACAGCCTCTACCACCAGGTCCTGATGCTCTTCTCGCCCGGCCAGAACACGCGCGATATCAAGGCAGTACGCATCGACAACCTCGACGACCCCCAGGTGGACGCCCTGCTCGGCCGCCAGGCCGACGACCTGCGCCAGGACCTCGAGCTGCTGCACGGCGCCGCCAACCCCTTCGAATACCAGCAGTATCTCAAGGCCTCCCAGACGCCGGTGTTTTTCGGCAGCGCCATCAACAACTTCGGGGTGCGCGAGCTGCTCGACGGCTTTGTCGAGATGGCCCCCCCGCCGGGGCCGCGCCACACCCTGACCCGCATGGTCGACCCACACGAGGAGGACTTCACCGGCTTCGTGTTCAAAATCCAGGCCAATATGAATCCGGCCCATCGCGACCGCATCGCCTTCCTGCGCATCTGTTCGGGGCGCTTCACCCGTGGCATGAAGGTGCGTCACCACCGCCTCGGCAAGGAGATCAACCTCGCCAACGCCACCATCTTCATGGCCCAGGAGCGCTCCAACGTCGACGAGGCCTGGCCCGGCGACATCATCGGCCTGCACAACCACGGCACCATCAAGATCGGCGACACCTTCTCGCCCAAAGAGGTGCTCAAGTTTACCGGCATCCCCAACTTCGCCCCGGAGCATTTCCGCCGTGTGCTGCTCAAGGACCCGCTGAAGATCAAGCAACTGCAGAAGGGGCTGGTGCAACTCGCCGAGGAGGGCGCCATCCAGGTCTTCCGGCCGCTGATCGGCTCCGACTACATCATGGGGGCGGTGGGGGTGCTGCAGTTCGAGGTAACCATGGCCAGGCTGCAGAACGAATACGCCGTCAAGGCCATCTACGAGCCGGTGGACTACCAGGCGGCGCGCTGGGTCTCCTGCGATGACAAGAAGGCCCTGGAAGACTTCGAGCGCAAAAACCAGGGTGCCCTGGCCCGCGATACCGAAGGCTTTCTTACCTATCTCGCCCAGAGCGAGTGGATGCTGAGGTATTTCATGGAGAAGTGGCCGGCGATCACCTTCCACAAGACAAGAGAGAACCTCTAGGCCGACGTTCAGCGCGCGGCCGTCCTCGCCAGCCCGTCCTTTCAGGCGGGGTTGGATTCGGCGGGCTCGCTCGCTTCGTCCTGAGGCTCTTTGTCGAGTTCGTCGACAAAGACCAGGGCGTGACCGCCGGTGATGGCCTCGGCGACCTTGTGCCGGGCGAGGGTGACGATGCGCTGGATGGTGCCGCGGGAGACCCCCATGCTGCGCCCCGCCTCCTCCTGGGTCATGCCTTCCAGGTCGCAGAGCCGCAGGGCCTCGAGCTCGTCGTTATGCAGGGGAATCTGCCTCAGGTACACCAGGGAGGTGCCCGTCGGCTTGAAACACTTGCCGCAGAATCGGCCCTGACAGGTTCGGTTTTTCTTCGGTCGTGGCGACATGACATTCTCCGCAAAGACTCATCCCCGGGATGATCGGTTGCAGGTGGACGACGGCGGCGCTCGGCGGCGACGGCCAACGGCACGGTCGCTCGGCGCGGCGGATGGGCCGAGGATGGCCCGCGTGGAACGCTCTTATACCCGGAAGTACCACAAATTGCAACTGGCCGGTGAAGAGCATCTGCCGTCGACCCTTGCCCTGATCGGGGAATCGACCGGCAGCGGCATGGCAACTCGTGTGCATTTGCACGATAGAGCACCCTGACAACGGCGTCAAGAGCCCAGTGATCCAGGAAGGCCCGGCCAGCTCCAACCATGGACAAGCGGCCACGGATCAGGTAGAGTAGCCTGCGCCGGCAGCGATTCGCGCTTCCCGGGAATTTTCCTCCCCTTACACGCCAGCGATGACGGTCCCACGACTCCTCCTCTCTCTCGTCCTTCTCCTGGCGGCCGGCCTCGCCGCAGGTGCCGGCGTCGCCGCGGCTGCCGGCGTCGGTGGCAAAGAGGCTCGCCAGGCAACCTTCAAGGAGGTCACCGCCACCTCCTCGGACAGCCACCTGCTCTTCTACGCCACCCTCGACAACGGCTTCACCCCGGAGATGAAAGAGGTCCTGCACAGCGGCCTGCCACTCAAGTTCTCCTTTTTCATCGAACTCTACAAGACCACCGCCAACTGGCCCGACGAGCAGCTGACCGTGCTCTCCTTCCAGCATGTCATAGCCTATGACACCCTCAAGGAAGTCTACCGCATCACCCTCGAGGAGGAAAACCACGCCACGGTGACCATCAAGAACCTCGACGAGGCCATCCGCGTCGTCGGTGAACTGAACGGCACGAGGATCGTGCCGCTCAAGCAGCTCCTCCCCGACAACCGCTACAAGATAAAATTCCGCGCCGAGCTGTTCCAGAAAACGCTGCCCCTCAGCCTGCATGACGTCCTGCCCTTCCTTTCCTGGGGAGACGTGGCCACCGACTGGCATTTCCTCGAGTTCTCCTACTGAGCGGCCTCATGACCACCCCCAACCTCCCCCAGGAATTCACCGCCGACCGGCCGCCGCGAGACCCGGAGCGCGTCCTCCTCAAGAAAAAGCTGGTACGGCGGACGATCTTCGTCTGCCTGCTGCTCATCCCCTTTTTCGTCTGGCTGCAGAGCCGTGTCGTTCCCGGCGGGGTTGACGTCTCCCCGGCCGACAACATCCTCGTCTTCGCGCTGATCAACGTCAATGTATTGCTGGTGTTGTTCGTCCTCTTTCTCGTACTGCGCAACCTCGCCGAACTGCTTTTCGAGCGACGCATCAACCGGCTCGGCAACAAGCTGAAGACCAAGCTGATCATCAGCTTCCTCTCCCTGACCCTCATCCCCACGGCACTGCTCTTTTTCGTCGCCCTGCAGTTCGTCTCCACCAGCATGGACTACTGGTTCAACGAGAGCATCGAATCCTCGCTCAACGAATCGCTGAAACTCGCACAATCGCTGCTCCGCGAGAAGGAAGACCAGGTGACCCTGATGAGCCGCGGCATAGAGGAACGACTCGACGGACTCGACTTCAGCGCCTACACCTCGGAGTCGATCAGCGACACCCTGGAGAACATCCTCTCCTTCAACCCCATCAACGGCCCCGACAGCCTCACCCTGCTCACCAACGACCATAACCTCGAGATCGTCGTCCGCGGCCCGCAGCTGCGCAGCACCATCCTCCCCAAGTTGCCGGCCGACGTCCTGCAACGGGTACGGGCCGGTCAGGGCCGCGAGACCATCATCCAGGAACTGACCCCGGGTGATCTGGTGAGCTGCGTCGCCGAGATACAGCTCGGCAAGGGCGACCTTGGCCGGGCCATCCTCGTCACCTCGCTGCTCGTCAAGAGCGAGCAGCTGGCCAAGATGAACAATATCTCCAAGGGCATCGACGGCTACCGCCAGCTCAAGCACTTCAAGGACCCCTTCAAGTTCTGGCTGCTGCTCATTCTCCTCATCGTCACCCTGCTGGTGGTCTTCGCCGCGGTATGGTTCGGCCTCTACATCTCCCGCGGCCTTACCGAGCCCCTGGAAAAGCTGGTGCTCGCCACCCGCCGCGTCGCCGACGGCGACCTCGAGTTCGCCATGGAGAGCGACACCGGCGACGAGATGGGCCTGCTCGTCGATTCCTTCAACCAGATGACCGCCCACCTCAACTCAAGCAACAAGCGGCTCGCCGAGGCCCACGCCGCCCTGCAGCAGAGCTCGCAGGAGTCCGAGCAGCGGCGGCGCTATACCGAGATCATCCTGCAGAACGTCTCCGCCGGGGTCATCTCCCTGGATGAGAACGGCAAGATCACCACCATCAACCGCTTCGCCGAAAAGCTGCTCAACATCGACAAGAGCCTCTTCCTCGGCCTCGGCTACCGCGACGTCCTGCCCCCCTACCAGTCGACCATCGTCGACGGATTCATCGAGGAACTGCAGGTCACCGGCAAGATGACGGTGGAGCAGCACCTCAAGCTCAACGTCCTCGGCAAAACCTACTCGCTGCTCATCAACTTCACCCGTCTCGAGGACGAGAACGGCAGGCCGGTGGGCTTCGTGCTCGTCTTCGACAACCTCACCAAGCTGGAAAAGATGCAGCGCATGGCGGCCTGGCGCGAGGTGGCCAAGAGGATCGCCCACGAAATCAAGAACCCCCTCACCCCCATCCAGCTCTCGGCGCAGCGCCTGCGCCGCCGCTACCCCGAGATCCTCCAGGAGGAGAACGGCGTCTTCGATCAATGCACCAACACCATCATCACCCAGGTCGACGAACTCAAGCGGCTGGTGAGCGAGTTCTCGCAGTTCGCCCGCATGCCCAAGGTGCAGAAAGCCCCGGAAGACCTGGTCAAGCTGGCGAGAAGCACCCTCTTCCTCTATCAGGAAGGGCATAAGAACATCGCCTTCACCTGCAGCGAAACCGAGCCCATCCCCATCTTCAGCTTCGATGGCGAGCAGATCAAGCGCTGCCTCATCAACCTCCTGGACAATGCGGTTGCGGTTTTACCCGATGGCGGTAATATAGACGTCGAGATCTCCCTCGCCGAAGACAAGGAGAATGTCTTCCTCAAGGTGTACGACAACGGCCCGGGCATCTCCAAGGAGAACAAGAGCAAGCTCTTCGAGCCCTACTTCTCCACCAAGAAGACCGGCACCGGCCTCGGCCTGGCCATCGTCTCGACCATCGTCGCCGACCATAACGGCTATATCCGCGTCCTCGACAACGAGCCGAGCGGCTCAGTGTTCATCATCGAACTGCCGCTGCTGCAGGCTGGGTGAAGCGTACCGTCGCCGGCTCGCCCCGCCCCCCAACCCGGCAAACACCACCCCCTTGGCCCATGAGCAACCGCATCCTCATCGTCGACGACGAGACCAGCATCCGCCACGCCCTGGCCGGGGTCCTCGAAGACGAGGGCTTCATTACCCTGGCCGCCTCCTCCGCCGAAGAGGCGCTGGAACTGCTCGATACGGCCAGTGTCGACCTGGTGCTGCTCGACATCTGGCTCGGCGACGGCATGGACGGCATCGCCGCCCTGGAGCGCATCCGCGAGCGCTGCAGCCTGCCGGTGATCATGATTTCCGGCCACGGCACCATCGAGACCGCCGTCCAGGCCACCCGCCGCGGCGCCTTCGACTTCATCGAGAAACCGCTCTCCTACGACAAGATCGTCCTCGCGGTCTCAAACGGCCTGCGCTTCGCCAGGCTGGAGCGCGAGAACCTGCTGCTGCGCGAGAAGGCTCCGCAGACGCCGACCCTCACCGGGGAATCGGCGGCCATGCGCCAGGTGCGGCGACAGATCGAGATGGTCGCCCCCACCGAGGCCTGGGTGCTCATCCGCGGCGAGCACGGCACCGGCAAGGAGCTGGTCGCCCAGGCCATCCACCGCCTGTCGAGAAGCAGCGAGCAGCCGATGGTCGAAGTCAACTGCGCCGCCATCCCCGAAGAGCTCATCGAATCGGAGCTGTTCGGCCATGAGAAAGGCTCCTTCACCGGCGCCAACGCCGCCAGGCGCGGGCGCTTCGACCAGGCCGACGGCGGCATCCTCTTCCTCGACGAGATCGGCGACATGAGCCTCGCCACCCAGGCCAAGATCCTGCGCATCCTCCAGGAACAGCGCTTCGAGCGCGTCGGTGGCAGCAAGACCGTCAAGGTCAACGTCCGCGTCCTCGCCGCCACCAACAAGAACCTCGAGGAGGACATCGAGGCCGGGCGCTTCCGCGCCGATCTCTTCTGGCGCCTCAACGTTGTCCCCATCCAGGTGCCACCGCTGCGCGACCGCCTCGAGGACATCCCCCTGCTGGTCGCCGACATGGCCAGGAGCCTGGCCGAAAAGGGACTGAAGGCGCGCGAGTTCACCGCCGACGCCATCGCGACGATGATGGCCCATCCCTGGCCGGGCAACGTCCGCGAACTGCGCAACTTCGTCGAACGGCTGGCCATCATGTGCCAGGAGCGGATCATCGACGAAGCCCAGGTACGGCTCTTTCTCGCCCCCCGCGCCAACGGGGCGGCCAGCGGGATAGCGGGCCGTTGCGACGCCCTCCTCGCCGCCGACTACAAGACGGCCAAGCGCCTCTTCGAACGAGAATATCTCCAGCACAAGCTGCAGGAAAACGGCCACAACATCTCCCGAACGGCGGAGCGCGTCGGCCTCGAGCGCAGCCACCTCCACAAGAAACTCAAGTCCCTCGACATCGTCCAGTAACCGGCGGACAACGGCCCCGGCACCCCGGGCCGGCCGCCACAGAACAACCCCCAGCCCAGAGGAGCATCCATGGTTTTCCCCGAATATCGTCCGCGCAGACTTCGCAAGAACAGCGCCTTCCGCGCTCTGATCAGCGAGACCCACCTCCGCCCTGACCAGTTCGTCTTCCCGCTCTTCGTCGTCCCCGGCAAGAAAATACGCCAGGAGATCCCCTCGATGCCCGGCATCTTCCGCCTCAGCGTCGACCAGCTGGCGGCCGAAGCGAGGGAGTGCCTCAAGCTCGGCATACGGGCGGTCATCCTCTTCGGGCTGCCGGAGAAGAAAGACGGGGTCGGCTCGGGCGCCCACGCTAAAAACGGCATCATCCAGCTCGCCATCCGCGAGCTCAAGAACACCGTGCCGGAGTTGCTGGTCATCACCGACGTCTGCCTCTGTGAGTACACCGACCATGGCCACTGCGGCTGTCTCATCGACAATGAGGTCGACAACGATGCCACTCTGGAAATCCTCGCCAAGACCGCCCTCTCCCACGCCGAGGCCGGCGCCGACATGGTCGCCCCCTCGGACATGATGGACGGCCGCGTGGCGGAGATCCGCGCCGCCCTCGACGAGAACAACTTCCAGGAGGTGCCGATCATGTCCTACGCGGTGAAGTACGCCTCGGCCTTCTATGGCCCCTTCCGCGATGCCGCCGACTGCGCCCCGCAGTTCGGTGACCGCAAGAGCTACCAGATGGACCCGGCCAACAGCCGCGAGGCCTTGCGCGAGGCGACCCTCGATGTCGACGAGGGCGCCGACATCCTCATCGTCAAGCCGGCGGTGGCCTATGTGGATATCATCTCCCGGCTGCGCGAAGAGTTCGACCTGCCGGTGGCCGCCTACCATGTCAGCGGCGAATACGCCATGATCAAGGCGGCGGCGGAGAGGGGCTGGATCGACGGGGACAAGGTGATGGAGGAGACCCTGCTGTCAATCAGGCGAGCCGGGGCGGATATCATCATCACCTATTGCGCCAAGGAGATGGCGAAGATCCTCGCCGAACGGCGCTAAAGGGGTGGGACAGGGGCCGGGCAGAGACGGTCAGCGCCCGAGGAGGGCGGCGAACCAACCCGGCATCGCCCGGCGCAGCCAGAAAACAACGAGGACGGCTGCGCCGACCCCGTCGGCGACGAGGTCCCAGCCGCTTGCCGAGCGGCCGGCAACAAAGGACTGATGGTATTCGTCGGACAGGCCGTAGAGCAGGCAGAAGAGGAGCACCGCGGCAGCCGCACGGCCTGCCGCCTTGGGTCGGTACGGGGCAATGGCGAAGAAAGCCGCCGCCGCGAGCAGGGCATAGATGGAGGCGTGACCCAGCTTGTCGAGGCCAGGCAGCAGGGGCAGCTGAAGGTCGTCACCGGTCTGGTGCGAGAGGAGGAAAATGCCCGTCATGACCGCCAGCAGGGGTAGCGTCCTCGCGGCACGCCACCCGAGAGGTGGCATCATGCGCCGGGAACGTCTGGCGCGTCGAGGTGGACGTTCTGCAGCTGGCCGGAGGAGAGTTTCCGCTCGATACGGCGCATCGCCGCATGCAGCTCCTGGCAGGGGGCGTCGGCGAGGACCCCGACCACCTCGCTGTCGCGGTTATAGGGCATGACGATCAACTGCCGGTTGTCGATGGCGAACATGTGGCTGTAGTTGATCTCGATGGTCTGCGGCCCCTCGTCGATGGGCGTCGGCAGCACCTCGCCGGCACGGGCCACCTGCAGGCAGTCGCGCTCGGTCATCTCCAGCAGCCAGGCATCGCCGGCGGCGGTGGAAAAGAAGAAAAAGACGCCCACTTCGCGATAGGCCACCCGCTTCGCCACCGCTTCTTCCTGCACCTTGCGGACCTCGCCCATCAAGGTCACCGTTTCCTGGGGCGGCTCGAAGCCGCCAGCTTCCTTGCCGGCGCAACAATGCTTGTATTTCTTGCCGCTGCGGCAGGGACATCTGTCGTTTCTTCCGATCTTGGCCATCATTACCCCCGATCCTGCACCACGCGCCGCATCAGGCGCACTTGCTGTAGCCGCACTCACGGCAGCTCTCGCATCCTTCCTCGAATCGCAAAACCCCGGAGCACTCCGGGCAGACGCTGGAGAACCCCTTCTGCGTTCCCGCCAGGAAAGACTTGAAAAGCTTACTCAATTGCGCGGGAAGGTCTAGCATGTGCCCGCTCGACCTGTCAAGCTGTTTAATGATCTCGTCCATGGGCACATTGAAGCGCAGGGCGAGGGAGACCAGGCGGCAGGTGGTGGTCCACATGGTCGACTTGTCCTTGAGGTCGACGCGGTTGTCGAAGGGGAACTTGGCGAAGACCTCCATCGGTTTCTCGTTCTCGTCGAAGCAGACGATGATATAGACCGACTTCTGATACTGGTCCTTGACCCGATAACGCTTGGCGCTCAAAGTGTCGGGGAGGATCTGCTTCACCGGGCCGCGCTCGGAGACAATCGCGGTCTTCTCCTTGGCGGCGCTGTCGCCGGTGTTGAGCACCTGGTTGTCCCGCGAGCCGTCGCGATAGACAGTAAGCCCCTTGCAGCCCAGCCGATAGCCGGAGATGTAGGCGGTCTTGACCTCGCCGCGCGTCGCCTCGGCGGGCAGGTTGATGGTCTTGGAGATGGAACTGTCGACCCCGTTCTTCTGCAGGCAGCCCTGCATCTTGATATGATCGGCGGGGGAGATATCCTGGGCGGTGCGGAAGATCTCCTGCCAGTGCGACGGGATGTCGCCATGGCCGAGCACCGTGCCGCTGTCGGCAACTTTGCCCATCAGCTCTTCCGAATAGAAGCCCTCCTCCCTGGCCACCTTCTCGAAATACTTGTTGACGAGGATGAGCCGATCGCCATCCATGACGTTCTTGACCATGACGATGGAGAAATACGGCTCGCAGCCCGAGGCGCAGTCGGCGATCATCGACACCGTGCCGGTGGGCTGTATGGAGGTGAGGGCGGCATTGCGGCGCGGGCGGTAGTCGTTGATGGCGCCGTCATAGGCCGGGAAGGGTCCCTTCTCCTCGGCCAGCTCGCAGGAGCGTTCCTCGGCGGCCTCGCGGATGAAGCGCATCACCTTGCCCGCCAGTTCGCGACCCTCCTCGGAGCCGTAGGGCACCTCCATCTGGATGAGCATATCGTGCAGGCCCATGATCCCCAGGCCGATCTTCCTCGTCTTCAGGGTCATCTCCTCGATCTCCGGGATGGGGAAGCGGTTGCAGTCGATGACATTGTCGAGGAAGGTGGTGGCCGTACGGACGACGGTGCGCAGCCGGTCATAGTCGACAGCCTTGCGCACGACGAAATTGGCGAGGTTAACCGAGCCGAGATTGCAGCTCTCGTAGGGCAGCAGCCACTGCTCGCCGCAGGGGTTGGTGGCCTCGAACTCGCCCAGCTGCGGGGTGGCGTTGTCGCGGTTGGCGGTGTCGATGAACAGCACCCCGGGTTCACCGTTATGCCAGGCGAGGTCGACGATCTTCTCGAAAACCACCTTGGCGCTCAGCCGCCGCACTACCTCGCGGGTCGAGGGCTCGATGAGGTCATACTCGTCGTCGTCGTCCAGGGCCCGCATGAAGGCGTCGGTAATGCCGACGCTGAAGTTGAAGTTATTGAAGCGGTTCTGATCGGCCTTGGCGACAATGAAATCCATGATATCGGGGTGGTCGATGCGCAGCACGCCCATGTTGGCCCCCCGCCGCTTGCCGCCCTGCTTGATGGTTTCGGTGGCGGCGTCAAAGACCGCGGCGAAGGAGAGCGGACCGGAAGCGACCCCCTGGGTTGAGCGCACCGAGGCATTCTTGGAGCGCAGCCGCGAAAAGGAATAGCCCGTGCCACCACCGGTCTTGTGCACCAGGGCGCCGTTACGGATGGCGGAGAAGATGCCGTCCATGGAGTCCGGCACCGGCAGGACGAAACAGGCCGAAAGCTGGCCGAGGTCGGTGCCGGCGTTCATCAGACAGGGCGAATTGGGGAGGAAGTCGAGGTGGTAGATCATGCGGAAGAAGCTCTCGCGAAGCTCCTCGAAAAGGCCACGCGGGCGGTCGATTTCGGCCACGGCATCGGCGACACGGCGCACCAGCGTCTCCCAGGTCTCGGTGACGTTGCCCTCGCTATCCTTGAGATAGTACCTTCTTGCCAGTACCGTTTCCGCGGTCGCGGTCAACACCTGCTTGGCCATATCCGGAGTCATGAAAACTTCTCCTCATCGTGGGTGGAATGGTAGAAAAATCGTCGTCACGGCAGCGCCAATACCTCAGAAAAGAGCGCAGAAAAAAGGGGATAAAAGCCCCCGGCAAAATACTTCGAGCAGCTGCCGACAATCGCTGTATATACCCCACATTTATGGCTCGCTCAACACCAATCTACAACATATGGTAGTTTTTCTCCAACCCCTCGATCTGCCACGAGGAGCCTCGCCAAGGGCGATGGCAGTGGCGGGCAATGCTGCACAAAAGAGCAGGCAGGTGGTCAGGGAAAACAGCAGGGCAAAGACTGTGCGCGGCGGAAATGCAGCGCCTCAGGCACCATCGTGACGGCGACCAGAGGCCTCAGGCGCCGTCACGACAATTGGGCCGTGGCGTTACGCCGGGCGCGGCCCGCGTGTCATCCACCACGATGCAGGGACAAGGGGGAGGGAAAAACGAAGGCGGCCAAGGCGATCGTCAAGCGATCGCCATGGCCGCCGGATAGTGCCAGGTGTCAGTGCCGACGGCCATCGTCAGAGGGCCGTCGGGTCACACCCGCCGGGGCAGGCATCCTCCGCTTAGAAGCGGAAGCGCACGCCCATGCCGAAACGACCGAACTCGGAGATGTCGTCCATCTCGTCGAGGGCGGATCTCATTTCGAAGAACAAGGAGGCGTTGAAGGTCTCAGGCTCGCCATAAACGCGAGCGCCAAAACCGGCGATGAGGTCGAGACCACTGTCTTCGGCGTCGAGGTCATCGTCGCCATTGGTGATCCAGCCGCCGAGACCGAGGTCGACGAAATACCGGGAGAAGCTGTACTCGGCGAGAACATCGGCGAGCATGGCGGAAGCGCCATCTTTACCGTGAACTTCCGGAGCCCAGCCGAGCATGCCGAGAACGCCGAACTGATCGTTGAACTTATACTCGATGCCGCCACGGGCGAAGACCGAGTTGGAGGGGTCGAATTGACGGTAGTAGCCGACATCGCCCACGAAACGCATCCTGTTGACGCCGGTCAGTTGCGCGGTACAGGCCGGGGAAGTGGCCTCCAGACCTTTGTCGTCGGCAACCGTCACTTTGACCGTGCTGGTGCCGCACGGCATGGCGACCTCACCCATCAGCGTTTTTCCTTCAACGACTTTCGACGATACGGTTTTGCCAGTTTCGTCGACGACAGCGATGGTCATCTTGGCGATCTGGCCATCGGGGTCGCTGGAGGTGCGGGCGTCGACGGTAACGGTTTCGCCGCAGAAGGTCTTCACCGGCGCGACGGTCATGGCGCACTGCGGCGGCTTGTTGGGCGGAGGCGGTGCAGCCACCACTTCGGGGATCTTGCTCTCTTCCATCAGGGCGACGTTACCGCAGCCGAGCGGAATGACAAAGATGTAACGAATGCCATCCTTATCGACGGCAAACTTGAATCCCGGGAAGGGCTTTTCGTTACCCCAGGTGACATCCTTGACGATGCGCACCGTGCCCTTGCCTTTTTTCTTATAGAACATCCACTGGAAATAGGAACCCTTGGGGAACTGAACCAGCTCGACATCGGTCTTGGCGACCTGAGTCATGAACGGCTCGTAAAGGTCGCTGCGCCCGGCGAGGGCAAAACCTTTGGCCACCTCAGGCATTTTCGACTTGAGCATGGCGCGGAGTTCATCCGCATTCTTCAGCGGCGGCTGATGGAAGGGACTCCGGCCAATTTCCACGAGCGTTGTCGCCGCTTGGGCAAAGCTCACGGAAAGAAGCACCAGTGCCATGACAAACAACGATCCAATGTGCTTTCTCAATTCTCTCCTCCTCACCTTCTCAGGTTACAGGAATTTATGGTTTGCTGTCTCTTTCTCCACACCCTTGTCAATTTTGCCCGATACTACCTCGGAAGCTCAATTTTTTCTAGAATCATTTACTCGGAACGCACGCCGAAGCAAGATATTTCTCATAAAAAAACACATTCCCCGGCTCAGCCTCGCCAGCGCCGCTCGCAACAGCCGACCAGTTACCGAAAAAGCGTTGTAGAGCCACCGCCTTCCAGGTATTCTCGGTCGCAACGACATTTTTCCCTATGAGATAAGCATCATGTTCCGATTTTTCCATAAAAAAAAATCTCCCCTCGCCCTCGACGACAGCCTCCTCATCGGCAAAGGTGGGGTGCGCAGTGTCTATCGCCACCCTTGCGACGACGACAAATGCGTCAAGATTCTCTTCAACCGCGCCAAACAACGGGCGGTGCGGCGGGAAGAGCGCTACCTCGCGAAATATTGGAGAGAAGGCAAGCCTTTCGACCACCTCAGCCGCTATTTCGGAGCCTGTGCGACGACTCTCGGTCCCGGGGGAATCTTTCAACTCGTACGCGACCACGATGGCGCCATCTCGCGCCCGCTTTCCTCCTATCTGGCTGGCCAGCCGTTTTTCGGGCACCTGCCGGCGGAAAGAATCGCCACCCTGCTGCGGCAACTGCGCAGCCACCTCCTCTCCCACCGCATCATCGTCTCCGATCCCGCCCCGGGCAATATCGTCGTCAACTTCCCCTCGCCGGAGGCGCCGCGGCTGGTGCTCGTCGACGGCATCGGCAACCCCCATTTCATCAAGCTCGCCGACTACTGGGGACAGGCCGCAGAGAAGATCATCGAAAAGAAGTGGCGCTATTATATAGAGAACAATCCTTCCCTGGCCGGCATCCTGTAAGCCTTTTCCCGCAAACCAGCAGCCACACGCCTTCATCCTCGACCGGGATTCACGGAGAGTTTCGCCCTAAGCAATGATTCGCGACGCCATTGCCCTAGGCCGACTGTCGCAAGACGAAAGAGTCACGCCGTCCCTTGCGACGGCCGGTGTTGACACTGGTGCGAGATCGAGGCGAGCCAGCTATGCCCAGTTGGGCCGCAGGCCTCGAAAATAGTGGCAGGATACGAGAACAGCCCCCTCAGATGAAGCAGTCGGCGTAGTGGATGCGGACACAGTCGGGACAGATGCCATGGGAAAAATCGATATCGAGGCTGTCGCGAAAATAGCTCTCCAACTGTTCCCAGTACTCGGCGTCGTTTCTCACTTTCTTGCACACGCTGCAGATCGGCACGATCTTGCGGAGTTGAACGAG
>JANJUM010000004.1 GCA_024710585.1 Desulforhopalus sp.
CAGCACCGCCGCCAGGCTGTAGAGAGTCGACGAGCCGAGGGCGAGGGCGATATCGCCGCCGTGGCGCCACAGAAAGCGCAGGGCGCGCCCGTCCCAGGCGGCGGGGAGGAGGTCGGGAAAGGCCCAGGACGAGGACAGGGCATTGACCAGCAGCAGAGCCACCGGCAGAGCGAACAAGGCCGCCAGGAGGAGCAGCAGCAGGACCCACCTCATACCTTGCGCACCTCCCGGGCGAGGCGCGCCGAGAGGCGCAGATAGAGGACGATAAAGCCCAGCGAGAAGACGAGCAGCAGGGAGAGCATGGCCATGGCCATGGGCCGCTCGGCGAGGTCGCGGTGGAAGAACACCTCGTAGACGCGCAGGCTGATCATCCCCGGGGAGCTGTCGCCGATGACGAAAGGCAGGTCGAAGCCGCCGAGGGTGAAGACGAAGAGGATGAGGAAAGTGGTGTTGATCGCCGGCAGCACAAAGGGCAGGATCAGTGTGAGGAAGACCCTGGCCCGCCCGGCGCCGAGCATCCGCGCCACCGCCGCCTGACGCTGGTCGAACCGCGCCAGCATGGCGTAGACCATGAGGATGACGAAGGGCGTTTCTTTGTAGACGTAGGCGGCGATGAGATCGCTCCCCGTCCCGGCGTAGAGCAGTTGGGGGAATTCCTGGTGCGAGCCGATGAGGCCGAGCCTGTAGGCGACGGTGGCCAGCACCCCGGTCTTGGCGAGGACGAGGGTGGCGAGGAAGCCGACGACGATATGGGGCAGGATGAGCGGGATCTTGTAGATCAGGCCGTAGCGGCGCAGTTTCTCCGGCATCTTCCACAGGCCATAGGCGAGCATGGTGCCGAGGAGGCAGGAGATGGTGCTGCTGGCCAGGGCGACAGCCAGGGAATACCCCGCCGAGCGATAGAACCAGGGGTCGACGAGCAGCTCGCGGTAGGCGAACCACAGATCGTCGTAGCGGTAGGAAAACATCAGCAGGCCGACCGACTGCAGCAGGGTGACGGCAACGCCGCAGCCAAAGACCAGCGCCACCGGCACCAGCAGTGGCAGCAGCCGCAGGATGACGCCGCAGGCTCGCATCGTTACCTGCCCTGCAGCACCCGCTTCTCCCAGTCCTTTTCGAGTTGCTCGAGGTAGGCGGCGGGGATCTCCGGCACCGCCACCCGGCCGAGTTCGTCAACCGACAGGGTCGCCGGACCGAGGTCGAGCTTCACGAAGCGGCCGCGCTGCTCGTCGTTTAGGCGACTCATGTCGAGCACGGTGAAGTCGCCCCAGTTGGCCGGGTCGTTCTTGGAGAGCTGTGCCTCAGGCGACATGAGGAAGTCGGCGACCACCAGGGCCCCGGCACGGTTAGGAGCGTTATAGGGCACGGCGGTGAAGTGGGTGTTGTAGATCGAGCCTTCGCCCATTACCATGGTGCGCACCGTGTTCTTATAGCGCCCCTGGAGGATCTTGCTCTGCGCGCTGGCCTGGTGGTAGCTCATGTTGAGGAGGACCTCGCCGCGCTCGAAGAGGGTATCGAGGGCCGCCACATCCTTGGGATAGTTCTTCCCCTCCTGCCAGAGATAGGGCTTGATCTCCTGCAGATAGGCAAAGAGGGCGGCGGAGCGCTCCTCGTAGAGGGCGCGGTCGAAGCCGCCGAGGAATTGCCCATGCCCGCCGCTGACCGCGTAGAAGACCTGGCGGATGAAGGCCGAGCCGGTAAAATCTGGGGGCTTGGGGTAGGTGAAGCGGCCGGGGTTGTCCTTGACCCAGCCTTTCAGCGCGGCGAAGGTCCGCGGCGGCTCGGGCAGCGCGGCGCTGTCGTACTCGAAGACGAACTGGGCGCGGCCGTAGGGCGCCTCGTAGCCCTTGGTCGGATAGCCGAAATCGAACTCCACGGTGGCCGCGTCGATCAGGCGGAAATTGGGGAGCAGCGGGGTGATCGGCCCCTGCAGCAGGCCGTTCTCCATGGCGTTCCTGAAGTTCTCGCCGTTGATCCACAGCAGATCCATGGAACCCTTGCCACCGGCCTGCTTCTCGGCGAGAAGCTTGTTGACGAAGACGGCGGCGTCGGCCGGCACCCGCTTGAGGGTGATGCCGAACTTCTCCTTGACCGCCGGCGCCACATAGCCATCGACCCAGGAGTTGATGGTGGTCGAGCCACCCCACATATACCATTTGACCTCGCTGCCCCTGGCCTGACGCACCAGCTCGGCGAAGCCCTCGTCCGCGGCGGCCGCCACGGCGGGGACTTGGGCACACAGGACAGCCGCGGCCAGCAGCAGGCGAAAAATGTAGCGCATCAGCGTTCCCCCTCCACTCCTATGAATGATCTGATGGTCACCCGCACACGGTCACCACGCTGCAACTTCTCGTTTTCAGTATAGGCGCACAGCCGCAGGTCGTCAATCGCCATGCGGCACAGCGAAAAGCGTCCGGCAAAGAGCAATTCCTCGACCACCGCCGCCCCTTGGGGGTCCGGGCGAACGTCGATGTCCTCGGCGCGGACGCCCACCGCCGAGGCAGCGGCGGCCTCCTCGCCGCCAATGCCGAGGAGGGCGAAGAGGCGGCGTGGCACCACGGCCACCGCGCCGAGAAAGGATGCCACCGCCACCGAACCGGGGTGGCGGTAGACCTCGGCGGGCCGGTCGTAGCGGCGCAGGCTGCCGTCGAGGAGGACGCCGATCCTGTCGGACATCATCATCGCCTCCTGGAGATCGTGGGTCACGCACAGGGTGGTGATGCGATACTCCTGCTGGAAGGAGCGGATGAACTCGGCGGTAGCCCCCTTGAGGTTGCGGTCGAGGTTGGCGAAGGGCTCGTCGAGGAGGAGAACCGCCGGCCCGACGACCATCGCCCGGGCCAGGGCGACGCGCTGCTGCTGCCCCGAGGAGAGCTGGGCCGGCAGCCGTCGCGCCAGGTCGGCGAGGCCGAAGTAGGCGAGCATCGCCATGACCCGGTCGAATACCTCCTGGCGCGCCATCCGCCGAGCCCTCAGCCCGAAGGCGACGTTGTCGAAGACGGTCATGGTCGGGAAGAGCACATAGTCCTGGAAAACCAGGATGGCCGGGTCCTGTCGCAGGTCGGCCCGGCAGTCAATATACCCGCCGTCGGGGATCTCGAGGCCGGCGATGAGCTTGAGCAGCGTGGTCTTGCCGGAGCCGGAAGGGCCGATGATCGACACCAGCTCGCCCTCGGCAACGGCGAAGGAGACCCGGTGTAGCACCGTCCTGCCCTGATAGGCTTTGCTCAGCGAGGCTATTTCAAGAAACATCGCGCCTCGCCGAGGTAGGCGACGATCTTGGCGAAAGTCGCGTCGCTGGTCAGGGCGCGCCCGCCGCCGACGTATTCGTGGTAGGCCATGTGGCACCAGCTGAGGGCGCGCAGAAGGATGACCCGTTCCATCAGGGCGGTCTTTTCCTCCAACTCGTCGAGGGGCAGGGAGAGGGCCGCGGCCTGGCGGTAGGCGGCGAGAAAGCCACGCTTCTCCTCGCGCCCGAGGCGGCAATCGCTCTTCCACAGGGTGGTGGTGGGGACGACGAAATGGGCGAGGTCCTGATAACGGCAGGAAACCACCGCCTTCTCCCAGTCGACCAGGGAGGAGCCGGCGGGGTCGATGAGAAAGTTGCCGGAGTTGACCTCGGTGTTGACCATGACCAGCGCCTCGCCGGCAAACGGGCGCCGCGCGGCAAGCTCGACGATGCGGCGGTGGTAGTCTTCGAGGAGCAGGCGCACCTCGCGCAGCCCGTCGCTCTGGTGACGACCTAGCAACCCCATGGATTCGGCGGCGATGGCCGCCACCGGGTCGGCCTGGACGAGCAGCCGCGGGCTCGGCGGGAGCCGGTGGATGGCGGCGAAAATTCCGGCGGCGACCGGCAGGTCGCGCCGGTAGTCGAGGGGGCGGCCGGGCCGGAACTCCATGAGCAGCACCCCGTCGCCGAGGTCCTCGCCATCGCCGCTGAAGGCCAGGGGCCGCGGCGTCACCCCGGAGGGATGCACCGCCTGGAGGACGTGGAACTCGTACTCCACCTGACGCTCCAGCCCCAGCTGGGTGCCGTGATTTACGCGGCAGACGGCGGGGGGCCCGGCGCCTTCCACCAGGTAGTTCTCGTTATACTCCCCGGCGGCGAGGAAGCGGCAGCGCAGGGGGCCGGAGAGCCAGTTCCGTCGTTCTATATAGGAGAGCACCTGGGCCGATTTGTCCATGCAGCGCGGTCCACCGGGAAAGGGTTATCGATGACATTGCCGGGCAGCGGCGTTCGGCCTGGCCATGGGGTTGGCCATTGCGTTCGCCCGAGGCTTCCACCATGCCGTGTTTTGCGGGAGATTGCAAGGCCGCTCGCCAGCCCTGCGCGGGGAGTAGTGCCAGCTTCCTCAGCCACCGCAGGGGTCCGACAAAATTGGTGGGTTTGCTGCACTATTGTCGTCTTGCCCCCATGGTCGGGCGACACTCCGTGCTCTCCGGAGAAGAGAAAGCAATAACATGTCGAATTCACGACATTAAGCAAAATATCCCGCCATGGCACGGGCCTTGCGAAAGGAGGGCAAAGGCCTCTCCCCTCCACCATTAGACAAGGACCGGCGACGATGAACAGCCAAGCCCTGCTCAGCGAACGAACCCGACAGATCCACCGCAAGGGCGCCACGCCCCTCGACCTCGACTGCAACAAAGACAGCCTGGCCGGCGCCGTCAGCCAGCGGGCCTGCGTCTTCTGCGGCTCGCGGGTGGTGCTCTACCCCATCGCCGACGCCCTGCACCTCGTGCACGGCCCCATCGGCTGCGCCGTCTATACCTGGGATATCCGCGGCGCCCTCTCGTCGGGGCCGGAGTTGCACCGCCTCAGCTTCTCCACCGACCTGCAGGAGCTCGACGTCATCTTCGGCGGCGAGAAAAAGCTCGAGAAGGCGCTCCTCGAGCTTATCGCCCGTCATTCCCCCAAGGCGGCCTTCGTCTACTCGACCTGCATCGTCGGCATCATCGGCGACGACCTCGCCGCGGTGTGCCGGAAGGTGGCGGAGAAGACCGGCATCCCGGTGCTGCCGGTGCAGTCGGAAGGCTTCAAGGGCAACAAGCGCGCCGGTTACGAGGCGGCCTGCTCGGCCATGGCGCAGCTGGTCGGCACCGGCGACATCAGCGGCATCTCGCCGCACTCGATCAACATCGTCGGCGACTTCAACCTGGCCGGGGAGATCTGGCTCATCCGCGACTACTTCGCCGAGCTGGGCATCGAGGTGGTGGCCAACATCACCGGCGACGGCCGCGTCGACGACATCCGCCGCTGCCACGGCGCCGCCCTCAACGTGGTGCAGTGCTCCGGGGCCACCATGGACCTCGCCCGCATCATGCAGGAGCGCTATGGCACACCTTTCCTGCGCGTCTCCTATTTCGGCGTCGAGGACATGGCCGAGGCCCTCTACGCGGTGGCCCGCCACTTCGGCGACGAGGACATGCTGGAAAAGGCGCGGCAGCTGGTGAAGCGTGAGCTGGCCGGGCTGCTGCCGCAGCTCGCCAGGTACCGCAGGGCGTTGGCCGGCAAGAAAGCGGCCATCTACGTTGGCGGGGCCTTCAAGGCCTTCTCGCTGGTCAAGGCCTTCCGCCTCCTCGGCATGTCGGTGGTGCTGGTCGGCTCGCAGACCGGCACCAGGGAGGACTATCTCGAACTGGAACGGATCTGCGACCCGGGGACGATCATCGTCGACGACTCCAACCCCCTCGAACTCGCCAGCTTTCTCAAGGAGAAGGAGGTCGACCTCTTCGTCGGCGGGGTCAAGGAGCGGCCCATCGCCTACAAGCTCGGGGTGGCCTTCTGCGATCACAATCACGAACGCAAGCAGATGCTCGCCGGCTTCGCCGGCATGGAAAACTTCGCCCGCGAGGTCCACGACTCGGTGATGAGCCCGGTGTGGCGCTTCGTGCCGCGTCGCCACAAGGAGGTTCGCCCATGAGTACACCCGATTTCGTCGCCACCACCAACGCCTGCAAGCTGTGCCGCCCCCTGGGCGCGGCCATCGCCTTCCGCGGCATCGAAGGCTGCGTCCCCTTCCTGCACGGCTCCCAAGGCTGCGCCACCTATATGCGCCGCTACATCATCAGCCACTTCAACGAGCCCATCGATATCGCCTCGTCGTCGCTGGGCGAGAAGAACGCCATCTACGGCGGCGGCCCCAACCTCAAGCTGGGCTTGAAGAACGTCACCGCCAAGTATCATCCGCAGCTGATCGGCGTCGCCACCACCTGCCTCACCGAGACCATCGGCGACGACGTGCCGATGCTCCTCGCCGAGTACGAGCGCGAAACCAGCCTCGCCGAGCGCCCGCTGCTCGTCCATGTCGCCACCCCCAGCTATGCCGGCAGCCACATGGAGGGCTTCCACGGGGCGGTGCGAGCGGTCATCGAGCAGCTCGCCGGGCCTGGCGTCGACAACGGCACCATCAACCTCCTCGGCGGCTTCGTCTCCGCCGCCGACCTGCGCTACCTGCACCGCCTCTGCCTCGACTTCGGCCTGTCCGCCACCCTCCTCCCCGACTATGGCGACACCCTCGACGGCCCGGCCCTCGACGACTATCCCCTCATCCCCCGCGGCGGCACCCCGCTGAGCGCCATCCGCGCCATGGGAGGTGCCAGGGCCACCGTCGAGCTGGGGGCGACCCTGCCGGAGAAGAGCGGCGGCACGGTGCTGCGCGACAGCCACGGCGTGCCGCTGCACCGCCTCGGCCTGCCGATCGGCATCCGCGCCAGCGACGCCCTGATGGAGCTCTTCGCACAGCTTTCCGGCCGCCCCCTGCCCGAGAGGCTGGCCGCCGCCCGCGGCCGATTGGTCGACAGCCTGGTCGACGGCCACAAATATCTCTTCGGCCGCAGGGCGCTCATCTACGGCGAGGAGGATCTGGTGGTCGGCCTGACCTCCTTTCTCGCCGAGATCGGCATCGCCCCGGTCCTCTGCGCCTCGGGCGGCAAGAGCGGCAAACTGGCCGAGGCCATCGGCGCGGTCCTCGCCGACCTCCCCTGCGCCCCGCCCGAGGTGCGCGAGGATGTCGATTTCCACGATATCGAGACCCTCGCCGAGGAACTCGGCTGCCAGCTGGTGGTCGGCCACTCCAAGGGCTACGCCCTGGCGCGACGCCTGCACGTCCCGCTGGTGCGGGTCGGCTTCCCCATCCACGACCGCCTCGGCGGCCAGCGCATTCTCCACCTCGGCTACGAGGGGGCGCAGGGCCTCTTCGACACCGTCGTCAATACCCTCATCGAGTGGAGTCAGGACTCCTCCCCGATCGGCTACAGCTATATGTGATCTCACCCTCTTCTTTCGGGATACGCCATGGACATCGCCAACAGCAAGGACTTCCGCAACCACCCCTGTTTCAACGCCGAGGCCAAGGGCAGATTCGGCCGCATCCACCTGCCGGTGGCGCCGCAGTGCAACATCAAGTGCAATTTCTGCGACCGCAAGTACGACTGCGTCAACGAATCGCGCCCCGGGGTCACCTCCACCCTGCTCTCGCCGCCGCAGGCCCTGCTCTACCTGCAGCGCGTCCTGGAAAAGGAGCCGCGCATCAGTGTCGTCGGCATCGCCGGCCCGGGCGACCCCTTCGCCAACGGCGAAGAGACCATGACCACCTTGCGCCTGATCAGCGAACGCTACCCGCAGATGCTGCTCTGCGTCTCTTCCAACGGCATGGCCATAGCCCCCTATATCGAGGAACTGGCCTCCATGGCGGTGTCCCATGTGACGATCACCGTCTGCGCCGTCGATGCGGCCATCGGCGCCAGGATCTACGGCTGGGTGACCGACGGCAAGGTGGTCTACCACGGCCGCCAGGGGGCCGAACTGCTCCTCTCCCGGCAGCTGGCGGCCATCGCCCTGCTCAAGCGCCATGGCATGGTGGTCAAGGTCAACTGCATCGTCATCCCCGGGATCAACGACCACCATGTCGAGGAAGTGGCGAAAACGATGAAGGCCCTGGGCGTCGACCTCTTCAACTGCATGGCGATGTTCCCCAACGCCGGCAGCCCCTTCGGCCATCTCGAACAACCGAGCAAGGAGATGATGGAAGAGCTGCGCAGCACGGCGGAAGTGCACCTGCCGCAGATGCGCCACTGCACCCGCTGCCGCGCCGACGCCGTCGGCCTGCTCGGCGAGGATCGCACCACCGAGTTCCGCAGCTGCCTCAACGCCTGCGCCAAGGTCGATGCCGCCGCCAAGGAGCTGCGGCCCTATGTGGCGGTGGCCAGCGAAGAGGGCATCCTCATCAACCGCCACCTCGGCGACGCGCGCAGGCTCGAGATCTGGGAGAAGCACGGAGACGGCTACCGCAAGGTCGCCGAGCGGGCCACCCCGGAGGCGGGGGGCGGCGGCAAGCGCTGGCATCAGCTGGCCCGCATCCTCGGCGACTGCCGCGCCGTGCTCGCCGCCGCCATCGGCCCGACGCCGGCGGAGATCCTCGACAAATCGGGCATCAAGCCGGTGGAGGCCGGTGGCTTCATCGAAGAGGGGCTGGCCCTGGTCTACGACAACCGCGACGCCTCGGTGCTGCGCACGCGGAGCCAGCGCGGCGGTGGCGGCTGCTGCGGCTCGGGAGGCGGCTGCGGCTGAGGGCGGCAGCGCCACGAGGCGCGAGGGGGGAAAGGCCACCGGCCGGTAATGAGCTGCTGACAAACGCGACGTCAGCCGCTACAATGGCCGAGGCTTTTCACCGCCGGTGGGGTCCTTTGCGCCCCGAGCCGGCAGAGACCCCTCAACCGTTCACAGGAGAAGCACCATGCCGGAGTTTTTCTATCAGGAGCCCTTCCCCCTCGGCGAGGAACAGACCGCCTATCGCCTCCTCCCCGACTCGCAAGGCTATGTCACAGAAGTCGCCTTCGGCGACGAGAAGATACTGAAAATCGCCCCGGAGGCCCTGACCGTGCTGGCCCGCGAGGCAATGCGCGATGTCTCTTTCCTCCTCCGCCCGGCCCATAACCAGCAGGTGGCGGCGATCCTCGCCGACCCCGAGGCCTCGCCCAACGACAAGGGCGTGGCCATCGCCTTTCTGCGCAACGCCGAAGTCGCCGCCAACTTCGAGCTGCCGGTCTGCCAGGATACCGGCACCGCCACCATCGTCGGCAAGAAAGGCCAGCGGGTGTGGACCGGTGGCAACGACGCCGAAATGCTTTCCCGTGGCGTCTATCGGGCCTACACCGAGGAGAACCTGCGCTACTCTCAGACCGTCGCCCTCGACATGTACAAGGAGAAGAACACCGGCACCAACCTGCCGGCGCAGATCGACCTCTACGCCACCGAGGGAGACAGCTACAAATTCCTCTTCGTCGCCAAGGGCGGCGGCAGCGCCAACAAGACCATGCTCTTCCAGGAGACCAAGGCCTTGCTCACCCCGGAGAAGCTGGAGAGCTTTCTGGTCGAGAAGATGAAGTACCTCGGCACCGCCGCCTGCCCGCCCTACCACATCGCCTTCGTCATCGGCGGCACCTCGGCCGAGACCTGCCTGAAGACGGTCAAGCTCGCCTCGACCAAGTACTACGACACCCTGCCCACCGAGGGCAACATCCACGGCCAGGCCTTCCGCGACATCGCCCTCGAGGCGCGACTGCTGCAGAAGGCGCGCCAGCTGGGCATCGGCGCCCAGTTCGGCGGCGTCGCCTTCGCCCACGACGTGCGCGTCATCCGCCTGCCGCGTCACGGCGCCTCCTGCCCGGTGGGCATGGGCGTCTCCTGCTCCGCCGACCGCAATATCAAGGCGAAGATCGACCGGCGCGGGTTGTGGCTGGAAGAGCTCGACCGCAATCCCGGCCGCCTCATTCCCGACACCTACCGCCGCAAGCACGAGCACGGCGTCAAGATCGACCTCAACCAGCCCATGGCCGAGGTCCTCGCCGAACTCGGTCGGCACCCGGTGTCGACGCCGCTCCTGCTGTCCGGCACCATCGTCGTCGGCCGCGACATCGCCCATGCCAAGTTCAAGGAGCTGCTCGACGCCGGCAAGCCCCTGCCTGAGTACCTCAAGAAGCACCCCATCTACTACGCCGGCCCAGCCAAGACCCCGCCCGGCAAGCCCTCCGGCTCTTTCGGCCCGACCACCGCCGGGCGAATGGACAGCTATGTCGACCTATTGCAAAGCCATGGCGGCTCGCTGATCATGATCGCCAAGGGCAACCGCAGCCAGCAGGTCACCGACGCCTGCAAGAAGCACGGCGGCTTCTACCTCGGCTCCATCGGCGGCCCGGCGGCGATTCTCGCCGAGGAGAACATCAAGAAG
>JANJUM010000008.1 GCA_024710585.1 Desulforhopalus sp.
CTGATGCGGAAAGGGCAGCCCCGGCCATGCAGATCAAGACCCGCCTCCTCATCGCCTTTTTACTGCTGCTGCTCCTTCCTCTGCTGTTCAGCCATATCGCCGCCTACCGAATCGGCTCATCCATGCTCACCGCCCGGGCGCAGCAGCAGGTCGAATCGGCGGTCGCCATGCAAAAGGAGCGGGTGGCCATGGTCATGGCGCACAATCTCGAGCGCCTCGCCCTGGTGCTGAGCAGAACCCAGCTCCGTCTGAGCCTTCAGGCCTTTCTGGCCTCACCATCACAGAAGCAGCTCGAGAGGATAACGGGTATCATCTCCGACGCGCGCGCCTCCGTCACTTCGTTCGAGGCCATCAGTGTCGCCACCCTCGATGGCAAGGTGATCGCCTCGACAGAGAGCCCGCTGATCGGCAGCGATCAGTGCAGCCAGCCCTGGTTTGCCCGGGCCAGCCAGGTCCTGATCGGCGACGAGGTGTTCCTCGACCCCAAGGAGAACCTTAAGATCCTGCTCGGCGGCCCGCTGCTCCACGAAGGAAAGAGGCTCGGCGTTCTGTTCATCACCACGAACACCGACGACCTGCTGGCCATAACCGGGGATTACGCGGGACTGGGGGCTACCGGAGAAACCCAGCTGGCGAGAAAAAGCGGCCCGGGGCTGGTGCAGATCTTGACCCCCTTGCGCTTTGACAGAGCCGCGAGCCTGACCAGGACCTATCCTGGCGACGACCTGAGCTATCCCATCGTCCAGGCCGTCGCCGGCAGAACGGCACAGTTCCCTTCAGGCACCGATTATCGTGGCCATGAGGTAATCGCCGCCACTACCTTCATCCCCGGGCCCGGCTGGGGGGTGGTGGTGAAGATCGATCGCCAGGAAGCCCTGGCGCCGATCATCCGCCTGCAGATTTTTTTGGCCTGTGCCCTGACCCTGTCGCTTGTCCTGACCGCGTCGGTCTCCTGGTGGCTCTCGCGAACCATCACCACCCCCCTGGTCAGGCTGATGGCCGCCGCCAAAACTATAGGCGAAGGCGATCTGTCGACGCCCCTGGCGGAAGTCCAATCAGCCGACGAAATCGGCCAGCTGGGCAAGACCTTCGAGGAGATGCGGCAAAAACTCGCCCGCACCCTCGAAGAACTGCGCGAGCAGACCGAGCGGTCCCGTACTTCCGAGGCTCGCTACCGGGAGTTGGTCGACAATATTGACAGCGGCGTCGCTCTCTTCGACTTCCTGCCCGACAAGGGGGAGTTCGTTCTCGTCGACATCAACAAGGCTGGATCGGAGATCTATGGCAGGGGGAGCCGGGTAAGCCTGCTGGGGTGTTCACTGTCCGCTCTCTATCCCGATGCCGTCGATTCCGGATTGACGGCAACCTTCCAGCGCGTCCACTCGACCGCAAGCGCCGAACTGCATGCCTCCTATCCGTTCCGCCATGACCACTCGCCGCAGTGGCTGCAGCATTACCTCTACGCCCTGCCTGCCGGCGAAGTAGTCGCCGTCATCGTCGACATGACCGCCCAGAAGACGGCCGAGGAAGACAAAGCACGCCTGGAGAGGCTGAACTGGCAATTGCAGAAAAATGCCAGCCTGCACTGCATGGCGGGCGCCATTGCCCACCATTTCAACAATTCCCTGGGTACCGTCATCGGCTATCTGGATATGATTCTCGAAGATTGGCAGGATCGGCCGCCGACCAGGGAACATATCGTGGAGGCACTCCAGGCAGCCAACAAAGCCGCGGCGGTTGGCGGGCAGATGCTGACCTATCTCGGCCAGGGCGTCGAACAGCGCCAGATCATCGATCTCGCCAGAACCTGTCGCGATGCGCTGCAAGTCCTTGACGCGACTGTTCCCGCCACTGTCACCCTCCGCGCCGAGTTACCGGACTCCGGACCTTTCCTTTCCGCCGATGCCCGACACATTCAACAGGTCTTGACCAGCATGGTCACCAATGCCTGGGAGGCCATGCCGGAACAGCGCCGCGGCGAAATCGTCGTGACGCTGGGGACTGTCGCCGCAGCGGACATACCGTCCCTCAATCGTTTTCCCATCGGATGGCAGCCCCAGGCCGGTGACTACATCATTTTGAACATAGCCGACAACGGCTCGGGCATCGCCAAAGAAGATCTGGAGAAGCTCTTCGATCCCTTCTATTCGACGAAGTTCACCGGCCGCGGGCTGGGCCTGCCGATGGCTCTCGGCATCGTCACCAGGCATGCCGGCGCGATAGCGGTAAAAAGCCGGACCGGCGAGGGCACCACCTTCAGCGTTTTCCTGTCCCTTTCCGGGCAATGAACGACTCCCCTCCGCCCTTCTCCCAACCCCTCACGCCTCCCTCCCCTGCCTGCGCTTGCGCACCACCTTCGACTGGCTGAAATTGAAAAGCTCGGCGGTATTGCGGGTCGAGCGGCAGACGGCGCAGGCGTCGCGGAAGGGGTGTTGACGAGCAGGGGAATGTCCTCCTTGCGACGGCGCAGCGGTGGAATGTCGATATTGATGATGTTGAACCGGAAGAAAAGCTCGGCGCGGAAGATGCCTTCGGCGATGCACTGCGCGAGGGGCTTGTTGCTGGCGACGATGAGGCGCACCTCGATGTCGTGGGCCTTCGATATGTACGGCAAGCGGCTGACAGGCAGCGAGGATTTGCCTGTGGTCATCGACCGCGGCCTCGCCAACCGCTCGGCCCTGCTCGATGTCCTCGTCACCCCGCAGGCGGTTTCTTCCGACACCAAGTCGGGCCTGGCCCTGGTTCCAGACCCAGAGCTCCTGGTAACCAGGAACAGACTGGAGGAGGGATAGTGCCAAGGAACGGGCGAAGTGCAAACGGGCGGCTGGGCCTCTTGCGGCGGCACAAAAGTTCTTGACCGAGGGAACAGGCCGTGCTTGGCTGGGGCCTGGACCAGGCCGTCTGCAATCAGACGGCCAAGGTGACAGGCTGAGGGATTGGCAGAGGGGAACGACCATGAGCAAGAAACCCACCAAGCCGCCCACCTGCGGGCATGGTGCCGTATGGATCCTCGGCTATGGCAAGTTCGGCCGCCTTGCCGCCAGGGTTCTGCGCGGCTTGCTGGGCGGGGAAGTGCCGGTGGTTATCGTCGACCTCCAGCCAAAAGGGCCGGTGCCGGACGGGGCCGAGTTGATCGTGGCTGACGCCGTCGCCTGGCTCGCCGAACACCTCGTGAGCGCCTCCGAGGTATCCTGCATCGTCCCCGCCCTGCCCCTCCACCTGGCAGCCAGGTGGCTGGAAACCGCCCTGCGGCGGGAAGGCTTCCTGGTAGAGCCCCACCCCCTCGACGACGACCTCCTCGCCACCTTGCCACACCCCTTCCGCCTTGGCCCGCACAGCGCTGTTGCCTCCCATGCCGATTTTCTCTGTCCGGACAACTGCCCGGAGCCGGAGAGCCTCTGTACTCACACCGGCATGCCCCGCCCCACCCCGCTCTACCAGCTACTGGCCGACCTTCCCCTCGTCGACTGCACCCCGCTGGTCGTCACTAGCCGTCAGTTCGCTCCGGGGGTTGGCGGTTTCTTTCCCGAAGACCTGTGGCAGCTCTTCGACATCGCCAAAACGCTGGCCCCTGGCAACCTCCTTATCGCCACCGCCTGCAAGTGCCATGGCGTCGTCGATGGTCTGCGGATAGGCAAAGCAGGATCCTCAACCATAGCCAACTGGCCAGCGCTTACCTCATACTACGGTACGTTTATCCCCTAAGCCAGATTCTCGCCCTGTTTCTGGCCGGGCTATTCCCTCCATGTTCCATTCTTTCGCGGTCAAACAATATTTGCAGTGCCCCTTTACCCTTACCGAAATCGCGAGCAAACAACTGCGGAGCTGAAGTCTGCGGTTTTGCTGATCACGGACTGAACGTCCCGCAATGCCGGCAAGTTTCGCTGCCGGTTTAAGATTCGGCGTCAAATCCATCCGAGGACCTTTGTTTAAAGTGGTGCGAGATATCGCCCAGCCCCCGTCCCCTTTCTTGTTTTAAGACTTCTTGCTCGACCTGGTGATCAAAAAGGCCAGACACGGCAAACCGATGCTTCCACGTCATCCGTCAGGAGATGCAGCCTGACAACACCCGGACCTCGAGCTTGCCAAAACGGTCGATCTGTTGGTGTTCTGGTTCGGCAAGACAGAAGGCTATCGTCAGCCGGGTGATGACAAACGACACACCTATTTTCCGTTTCGACTACATGCCCTACGGCGGCAACATACGCTCCGGCCTCGGGCTCGAAGGCCGTGCGCTTCGCCATGGAGGAGATGACCAACATCAAGATGGTGGTGATCAACCGAAAATGAGCGGTGTTTCGAAAAGGGACATCGATCACGGCCGCCTGATTGGTGAATCCCAATCAACGACCGCGTTATGTTGGCATTTAGAAAAATAGATCTGTCCCCTTTTGTTTTTTGATGGTGTTTTTTGGCCAGATTTTCAAAATCATGTCTCGGGAAAAATGAGTCAAGCTGATTGAATATTGTGTTACATTGGGCCATGGCTCAGATCTCCTTGGTATTATATTGTTTTTCGCAAAATCATTATAATGCAAGAAGCTCTCCGAGCCTTTATTTATTGGGTTTTCCTCAACTATTTATGAGACAGCAGTGAATGGTATAGATTTTCCCATCGATTAAAAGTCTCAAGTGTAAAGATTTGATTCGGAGGCAAATTAGGCTGAACTATCAATTGATAACATGATGGAGGAAGCATTAACAGGCCTTGAGGCTGAGGTTGAGGCTGAAGTTGAAGTTGAGGTTGTGGGAGTGGGAGAAGAACAATATTTGCTGCCGTAGTCGTTGTGGTGGTCGTTCCAGTCGGGCCTAAATTTTCTTGCGCCTGGAGCAAATTGGCAATCAAACCAATGCCAAACAGCCGATTTCGAGTAAGTTGTTCAGCTATTCCCTCCAAACCGCCGGCGGCATAGAATCCCGCTGTATTGATCCCACCGCCCAAACGTAGAATCAGCCCTGCCTGCTCCAGTGCTG
>JANJUM010000017.1 GCA_024710585.1 Desulforhopalus sp.
GGCGGCTTCCCTCGACCTCAGCTATAAGCTGCTCGACGAACGCGGCGCCCTGCTCGCCGAGTGGCGCGACGGCGTCGGTTCCAGCAAGGGCCCGACCTACTGCGCCCAGACCCTCAACCGCCGGGCCCTGGCCAAAGTCACCGCCCTCCTCGGCAAGTAACGTGCCCCGGCCAGGCCGGGGGAGCCCCCTTGCCAGAACATCACAGGTTTTTTCTCGCCTGGCCAGGGGATCGTGACTATCTTCCCTGGCAAAGACCGCAGCCGGGGCGGGGGCCAGCCCCCCGTCCTGCAGTTGACCCTCGAGCCTCCAGCTGTAAGCCCATGACCGCCGACCTGTTCTTCCTCTCCGTTACCTGGCTGGGCTCCCTCTACGTCCTCGGCCCGGCCGCCTTCCTCGTCTGGCTGCTGGCGCGGGCTGGAGGATATGGCGCCGGCCACCTGCCGCTCCTCGGCCTCTTCGCCACCGCCATCACCGTCCACCTGCTCAAGCTGCTCTTTCGCCGTGCCCGCCCCGATTCTCTTGGTTTGCTGGTGGAGATGCCCGGCGACTGGTCCTTCCCCAGCGCCCATTCCGCCCAGGCGGCCTCGTTTTTCTTGACCCTGGCACTGCTCGCCAGCCGCACCATGTCCCCGCCGGCGGCCGCCCTGTGCATCATCGTCTGCCTGGCGATCGTCGTGACGGTGGGCTGGTCGCGAGTCTATCTGCGCGTGCACTACCCCTCCGATGTCCTTGCCGGCTTCCTGCTCGCCGTCATCGTCGTCACCACCATGCATTTCCTCTTTCCCCCTGCAGAGGGCCACAGCGGCTGAACGACCAACCAGAACGGAGAGGAGGGCGATCATGTACAACAAATTTTTGGGAATCGGCGAAAAGGGCTATCACCCGCTGCGCAAGATCAAGGTCTGCCTGTCCGGGCTGCGCTTCGCCATGCGCTACGATTTCAGCGTCGCCTACAAGATGTACGTATCCGTGGTCATCCTCGCCCTCTCCTTCGTGCTTCGCCCCTGGGTCGATTCGCTGCTCATCGTCGCCGCCACTTGCATGGTGCTCATCGCCGAGCTCTTCAACAGCGCCATCGAGGCCCTGTGCGACTTCATCGAAACCAACGAGAACCACAAGATCATGGTGATCAAGGACATTTCCGCCGCCGCTGCCGGAGTTTCCATCTTCTTCTGGGCGATCGTCATGATCTCCGAGACCTGCGAACTGTGGCAGGCCTTCCACCCTTAGGAGAAAACCTCCTCGCCATCCACAGCCATCCACCCGGGGCCCCTGCCATGACCGAAGCCGCCATCCTTGTCGTCGACGACGAAAAGGCCTTTACCGAGATCCTCGCCACCCGCCTCGCCAGGCGAGGCTTTGCCGTTACCACCGCCAGCGATGGCGACCAGGGCCTGCAGTGCCTGCGCGACAACGAGGAACTCGCCGTGGTGGTGCTCGATCTGGCCATGCCGGGAAAAGACGGCCTGAGCACGCTGGCCGAAATGAAGCGGCTGCGTCCGCTGACCGAGGTGATCATGCTCACCGGCCAGGGCTCGGTGGCGGCGGCGGTAACGTCGATGAAAAAAGGCGCCTTCAACTACCTGCAGAAACCCTGCGACGTCGACGACCTCGCCGCCACCATCGCCGATGCCCTCAGCCACCGCCGGCAACGCCAGAAAAAAATCCTCGAAATACGCATGGACCCTTTCCTGAGCGGGGAGAAACGCCGTGAACTGATCGAGGCTGTCCTTGCCGAATAGCCCCGTTGCAGGAAGGTCGGGCGCTTTCCTGGTGTGTGCAGGGAACCGTTTCGGCGGGCGGTCGATCAGGTGTCAGCCAGAGAAAAAACGTTAAGACCCTGGAAGGGGCCTGAGGTTTTGCGCTATAATCCACCCATCGCCACCTGCTCCGACAAGAACGGGGCAGCCATCGTCACCATGCATCGTCGGCTCCGTCGGCGCCTGGGGCGGTCATCGTCACCCCTCATGCGATATCGCCAGGTTCCTTTTCAATGGCCAAGGATACGTCCAGTTCGAAGGTCTCCGCCGACGTCAAGCGCAACCGTCTGATCATCAAGCTGCACGGCTCGGTGCAGAAGCGCGACATCGAGCGCATCTACACCGACATCCGCTTCTGCGTCGCCGACCTCACGCCCGGCTTCGCGGTCATCACCGACCTCACCGAGGCACGTATCGGCCATCTCGCCGGCATCGACACCTTCATCAAGATCACCCGCTATCTCGCCGAGAAAAAGGTCGGCCCGGTGGTCCGCGTCGTCGGCCAGGCCAAGGTGATCTTCACGCAGATCGCCAAACTCAGCCAGCAGATCAGCGGCTACCAGGCCATGTATGCCAAGGATATGGAGGAGGCGGAAGTGATCCTCGCCGACCTCATCGACAAAAAACGTCAGGTGGGGTAGGTGGCACCGCGGCCAGCGGTCACGGGGACTTCTTCCACGGCTTTTCCTCGCCGCGGCGCAGCCTGGCGATGTTTTCGTGGTGTTTGATCCAGATCAGCACGGCGATGACCAAGGCGGCGGCGACGGCCGGCCACGAGGCCCCGAAAAGGAGAAGCCACAAGGGCGCCAGGGCCGAGGCGAGCAGCGAGCCCACCGAGACGAAGCCGGAGAGGCGCACCGCGAGGAGGAAGACCGCCAGACAGACGACGATGGTCGGCGGCGACAGAAAGAGGAAGACACCCAGCCCGGTGGCCACGCCCTTGCCACCGCGGAAGCCGAGGTACACCGGGAACATGTGGCCGATGACCGCCATCACCCCGGTAATGGCGACGATCAGTTCGCTCTGGCCTTGGCCGCCGAGGACGGCGCTGGCCAGCCACATCGGCAGCAGGCCTTTGAGGCAGTCGCAGAAGAGGGTCAGCGCGCCGAGCTTTTTGCCGAGCACCCGGTTGACATTGGTGGCCCCGATATTGCGGCTGCCCTCCTGCCGCACATCGACGCCCACCGATTTGCCGATGACCAAACCGAAAGGGATCGCCCCCACCAGATACCCGATAATCGGGAACACGATTTCCATAGCCGTCCTCATCCTGTGCGCAGTCGTTGGCCGCCGCCTTCCGGGCGAATGTCGCTCATGACACAATACTTGCACCGGGAAGTCAACATTTTTTGCGGCGCCACAGGGCTGGCCGAGACAGCGCATCCACGGCGGCAAACGTCTGCCGGAAGGGAAAATGGGCTGATCTCGGCGGAGGTCATGCTTATGGTGCAAAGCATGGCAAAACCATGACCGCTATGGTAAAGTTTCGCGGCAACGCGGCGTGCGCCGTCCCTTCCAACCAGGTGAAGTACCCGATGAGTATTCGTAAGATCTTCAAATATCCGGCCCCGGTCCTCCGGCAGCCGACGGCAACCATAACCTCCTTTGACGACGGCCTGGCGAAGCTGGTGCAGGACATGGCCGACACCATGTACGAGGCCCCGGGCATCGGCCTGGCGGCGCCGCAGATCGGCGAATCGCTCAAGCTGATCGTCGTCGACACCACGAAGGATAAAGAGGAAGAGCAGAGCTTTCTCCCCATGGTCAACCCGGAGATCATCGCCCACGAGGGCAGCCAGATCGACGAGGAGGGCTGCCTCAGCGTCCTCGACCTCACCGCCAGCGTCAAACGGCACAAGAAGGTCACCGTGGCCTACCAGGACCTGCAGGGCCAGCCCCATGAGCTGACCGCGGAGAACCGCTTCGCCGTCGTCCTTCAGCACGAGATCGACCATATCAACGGCATCCTCTTCATCGACCATCTCAGCCCGCTGAAACGTGCGCTCTACAAGAAAAAGGTCAAGAAGTGGGCGAACTCCGAGGAGCCGACCGAGCCATGAGCGACAAGAGGCTACGCATCGTCTTCATGGGCACCCCGGAATTCGCCGCCCAGGTCCTCGAGGCCCTGCTGCGCGGTCCCGACCCGGTGGTGGCGGTGGTCAGCCAGCCGGACCGCGCCCGGGGCAGAGGGAAGAAAGTCGCGCCGACGCCGACGCGGGTGGTCGCCGAAGCGGCCAACATCCCGGTGCTGCAGCCGGAAAAGATTCGCACTGAAGAATTCCGCAACGGCCTGCTCAGCTATCGCCCCGACCTCATCGTCGTCGCCGCCTACGGGCGCATTCTCCCGGCGGGCCTGCTGCGCCTGCCGCCGCTGGGCTGCATCAACGTGCACGGCTCGCTGCTCCCCGCCTATCGAGGCGCCGCGCCTGTGCAGTGGTCGATCATCCGTGGCGAAACGGAAGTCGGTGTGACCATCATGCAGATGGACGAGGGGCTCGATACCGGCGACATGCTCCTTCAGGCGAAGCTCACCACCGACCGCGGCGAGACCGCCGGCACCCTGATGAGCAAACTGGCCGAACTCGGCGGCGCCACCCTGCTGCGGGCCATCGCCGGCCTCAAGGACGGCACCGTGATCCCCACCGCCCAGGACCATCAGCGGGCGACCCTCGCCCCAATGCTCACCAAGGAAGACGGGCGCATCGACTGGACACGCGACGCCGAGGAGATCGAGCGCCTGGTGCGCGGCCTCGACCCCTGGCCGTCGGCCTACACCTTCCTCGACAATGCCCGCCTGCGCCTCTTCCGCCCCGAGGTCGAATACCTGGCCAGCGACAGCCCGCCAGGCACCATCCTCCGCGCCGACTCGCGCGGCCTGCTGGTGGCCTGCGGCAAACACGCCATCAACTTCACGGAACTGCAGCCGGAAGGGAAGAAACGCATGGCCATCGCCGCCTTCTGCTGCGGTCGCCCCGTGCCAGCCGGGACGGTGCTGCAGGCGCGGGGCGGTGAAAGCGATGATTGAGGCGGGGGCGAAGATCGCCCATCTCGACTGTTTTTCGGGGATCAGCGGCGACATGTTGCTCGCCGCCCTCATCCATGCCGGGCTCGACCGCGATTCGCTCCAGGCCGAGCTCGACGCCCTGCCTCTGCCCGGCCTGCGGGTGAGCGTTGCCGAAAAGATGGTTCAGGGGATAGGCTGCCTGCAACTCGTCGTCGACAGCGACCCGCACCAGCAGTTGCGCACCCTGCCGACGATCCTCGCCCTGCTCGACAAGAGCCGCCTCTCCCCGCTGACCGCGGCAAGGGCCGCGGCGGTGTTCACCAGGCTGGCCGAGGCCGAAGCCAGGGTGCACAACCTGCCCGTCGAGGCCGTCCACTTCCACGAGGTCGGCGCCGTCGACACCCTGGTCGATATCGTCGGCGCCGTTTTCGCCCTGGAGCGGCTTGGCATCAGCCAGATCAGCTGCTCGCCCTTGCCCCTTGGCGGCGGCTTCGTGCAGTGCGCCCATGGCCTCCTGCCCCTGCCAGCCCCGGCGGTGTGCGAGCTGCTGCGCGGCATCCCCACCTATGGCGTCGACCTCAAGCAGGAGCTGGTGACACCGACGGGGGCGGCGCTGGTGGCCGGGCTCGCCACCACCTTCGGCCCCCTGCCGCCGATGCGCCTCGCCGCGGTGGGCTACGGCTGCGGCAGCCGGCAGCTCGAAAACGGCCAGCCCAATCTGCTGCGCGTCTTCCTCGGCGAACCGCTCGCGGTGGCCGAGAGCCAGACCGTCGAGATCGTCGAGACCAACCTCGACGACTGGAGTGCGGAGGGTTTCCCCTACCTCTGCGAGGTGCTCTTCGCCGCCGGGGCGCTCGACGTCGTCCTCACCCCGGTATTGATGAAAAAGGGCCGCCCCGGCTACACCCTGCAGGTCATTGCCTCTCCCGCCACCGCGCAGAAGGTCAAGGACGCCGTCCTCATGCACACCCCGGCCATCGGCCTGCGCTTTCGCCGCGAGGCGCGGCAGACCCTGCCGCGCCAGGAGGTGCGCCTGCTCTCGCCGTGGGGGGAAATCGCCGCCAAAAAGGTGCTCACCCCGCGCGGCGTCGCCGTCTACCCGGAATACGAGCAGTGCCGCCGCATCGCCGCGGAACAGGGGGTTCCCCTCGCCGAGGTCTACGACGAGGTGCGCCGGCTGGGGAAAGGCGAGCAATGGACAAGCTGATCCTCGCCCTGGCCACCGGCTTCTATGTCGGCCGGCTGCCCCGTGCCCCGGGAACCTGGGGCTCACTGGCCGCCCTGCTGCCCTGGCTGCTCCTCAAGGACCTGCCGCTGGCCCACTATCTGCTCGCCCTGGCCCTGCTCTTCGTCCTCGGTTTCTTCGTCGCCGGCTCGGCGGAGAAGATTCTCGACACCCCGGATGCCGGCTGTATCGTCATCGACGAAATCCTCGGTGTCTTCGTCACCCTGTGCGCGGCCCCCTCCCATCCCCTGGCCTGGCTGCTCGGCCTGGTCCTCTTCCGCCTCTTCGACATCACCAAGCCCTTCCCGGTCTCCTGGTTCGACCGCCGCATCGGCGGCGGCATCGGCATCATGATGGACGATGTCGTCGCCGGCCTTTACGCCCTGTTCGCCCTTCAACTGCTGTGGCGCCTAGGCCTGCTCATATTCTGAAAAACAAAAAGCCCCGACGGCCGGGAGCGAGGCTCTCCCACCGTCGGGGCTAAAAGTGCGACAGGATCTCTTCTACAGGTTGTTGGTCTTGATCAGCAGCGCCACCGCCGCCTTGTAGGAGACGACGATCAGGGCGATCCAGCCGATGAGTAAAACTGCGGTCATCTTGTGCTCCTCATTTTATGTTGAAGGTTCAATAGGCCTTCTTGTCGGCCAGGTCGCGCTCGTCGATCTTGCGGGCATCCATAAGGCGCCACACATAGGCGATATAGGCGAGGACGAAGGGGATGGCCAGGGCCACGTAGGTCATCGCCGTCAGCGTATAGTGGCTCGACGAGGCATTGTAGATGGTCAGACTTGACTGCAGGTCGGCCTTGGAGGGGTAGAACGGGGTGTCGTTGAAGCCGGCGGTGAAAAATACCGCCAGGCCGACAAGAACCGTACCCAGGCCGCCGAACCAGATGCCGGTGGTGGATTTGGCGAGGCCGGTGCGCGTCACCCCGAGGATGACCAGGAAGAGGCCGGCGAGCAACAGCACCAGCACCAGCGGCATGGCGAGGAGATTGCCGAGGTACTTGCCGGCCACCATGGCCACCGCGCCGTCCTTGCCGACGCCGAAGCCGTCGAAGAAGACCAGGCCGACGACCACGTAGAGCAAAAAGGGCAGCGAGAGGAGGAAGCTGCTCAGACAGGATTTGCGCACCCGGGCCTCGAACTGGGGCAGCCCCTTGAAATCGATGTTGTTGACCAGGTACATCGCCCCGAGCACCCGGGCATTGAAGACGAGGAACAGCCCGAGACTGAGGTTGAACAGCGAGAAGGCGGCCTCGAGCCCGCGCAGGGGGTTGGTCCAGGTTACCTGGTTATAGGCGTTGAGGGTAAAGTTGGAGCCGGTGAAGTAGGTGCCCACCGCCGCGCCGATGAGCAGGATGCCCACCGAGCCGTTGAGAAAGAGGAACAGCTCGTAGGTCTTCTCGCCGAGGAGGTTGTTGGGTTTCTTGCGATACTCGTAGCTCACCGCCTGGACGATGAAGGTGAAGAGGATGAGCATCCACACCCAGTAGGCGCCGCCGAAGCTCGTCGCGTAGAACTTCGGGAAGGCGGCGAACAGGGCGCCGCCGAAGAGCACCAGAGTGGTGAAGGTCAGCTCCCACTTACGTCCCAGGGAGTTGATGATCATGGACTTTTCGCGATCGTCTTTGGCCACCTGCCACAGCAGGGTCTGCCCGCCCTGGACAAAGGTGAGGAAGAGGAAGAGGGATCCCACCACCGAGCAAAGGATCCACCACAGCTGTTGCAGTGTCGTTATATCCAGCTTTCCGATCATATCACGCAACCTCCGGTCCTATTTTGATCTGTTTGATCATTATTTTGATCTCCGCCAGCAGCAGCACGGCGAAGAGGATGAAGAAGAGCAGGAAGGTGCCCTGCACATGGCCGGAGCCGATATTGGTCGCCGCCATCTTCACCGGCAGCATGTCCTGAATGGCCCAGGGCTGACGGCCGACTTCGGCCACCACCCAGCCCAGTTCCGAAGCCAGGTAGGCGAGGAAGAAGGAGGCCACCCCGAGGCGCAGCAGCAGGCGGTTCTCGGCGAGGCGATCGCTCAGGCCGGCCTTGAGGAAGAAGAGCATGAGAAAGATGATGAAGGTGCCGACGTAGACCATGTAGTGGAAGGAATAGTAGGTCGAAGCCACCGGCGGGACGATCTCCTCGGGACGGGTCATATAGCCATATCCGAGATAGTCCTTGTTGACATTGAACCGCTCCAGCGCGGCCTTGCCGGCCGCATCGTCCCCCGCCTTGCGCGCCGCCTTGTAGGCGGCGAGGTCGACGATGGCCTTCTTGCCTCGTTCGATCATGTCGGCGGCGCCGACCAGGCCCTCGGCGCTGTTGCCGTAGACGAGATCCTCTATGCCCGGCACAAAACCATTCCACTCGCGGGTGGCGAGCAGGGCCAGACCCCGCGGGATGGAGATCTCGAAAGCGAAAGGTTCCTGCCCGTCGCCTGTCCTCTTGCCCGGGGTGAGCATGCCGAAGGCGACGATGTCGGCACCCCGGCTGCCCTTGTAGAGCCCCTCGTAGGCGGCCAGCTTCATCGGCTGCGTCGAGGCGTTGACAAAGGCCGATTCATCGCCGGTGAAGGCGGTGAAAAGACCCGAGAGGAGGCCGAACACCGAGGCGACGAGGATCGATTTCTTGGCCATGTCGATATGCCGCTTCTTGAGAAGATAATAGGACGACACGGCGATGACGAACAGCGATCCGACGACGAAGCTCGAGCTGGTGGTGTGGGTGAACTTGGCCACCGCCACCGGGGAGAGGATCACCTCCCAGATGTTCTGCATCTCGAAGCGGGCGGTGTCCGGGTTGAAGACCATGCCCACCGGGTATTGCATCCAGCTGTTGGCGACGAGAATCCACAATGCGGAGAGGTTCGAACCGATGGCCACCATCCAGGTGGAGAAGAGATGGAAGCCCTTGGAGGTCCGCTCCCAGCCAAAAAACATCACCGCGAAGAAGGTCGCCTCGATGAAAAAGGCGAAGATGCCCTCGATGGCCAGCGGCGCGCCGAAGATGTCACCCACCATCCACGAGTAGTTGGACCAGTTGGTGCCGAATTCGAACTCGAGAATGATGCCGGTGGCCACGCCGATGGCGAAGTTGATGCCAAAGAGCGTCATCCAGAACTTGGTCAGCCGCTTCCACTCCTCCTTGCCGGTGCGGACATAGATCGTCTCGAAAAACGCACAGAGGAACGACAGCCCCAGCGTAATCGGCACGAACAGCCAGTGGTACATCGCCGTCAAAGTGAACTGCGCCCGCGCCCAGTTCACCATGCCCAGATCCAATTCACCCATTACCGCATCCTCCTTTGTTCATTGTGTTCCGCCGCCCCGGTGAGCTGCTGCAGCACATGGTCGGCCCGTTGTTGATCGTTGTCGAACGTCGTATTCAAAAAATCAGGAAAGAAAAAAACCTTGAGAACGGCAAACATTACCAGGAGCTTGACGGCGATGATTTTCCACAGGGTGCGGCCGACGGTCATGGCGCGAAAGCCGTCGCGGTAGAAGTTGTAACAGCGCCGCAGCAGGTTGTCGTTCATAGTCGCTCCTTCTCGGGCAAAAGCCCCGCTCCTGGCACTCTCCACCCCTGTATCGCGATGCCCGGCGGGGGTGGAGGTGGACCCGGGATGAACCGCCGGCTGGCATCCACTGCCTCCCGCCTCCCACCCGCTGGGCGGCTGGGGGCAGACCAGTGGGAAAGTAGACACAGAGAACCTTTCGTCGCTGCCTACCTTACTCAAGTTTCAATCTTCTCGTCAAGGCAATAAGAATCATTCGCACGACCGGCCAACGACAAAATGCTTTTTCTCGCCTGTGGGTTGACGCCGACAAGCGCGATACGCTACACTTTCAGGCTCCGGCGGCGGGTTGCACCCAGCTCGCCGAGATCTGACCGACATGACCCGCGGATGCCAAACGCCCGGCGCAATGGCACCGTCGCCAGGCTCCGCCATACAGCCCCGCCCGCCCCTCCACCGACAACCAAGGACACCATGATACGTGATCTCGCCCTTGCCGCCAAGGCATCCTGCAGCCTCGAGGACCAGGAATCCCTCGTCCCCATCATCCAGCAACTGAAAAAGCTCGCCGAACTCACCACCAAGCAGGGCGTGCTGGCCCTTGAGAACGAACTGCCGCAAATCAAAGATGCTTTCTTCAATCTCGGCGTTCAGCTGATTATCGACAGGGTGGAAGCCGACAACATCAAGGACATTCTCGACTCGGACATCTATTACAACCAGTCCAACGGGAGGGAACTGCTCAAGAAGATCATCATTCGCGAAGGCCTGCTGCGCATACAGGCCGGAGATACCCCTAGAAACGTGCTCATCTGCACCAAGGTCTTTCTCGGGAGGGTGCCGGAAACCGCATTCCGCTCCTTCTGAGGCTGCCCCCCGAAGAAACGCCGAAAAGGGAGGTCAGCGGCCGTTTTCGAGAACGACGATCTCGACGCGGCGGTTTTTCGTCCTGCCCTCGGCAGTGGCATTTGAGGCGATCGGCTCCTCTATCCCCATGCCCTTGACTTCAATACGCCGTGCTTCGATGCCGCTGGCGACGAGGAGCTTTCGCACCCCCTCGGCACGCTTTTCCGACAGCCTGGTGTTTTCGGCCGAGGCGGTCGATGAGGAAACATAGCCCTTGACCAGCACCCGTCTTTGCGGAGCAGCCTTGAGCTTGTCGACGAAGTCGCGCAGCTCGGCTTTGCCCTCGACGGTGAGTTCCCGCGAGTTAGCGGCAAGGGCAAGGACCACCTTGGCCGGCAGGGCAACGGCGGCCACGCCCTGACCCCTGCTATCGGCCGTGGTCGATGGCAGAGGAGGGGCTGCCGTCACGGTTTTTACCGCTGCATCCTGCCCGCCAGCTGTTGACAGCACTGGCGAGGTCGAAGCCACTGGCGGCAGCGGCGTTTCGTCACCTCTGGAGGAACCCTCCGCCAGCACAGCAGCAGGCCGCGCATGGCTGGGGGGCTTGTCAGCCGAGGGCAAGCTGACCTCAGGACTGGGAAGCTGACCGCCGCCAGCCGGCAATAAGGGCGCGGCCGATACGGCCGTCGTCGCAGATTCCCCGCCACCTACCGGCAGCAGGGGCGCAGCCGAGACAATCGTCACCGCCGACTGCCCGTCGACAGCCGGCAACAGGGGCGCGGCCGATACGGCCGTCGTCGCAGACTCCCCGCCACCTACCGGCAGCAGGGGCGCAGCCGAGACAATCGTCACCGCCGACTGCCCGGCAGGGCTCTCTGCAGCCACAACCGAGATGCTGTCATCATCGTCACCCGGCTTGGCGGGGATGAAGCCCTTCCGCTCCCCCCCCCTGCCGTCACCCGTCCCGGCAGGGGGCTGCTCCACCTGCCCTGCCAGCGGCGGGCTCTCCTCCGAGCCATCCTTCTTCACCTCGGCACGCTCCGCCACCTCGACAGGCTCGACCACTGCCCCGCCATCCGGGCCTGGTCCATACTGCCAGAAGGCCAGGGCAAACCCGGCGGCCACCAGGCCAACAGCCCCGACCTGCCACAGCGGGAATCGGCGCTGCTTCTCGAGGTTGAAGCCGGTGACCACCCCGGGGGAAGCACCAGCCCCGGGGGTGAAACGGCCGCGGAAATGCTGCAGATGGCTCTTCTCCTGTTCGAGGCCGACAAAATCCTGCGGGGTCGGTTTCAGGGGTAGATTGAGTTTCTGAGCGCATTCCTCGACAATCTGTTCGTCGATGTTACGCCTGCCTTGGACACAGGCCGCCACCAAGGCATGGTCGCAGATGATGTTGAGACGCCTGGGCACGCCCATGGCGTATTGGTGAATGCGCCGCACCGCAGCGGCGGAAAAGATCTTTTCCGTACTGCCGGCCACTTTCAGGCGATGATCGATGTAGGCCCCGCTTTCCTCGACGGTGAAGGGTACGAGATCGACCTTGACGGTGAGTCGCTGGCGCAGGGCGCGGTTTTGCGGCTGCACGAGGGTATCGTTGAATTCCCGCTGCCCGACGAAAAAGATATTGATCAACTTGGCGTCAGCCTTCTCGATATTGGAGAGCAGGCGCAGTTCTTCGAGCATCTCCTGACTAAGGCGCTGGCAGTCGTCGATGAGCAGCAGGACTTTTTTCCCTTCGTCACCGGACTTGTGCAGGAAATGGCTGAATTGCAGGAGAAATTCTACTTTTGAGGTGAATTCCCTGGCAAGGCCGAAGCCGGTGGCGATGGCATTGTAGAACTCGAGACGCTCCCGCGCCGGGTCGGTGATCACCGCCGCCACCACCGAGTCGTGGAGGCTGGCGAGGAGGGCGTTGACCAGGGTCGTCTTACCTATGCCGGCCTCCCCGGTGAAGAGCAAAAAGCCCTTGTTCTCGAGAATGCCGTACCGCAGGGCGGCGAGCGCCTCGCGGTGCTTTTCTCCCAGCCAGAGGAACGTGGCGTCGGGCGCCACCTCGAATGGTTTGCACTGCAGGTTGAAAAATGCCCTATACATAGTCATCCGTTGTGAAAGCAGCAAAGACGGTCAGGCAGGCGAGAACTGCCCCAATAGCCCATACAGGAATCTTTACCTAACACTAACATGCCAACATTGCAATTTTTTTCAACACACTGTAAGGTATCGACGATATACGATTTTCCACATCAGCGAGAACATATGCCGCAATGACGTGCACTTCACGGCACGCGGCCCCCTCGCCAGCGGATTCCATCACCACCAACTGTCCGCCATCGCTCTCCATGGAGCGACAGCGGCCGACTCCCACCATCGAGACAGCCATGAACATACTGCCCCGCCTTGCGCTGTTGTCTCTCCTTCTCGCCCCTCCGGCCTCCCTGGCAGCCGAGCAAGGCCCGGCGTTCAAGGAACCTCTCGACAGGGCCAACGAGTTGATCAGATCCTATCGACACTTCGAGGCCGCCGACGCCCTCAAAGAAGCCACGACCATAGCCGGAGACAAGCACCCGTCCCTGCACATGCGCCTTGGCATTCTCTATTACGGCCTCGGCCTCATCCCCGAGGCCATCGCAGAAGCGCAGAAGGCGGTAGCCCTCGCCCCCACCTCGAAGTGGTACAAATACGATCTGGCCAAATTCTATTACGTCGACAAACAGTATGCCAGAGCGGAGCAGCAGATCCTCGATCTGCTTGCCCAGGATCCGGGCTTCACCCTCGGGTATTCCTATCTGGCCGAACTTTACACCCGTAATAAAAATTACGACATGGCCTGGCTCAGCCTGCAGAGGGCTCGGCTCCTCGGCCACCAGGGCCGACGCCTCGAGGAAAAACTTGCCGCCCGCAGCTCCAAACCGACGGAGAACTTCCTCCTCCTGCCCCCCGAACGGTCGCTCTTGCGCTATATCAAGCTGCCCTCCGAGCAGGAGGCAAAAAATGTTCTCGCCGAGATCGCCGGCGGCAAGCTCTTCGAAAACCTCGAGCTGGAACTCAAAAAAGACAAGAGCGGCGACGTCGATTTCGGCCTGTTGGGCATCGCCGAGGTCAAGGACGCCGCGACAGCCGCAACCCTGCGCAACCAGGTGCCCTTCGCCACCCCGACGGTGATCGCCGGTGAGGGGGGGGTGCTCATCGTCCAGAAAATCGCCCCTTTCGACATCAAGGCCTGGAAGGCTCTCGTCGCCGCCCCGCCGTCTCCGCGGGGAGCGACGGGGGCCGACCCCATGTTGCCTGCAAAGGAACTGACCGCCCCCCCGCCACAGACACCGCCCCCAGCCAGGAAGGAAGTCATCCCCCAGGCCTCAGCGCCAACGGTTACGGACCCTTTGCCGAAGCAGACAGTGATGACGGCCCAGGCCGCCGAGCCCGGCCAGCAACCTGCCGAGCCTGCGCCAGAGTCAACGCAACCCGCGACAACATCCCAGAGCATGGAACCGTCGACCAGGGCACTGCAGCACCTTTCCCTGCAGCTCGAAGCATTCTACGCCCTGGAGGCGTGGAAGAATGCCTGGCAGGCGGCCGACATCGCCGCCTATCTCGACGCCTACAGCGAGCGGTTCTCGCCAGCCACCGCGGTCAGCCTCGAAACATGGAAAAATCAGCGCATCGCCAGCCTGACACGGCCGAAATTCATCCACCTGAAGATCGACAACCCGGTGGTCGACCTGCAGACCGACGACCGGCTGCAGATCACCTTCACCCAGCATTTTCAATCGGACAGCTACCGCGACTCGGTGTACAAGGCCCTGGTCATGGTGAGGGAGATGGAACGCTGGAAGATCAGCGAAGAGCGCATCCTCAAGGTACTCGAAGAATGAGCCGGCCGCCTAGAGCTTGATGTGCCAGGGCTCGTAGCGAACCCCGAGCATGTTGTCGCGCCAGTAGCGGTTGTCGATATAGCCGCGCTCGATGAGCTCGCGGTACACCGAGGTCGAGGTGAAGCGTTCGGTGAAATTGTGCACCCCGAACCCTTTCTGACCGATATCGAAGTCCCCCACGGCATGATAGGAATAGCCGGGAGGGGCAAGGGAGCGCGAAGCCAGCGAGAGGTTGCCACCATGGCGTCTCGCCTTGTTGAGGAAGAGATAGAGCTGCTTGACGATGCCACGGATGCCCGAGGTGAGGATCACATCCTCTCCCAGTACCGCCCGGATCCTGCCATATTTTTCCAGCGAATCGCCTTTGAAGAGATAGTTGCCGGAAAAGGGAACCTTGACGATGTCGGCTGGGTCGATGCGATGGGTCAGCGAATTCACCGGTTTGGTCCCGAAGAACCCATAATCCCTGGCGTCACGGCTATGGAGCATCTCGACGAAAGCCAGCTCTTCGGAGGTGAAGACGCCTATGGATTCCTGGCGTCTGGCGATTCCCAGGGCCTCATCGAAACCGAGCACCGAAAAATTGCCATCACCGACACAGGCGCGGAGGCGGTTCAGTCGCTCCAGCACCGTCTGCAGCAACTGCATTTCGCGCTGGTTGAGATAGAGATCGTCGACGAAAGCGGTATCGGGGTTGCGGACCTTATAGAGATAGTCTTTGATCGAGCCGTCCCCGGGTCCTCCTGAAAAGGCGTCGCCCTGGGCGGTGTCGGTACCCGGAAGCCCTTCTTCGCCCTCCTCTTCGACCGAGAGCGCCTCGCCCGCCGCCAGTGGTGAGATGCCGGCCCAGACCAGGCCGGCCACCGTCATTTTCAGGAAGCTTCTTCTATTCATCCTCGCTTTCGTCGCCGCGCGCCTCCCTCCATTTCCCCGCCCTGCAGCCTGACAATTGCGGAATTCTTACCCATGGCGAAAGGTCTTGTCAATCCTTTCCCTTGGCGGCAAAGGCCAGGCAATGAGGAAAATCCGGTCTCGGCCGTGAAGGCGCCAGCCTGAGAGCATGTGCCGGTTGCGCTCTTTCGTTGCGGATGGTGATCGCGGCCGCCACAACGCTTCAGTCCCCTCTGTAACGAGCCATGGCCCTCCAGCTCCGGCAAAACGTTCCGGCCATCGAGAGCCCTTGCCCAAGGGGGGCGGCCACCTCCGGGCTCGGGACCTGGCGAGGAATCCTCTTGAGTTTCCCCGCCAGGTCTGTTAAGCATACGTTCTTGCGATGCACCGGCCCGGTATCCCCCAATGGGGGACACTCTTCGCGCTGCCCCGCAGGAACACGTTAATTTCTGCCCTTCCCCGCTCCCTCCTGGCGACCCTCGTTGGCGACAGCACGCGACCGCATGCCGGGCACCGCAGCCTCGAAGAGGGACGTTACCGCATATTTTCCGCCAACCCCCACCCTCTGCAAGCGATGGCAGACGACTTGACCATCATAGTCCCGGTCTACAACGAAGAGGAAAGCCTCGTCGCCTTCTTCCGGGAACTGGACCCTCTGCTCAGCCAGACGCCGCTGCCCACCAAGGTGCTGTTCGTCAACGATGGCTCGACCGACCGCAGCCTGGCGATCCTAAAAGAGCAGTGCACGGCCCGCCTGCCGCAGTGCGCCATACTCCAGCTCGACCGCAATTACGGTTTGAGCACCGCCATCAAAGCCGGCATCGACCACTGCCAGAGCACGCTGATCGGCTATATCGACGCCGACCTGCAGACCCGGCCCATCGATTTTCTCGGCTACCTGCCCCATTTCCCCGAGTACGACATGGTCAACGGCATCAGGAGAAAGCGGCGCGACCGGCTGGTGAAAAGGCTTTCCTCGAAAGTCGCCAATGCCTACCGCCGGCTGATGATCGATGACCGGATCGAGGATACCTGCTGCCCGCTGAAGATTCTCAAGACTTCCTTCGCGCGACAGATGCCGTTCTTCACCGGCATGCACCGCTTCATGCCAGCCCTGGTGCAGCTGCAGGGCGGCAGGGTTAAACAGGTAGAGATCCCCCACTACCCGCGCCACGCCGGGACAAGCAAATACAACCTGCGCAACCGCCTGATCGGCCCCTTCTTCGACACCCTCGCCTTCCGCTGGATGCGCAGCCGCTCGATCCGTTACGGCGTCGTCCAGCCGCCAGCATGAACCATTACCTCGTCTTCGCCATAGGCTTTACCGCCCAGCTGCTGTTTTCCGCGCGACTCCTGGTGCAGTGGTTCGCCTCGGAACGGGCCGGGCGCATCCTCTCGCCACTGGTCTTCTGGCAACTCAGCGTCCTTGCGTCCTTTCTTCTCGTTCTCTACGGCGTCCTCCGCCACGACCCGGCGATCATCCTCGGCCAGGCAGTGACCTACGGCATCTATATCCGCAACCTCCATTATTACGGCTTCTGGGGGAAGATCCCGGCTGCGGTGCGTATTCTCGTCGTTGCCATGCCGGTCCTCGCCATCGCCCAGCTGCTCGCTGGCGAGACCTACAGCCTCGCCAGAATCCTCGGCAACAAGGAAATCTCCACTACGCTGATGATCTGGGGCATTGCCGGGCAGGTAGTCTTCACCTTTCGTTTCGTACTGCAATGGCTCTACTCGGAGAAGCGGCAACAGTCGGTCCTGCCCATCCAGTTCTGGCTGGTCAGCATCGTCGGCTCGCTGATGGTCCTCACCTACGCCATCGTCCGCCGCGATCCGGTGCTGCTCCTCGGCCAGGCCTTCGGCTTCGTCGTCTACTTCCGCAACACCCTCCTCTGGTGGCGGCAGCGCCACGCCCTCGGGCAGCAATGAAACGGCTCATCGCACAGCGACAGACCCTGGCCTTCCTGCTCTTTCTCGCCGGCTACTTCCTGCTGCACATCGCCCTGCGGGTGGCCATTTCGCCATCGCTCGATTACGACGAGGCCGAGCAGATGCTGCTCAGCCAGTGGCTGCTTCCCGGCTATACCGAGCAGCCGCCCCTCTACACCTGGGTACAGCGACTTCTCTTCGCCCTTTTCGGCAAAGGCGTTTTCGCCATCTCGCTGCTGAAAAACACCCTGCTCTTCCTCACCTACCTCTTCGTCTTCCTTACCGCGCGCAGAGCGCTGAACAACGAACGTCTGGCCATCCTCGCCAGCCTGTCACTGCTCTTCATCCCGCAGATCGGCTGGGAGTCGCAGCGCGACATGACCCACACCACCTTGGCGGTGCTGGCGGCGGCGGCGACCCTGTGGCAGGTCCTGCGCCTGCTCGAGCGGCAGAACCTCGGCAACTATCTCATCCTCGGGGTGATCCTCGCCGTTGGCATTCTCTCCAAGGCCAACTATCTCCTCTTCGCCGCGGTGCTCTTCATCACTCTCGCCACCTTTGCCGAAGGGCGCCAGCTGCTCTTTCACCGCCACATGGCGCTGGCCCTCTGCCTCGCCCTGCTCCTGCCCTCCGGGTACCTGTGGTGGATGACCGAAAACCGCGACATCGTCTTCTCCGCCACCCACAAATTCAAACGGGAGGCGCTCGACTTCTGGTACAAGGGCCCGGCCAGCCTGGTTTTCAAGACCTTCCTCTTTCTGACCCCCCTTTGGCTGATCCTGCTGCTGCTCTTTCCACGAGGCCTGCGCGGGACACTTCCGCCTGGAGAAGCTCTGCCGCCCCGCCTGCTGCAGCGGCTGCTCCTTTTCCTCTTCATCGCCCTGCTGGTGGTGGTGCTGGCCGGCAAGGTCACCTACGTCAAGGACCGCTGGCTCCAGCCACTGCTCTTTATCGTACCCCTGGTCTTCTTCACCCGACTGCACCGGGACCAGCCGACCGCACCCCGCTTCACACTCTTCATAGGCCTGGCCGGAGTGGCCGCACTCGGCATCTACCTCGCTTTTGCCCTGCGCGTCGTCGCCGCCTCCTACAGCGGCAGCTTCTGCCGCCTCAACTACCCCTTCGCCACCATCGGCGCCGACCTCCGCGCCCTTGGCTTCCGAGAGGGTGTTCTCATAAGCGACGACCGCTTTCTTGCCGGCAACCTCCACTTGCTCTTCCCGGCAAGCCCAGCCCTGGTCCCCGGCTATCGCTTCGAGCGGCAACTCCCTGTGGCGAACTCCGGGCTGCCCACGCCAGGTCGCCGCCAGCTCGCCGTGGTCTGGCACGCGGCGCAGTCGCTGACCCTCCCCGACGAGCTGCGCAGCTACCTCGCCGCGGCCTTCGCAGTGACGGACATAACCGCGGAACCCCGTGTGCTCCGCCATCGCTACCTCTTTGCCCGAGACGAGACCCTCGACCTGGCAGTGCTTCTCATCCCCCTGCCCAGCCCTCCGACAGAACAAAAACCACAACGCCCCCTCGCCGGCAAGGGCTGAGGCAGATAAAGGCATTGACGGCAAGGTTGCCGAACGTATACTTACCACATTGACCACAGTCGTGGAGCTGCCCGCAGGGCAACCGTCGACTACAACGGATACGTGCCACGGCGACACACGGACGGATGATGGAAGAGAGGAGCGAAGAACGGAACAAGCGAAACCGGCTGCTGCGCCTGCGACCGGTATTGCGCTGGGTTCTCAGGCTGCGCAGTTCGCCGCGGGCCATCGCCGGCGGCCTGGGGGTGGGGATGTTCATCGCCTTTACTCCAACCGTGGGCATCCAGATCATCCTGGCGATTATCGCCGCCACCATCTGCAACGTCAATCGGCCGGCGGCCATCGCCCCGGTATGGATCACCAACCCGGTGACCATCGCGCCGATCTACACCTTCAACTACTGGCTCGGCGCCTTCGTCTGGCCGGGGCCACCGCTGGGCGAGGTCAAGACGATGTTCGTCAACCTCGGCCTGGCCCTGACCCACCTCAGCTTTTGGGACATGAAGGAAGCGGTGCTGGCCATGATGCAGATCGGCATGGAGATCCTCATCCCTCTGTGCATCGGCAGCTGCGCCGTAGGGATCGTCCTCGGCCTGATCACCTATGTCCTCTCCCTGCGGCTGCTCTCCTTCTTCTTTAAGCGGCGCGCCGAGAAACGACTCCTCAACAACCCCAGCCCCCGCCAACACTAAAGGGTCGCCATGGACGGCCCCTCCCTCAACTGCGGGCCTTTCCCCTCTTCGTCACCGTCATTTCACAGCGGTCGCAGGCGAAGACCAGCAGATACTCCCCGGTATTGTCGCTGAGCAGCAGCGGTTCGGCATCACCGCTGCCCTGGCCCTTGTCGCGGGGGCAGAGTGACAGCTGGCGCCGCACGCAATACCTGCAGGTCATCAGGCGGCAGTCTTCCGCCTCGCCAGCGTCGAGATCCCCATTGCCGGGGATGACCGCGCCGTGCCGCCGATAGAAGTCGCGGGCCCTGGCGCTGGTGATATTGTTCCGATAATCGAGAGTTTTCCCCGGCCAAGGGCAGGAGTTGGGCTCGAGCGCCACCTCTTCCACCCGGTACGCGTCAATGCGCAGGTCGAGATGACGGGCCAGCGCCCGCCGACGCAGTTCATTGAAGAGCGCGCTGGGGTAGTAAGCCCCGGAAGGCAGGTCAACCGCCACCGCGGTTACGGTGAAAGGCGTGCCGCCGCTGCGGCGCAACTGCCGCTCGGCCAGAACGGCGAGATCGATGGGCTTCGCCGCGGTCTCCGCGGTCGCCTCCATGAAGGTGGTGGACGCCAGGCCATCTTCGTCGGTAACCGTCAGTTCCACCCCCCTATCGACAGCAGCGAGCGAGAGCCGTACCTCCAGCCTGCGGCAGCCGCCACTGCGCTGCAGGAGGGCGGCGAAGGCGACGTCATGATTACGGAACACCAGGGTTCCCACGAAGAGGCCGGCAGGCTCCCCGTGGGCAAAGATGCGCCCCTGGGCGACGCGATTGACCTTCAGCCCCCGCAGTGTCCCGGTGCGATCGTAAAAGCACAGACCGTCGCCGTTGTGCAACTCCTCGTCGGTGGCGATGGCGAACCAGTCCCGCCCCAACTCCCGTACCGGCCCGAGGAGCTGGCCGATGGCCTTGGGGCTGTCGGGCGCCCCCGGGCTATTGCGCCTGTCGACGAGAAAATACTCGGTCTTGCCGCGATTGAATGAACGTGCGGTATCTGGAATGAAGGTAAAGCTGCAGCTGCCCGAGGAGGACGGCTCCAGGTCGGGCGACAGGCGCAGCAGCTCGTCGAGGGCCAGACGATAGGCGGCGGTGACGTTTTTGACGTAGTTCTCGTCCTTGAGCCGCCCCTCGATCTTGAAGGAGTCGACCCCTGCCGCGAGAAGGGCGGCAAGCTGACGGGAGAGATCGAGATCCTTGAGGCTGAGCAGGTGCCGGTCAGCGGCAAGCACCTTGCCCCGCAGATCCTGCAGGGTATAGCGGTGACGACAGAACTGGGCGCACTCACCGCGGTTGGCGCTGCGCCCGGCGACAACCTCGCTGATGTAGCATTGCCCGCTGTAGGAAACGCACAGGGCGCCGTGCACAAACACCTCGAGAATAACCGAGGTCGCCTGACGAATCCGGCGAATCTCCGCCAAGGTCAGCTCCCGTGCCAGCACCACCTGTCGAAAGCCGACGTCCTCGAGGAAACGCACCTTTTCCGGGCTGCGGTTGTCGCACTGCGTCGAGGCGTGCAGGGGCAGGGGCGGCAGAGAACACTGCAACAGGCCCATGTCCTGGACGATGAGGGCGTCGACGCCAGCCTCGTAGAGCTTCCAGGCGAGGCCTTCCGCCTCTTCCAGCTGGCGATCGTCGAGAACGGTGTTGAGTGCCACATAAACCCGGGCCTTGAAACGGTGGGCGGCAGCGGCCAGCGTTGCGATATCGGTGACGCTGTTGGCGGCGGCGGCGCGGGCTCCGAAGGCAGGGCCACCGATATAGACAGCATCGGCGCCATGGTCGATGGCGGCCAGGCCGCAGGAGAGGTTGCGAGCCGGGGCGAGGAGTTCTATGCGACGCTTGGCGGCCATGTCAGGAGAGGGGGCAGATGTACGACGAATGCGGCGCGCTGATGGAAGTCGGGTTCGCCTGCGCAATGGGCGAGCGCCCAGTAGGATTTCTCGCCGCCGCGGTGGAGGAGAACCGCGCTGAGCGCCACCTGCAGCGGCAACTCGTCAGGCGCCTGACCGGTGAGAGGAATAGCTGCGATGAGCCTCAGCCCGGCGGTGGTGGCGGCGACCTCGACAACTACCTCAGGGCAGGGTGCCTCGGCCATGCCGTGTCGATATCCAGAGAAGCGATAGACGTTCCAGCAGTGATCCGTGCAGAGATTGACTTCGACGTAGCCCTCGTCTCCGGCAACGGCGAAGAAGCACTCGAAACAGGTGCGGCGCCATAATTCATGACGCCGCCTCCCCTCCCGCGGGATGGGGACACGGGGAAGGTCGATAAGATCGAGTTCGCCGCCAAGACGAAACTCCACCCTCAGCACTCCCTGACTTCGCGCCATTCCCGCCGCAAGTGTAAAGGGCGTGGAAGCACCGAACGGCTCGGTGAAAGGGCGCAGGGGATGGAAGGCCTTCATGGGCACGGCCGACTCGACCCGAGGGGCAGCCTATTCCTCCTCGACGCTGATGCAGTCTACCGGACAGGCGGCGGCAGCCTCTTCGACGCACTCCTCATCGTCGGCGTAGACCTCGAAGACATAGGCCTTTTCGGTCTCATCATCGAAGCCGAAGATGTCCGGGCACAGCTCGATGCAGCTCTGACATCCGATGCACTCCTCTTCATCCAAGGTCACCTTAACCGCCATCCCCGATCCTCCTTCTCTGGTTCTTTGGGGGCAATGGTCGTAAGCGCCGCCAGCGGCCCCAGGCCATCACGGCCTCAAGCACCGGCGCAACTGCTGCACGACAACGTTCACTACAGAAAGGGGGGAAAGTCGCGGCGGCACCAATGCCGAGGGCGGCCTTCCCTGTCTCCATGGAGGAGTTCCCTTTGCCATCGGCGGGTTAAACCGCGGAAGACGTGTCATCCTCTTTTTTGGTTATAGCCGTATTTTTCCCATAATCAACAGAAAAAACCGGCGACACCCGGCCACCCCCTCAAGGGATGTTGACGCTCTGGCCATGCCAGGGGACGGTCACTCGATAGCCCGCCCCGCGCAGGGTCTCGGCAAAGGCCAGGGTCTGGTCCTCCTCGCCGTGCACCAGGGCGATTTTCTCCACGATGAGGTTCGACTCGCGCAAGAAGCGCAGCAGCTCATCGCGGTCGGCATGGGCGCTGAACCCGCCCAAGGTCACCACCCGCGCCCGCAGGGGATAGTCCTTGTTGAAGAAGCGCACCAGCGGCGGCGCCCCGGAACGCCCTTCCTCGGCATATTTCGCCCCCATCTCCTGGAGATGGCGGCCGAAGGTGTTCTTCCCCATATAGCCGACGATAAGCACGGTGTTGCGCTCGTCGTGGATCTTGTGGCGCAGATGGTGTAGTACCCGCCCACCCTCACACATCCCAGACCCGGCGAGGACGATATGGGAGCGCTGGTCGCGGTTCAAGGCCATGGACTCCTCGATCCCCTGGACGAACTTGAGCTGCGTGAAATCGAAGGGGTTGAGGCCACGGCGAAGAAAGACCTCGTGGGTCTCGCGGTCGTAGGTCTCGGGGTGTTCGCCAAAGACATGGGTGATCTGCGTGGCCAGGGGGCTATCGACATAGACCGGCATCGCCGGCACCTCTCCGGACAGGTAGAGCTCGTGGAGGAAATAGAGCAGCTCCTGGGTGCGCCCGTAGGCAAAAGCGGGGATGATCACCGAGCCGCCGCGGTCGAAGGTCTCGCAAAGCACCTCGCGCAGCCGGTCCTTCATGTCACCGATCGGCCCGTGCAGACGATTGCCGTAAGTGCTCTCGAGGATGAGCAGATCGACATGGCGGTGCTCCTCGGCGAAGACCAGATTGGGATTCTTGATGATCGGCTTGTCGAAACGGCCAACGTCGCCGCTATAGAGGATGTTGCGCCGCCGGCTGCCATTTTCGCAGGAGACCAACGACATCGCCGAGCCGAGGATGTGGCCTGCCTCGTAGAAGGTGCAGTTCACCCCGCGGCCGATGGTCACCGTCTCGTTATAGGGAATGCCCTGGAAGCAGGCCAGGGCGTTCTCCACCTCTTCCATGGAATAGAGCGGCTCGATGACCTCGAGGTGGTGCTGGCGCAGCAGTTTCTCGATGACCTCGTTGCGCAGTCCGTGGTCCCCCGATTTGAGCAACACTTTGATGTCCTGGAGATCCTGGGCGGAAATGGCGATCTTGCCATCGCCGCTGCGCACTTTGGCGAGAAAGGACTTGGCGGTCTTGTAGTTGAGATAGGAAGCGTCGCCCTCCTGGATTTTGGCGGAATCCCTGAGCAGATAGGCCGAGGCGGCGGCGGTGGCGCGCGAGCAGTAGATTTGTCCGGTAAATCCCTCCCTGACCAATAGCGGCAGGCGGCCTGAGTGGTCGATATGGGCATGGGAGAGGACAGCGTTGATGAAGATCTTGGGGTCGACCGCCAGCACCTTGTTCTTTGCCTCGGTCTCCTTGCGGCGCCCCTGGAAGAGGCCGCAGTCGAAGAGGATGGTCTCGTTCTCGGTTGTCAGGGTATGAAAGGAACCGGTCACCTCGCGGACGGCGCCGTAGAATGAAACGTGCATGACTGCTCCTTGATGGGCGTGGTTGCGGAATACCGCCATCAACCAGGGCTGGCGACGGCGGCGCGGGTCCTGTTGGTTGTAACAAAGGGGGGTGAAAAACTCAACGCCTATCGGGGCCAACGGGAGATAGCGGGACCACGGACGGTCCCTCAGCGGATTCGCGCATCGACGCAGAGCCGATAGGTCCGCGGCCCGCAGTGCCCGCATGGCACGACACGGTGCTCGGCCAGACGGCGACCGGCGGCGAAACAGGCGGCCTCGACCGCTGCAGCGGCCGCGGCGAATTCCCCCTGGCGTGCGAACAGATAGAAATGGAGCATCCCCTCGGGGCGCAGAGCAGCGAGGGCTGCGGGGAGATAGGCTTCGGCCATGGTGGGCAGAGGCATGATGAGACGGTCGAAGTGGCGGCCAAGCTGCGGCAGAACAGTGGCGACATCGCCACTGTGCAGCGTGATGTTGCCGAGTCGCTTGTTCAGCCGGAGGTTTTCCAGGGCATAGCGGTGCGCCAGAGGGTTCTTCTCGATGCCGACGATGGCTGCGGCAGCGCTGTGGCGGGCGAGGACGAGGGGATAGGGGGCCACCCCGGAAAAGAGCACCGCAACTGTTTCCCCCGGCTGCACCAGGGAGGCGATGCGCAGCCGCTCCTGACCGCTGCGTCCCGAGTAATAGACCTGTTCCACATCGAGACGCAGGCGCACGCCTGATTCGCGGACTTCGGTTTCGGTACGTTCTTCCCCGGCAAGCACCCGCAAGGGCATGGTGCGAAACTCGCCATGGTGGCTGCCATCGCGTCTGGCCACCACCGCCAGCCGTCTGTTGCCGGCCAAAATGGCTGCGGCGATGTGTCGCTCGGCGGCGACAAGTGCTGGCGGTACGCTGATGATGGCGATGTCGCCGACGATATCGTAGGAACCGATCACTTCTCCGAGGAGGTCATCAGCGACAATCCCGGCGAGGAGGTCCTTGAGGGGGCGGGTCATGGGCACACACCCGGCGGCGCAGGCGAAAAAAAACAGCGCCATGGGCGGTTCCCATGGCGCTGCTCGAGCTACTCGGTGAGACGGACGTGGTGTGAAATTTCGGAATCAGAGTTTCACAACATTTTCTGCGGCCGGTCCTTTTTGCCCCTCGACGATATCAAACTTGACTCTCTGTCCCTCTTCAAGAGACCGGAACCCTTCTCCCTTGATGGCCGAGTGATGGACGAAGACATCTTTCCCTCCATCTTGCTGAATAAACCCGAAACCCTTGGAATTGTTAAACCATTTCACTGTCCCTTCCGCCATGGCACGACTCCTTTCTGGCATAATCACATTTCGACTTTTTGTAGACCACACAAAAAAGTCACCCGAGGGTTATTATATACTCGTGCTTATAAAAAAATTTCAAATAAAAAATCACTGTTCTTCAATATGACACTCTTTTCCGGAGAGAAAAGCTGCCGCGCCCCGACTCGCCCCTGATTTCCAAGACACCATTCGTGCAGAGATAACGCCTTTCTCAAGACTTGAAGTGATCATGGAGTTCTTTTCTCTGGTCTGCCGAAAAACCTGACCATAAGATGGCCGCCGGCCTGCCAGGTAAACGCGCCCACCCCCTCCGCTCCTTTTGTGCAATTTATCGCCACGACCAATTCATATCGACATCAAGCGTATTTTTCCTTGCCTCTCACCCTGTCAGGGACAAGATATTGTTTATGACAGGCACTCTTCGCCCGCTTCGCACATAACTTGACCCAAAGCATGTCGCAGCGCCTTGCCTTGCGCTATCCCCGATCATCGGTGCAGCCAAGAATTGGTGTTGCGTTAATGGGTGCTATATGATTATTTAAATGGCGCATGTCTCGCCGCACCGGAAATTTTTTCTCCTTTAAATTCAATAGGTTTCATGTCAGGAGGAGCCAATGTTCACAATCGTCAAGCGCGAAGAGATGTCCCAGGGAACGGTAATTCTCAATGAAATCGAGGCCCCGCTCATCGCCAGGAAGGCCAAGCCCGGCCAGTTCGTCATCCTCAAGGCCAACGAAGACGGCGAACGCATCCCGCTGACCATGGCCGACACCAACCCGGAAAAGGGTACCATCACCATTATTTATATGGTGGTCGGCAAGTCCACCGCTCTCTTCCGCGATCTCAAGGTCGGCGAAGGCTACCAGGATGTCATCGGCCCCCTCGGCAAACCGACCCACCTCGAGAAAGTCGGCAAGGTGGTCTGTGTCGGCGGTGGCACCGGCGTGGCCGTCCTCCACCCCATCACACGCGGCCTCAAGGAGGTCGGCAACCATGTCACCTGCATCATCGGCGCCCGCAACAAGGGCCTGCTCATCCTCGAAGAGCAGATGAAGGCCGCTTCCCACGAGCTGAAAGTGTGCACCGACGATGGCTCCTACGGGCATCACGGTTTTGTCACCGAGGTGCTCCGCGAGGTGCTCAAGGCTGGCGACATCAAGCTGGCGGTGGCCATCGGCCCGGTGCCGATGATGAAGGCGGTCAGCGCCATCACCAAGGAGTTCAACGTCGAGACCCTGGTCAGCCTCAATCCGATCATGGTCGACGGCACCGGCATGTGCGGCGGTTGCCGGGTCACCGTCGGCGGGGAGACAAAGTTCGCCTGTGTCGACGGTCCCGAGTTCGACGGCCACAAGGTCGACTACGACGAACTCATCCTGCGCCTGCGCGCCTACCAGGAGGACGAGCGCTCCAGTCACAACCACTATTGCAACCTGCGCGACGCCAAGTAGGCCGTCCGCCCCTTTGCGCCGCGAGGCCAGGGGGTATTCGCAAGAGATATTGTAGATCGTGCAATCGATAGCCTTTGGAGGAGATCATGTCGGAATCAGATGGTAAAAAAGGCCAAAGTTCCAGAGTCGCCATGCCCGAGCAGGACCCGAAGATCCGCGCCCGCAACTTTCTCGAGGTGCCGACCGGCTACACCGTCAAGATGGCCCAGGAAGAAGCATCGCGGTGCCTGCAGTGCAAAAAACCCGGCTGTGTCGAGGGCTGCCCGGTGGGAGTCGACATCCCCGGCTTCATCGACCTCATCGCCCACGGCGACTTTACCGGCGCCATCCGCAACCTCTGGAAAAAGAACGCCCTGCCGGCGGTATGTGGCCGTGTCTGCCCCCAGGAATCGCAGTGCGAAGGCAAGTGCATCGTCGGCAAGAAGGGCCAGCCGGTGGCCATCGGCAATCTCGAACGCTTCTGCGCCGACTACGAACGGGAACACGGCCAGGGCGAACTGCCGCCCAAGGCTGGGCCGACCGGGAAGCGGGTGGCGGTGGTCGGTTCCGGCCCCTCAGGGCTGACCGTCGCCGGCGACCTCATCGTCAAGGGGCACGATGTGACCATCTTCGAGGCCTTCCACAAACCAGGCGGCGTGCTTGTCTACGGCATTCCCGAGTTCCGCCTGCCCAAGGCCATCGTCGCCCAGGAGGTCAACTTCCTCGAACGCCTCGGGGTGAAGATCGAGTGCAATGCCGTTGTCGGCCGCACCGTCTCCCTCGACGAACTCTTCGAGCAGGGCTATGACGCCATCTACGTCGGCGTTGGCGCCGGCCTGCCGAAGTTCATGAACATCCCCGGCGAGAACCTGGTCGGCATCCTCTCCGCCAACGAGTATCTCACCCGCGCCAACCTGATGAAGGCCTACAAGTATCCCGAGGTCGACACCCCCATTCCCCGCGGTAAAAACGTGGTCGTCCTCGGGGCGGGCAACGTCGCCATGGACTCGGCGAGAACCGCCATGCGCCTCGGCGCGGAGACTGTCAAGATCGTCTACCGACGTTCCCGCGAAGAAATGCCGGCTCGACACGCCGAAATCCACCACGCCGAGGAAGAGGGGATCGAGCTCTGCCTGCTCACCAACCCCACCCGCTACCTCGGCGATGCTAACGGACGCCTCACCGGCATGGAATGCCTGCGCATGGAGCTGGGCGAACCCGACAGCTCGGGGCGACGACGCCCGGTGGCCGTCAAAGGCTCCGAGTTCGAAATCGCCTGCGATCTGTGCATCGTCGCCGTCGGCTCCGGCGCCAACCCGCTCCTCACCAGCGAAACGCCGGATATGAAGCTCAACAAGTGGGGCAATGTCGTCGCCGACGAGCGTAACGGCAAGACCTCCAAGAAAGCAGTCTGGGCGGGCGGCGACATCGTCACCGGGGCCGCCACCGTCATCCTCGCCATGGGTGCGGGCCGTGCCGCCGCCAACTCCATGCATGACTATCTGACCCTCGGCTGGTAAGGGTTCCCTCCGCCAACTCCCCCGCCGCCCAACCCGGGCGGCGGGGTGTTTTTTCTATCACTTCGTCTCAGGCCGCCCCTCGGGTATGCCTCGGCATCACCGACACCGCATGGCCCCACCATGCCCGGTTCCGGCCCAGATCGCACGACAGGCCCCATTCATGGCCAGCTACAGCGCGACAACCATAATTAAAAATGAACATCGAGTTCACGCGAATGAATCAGTGAGAACACGATTTATCTCACCGTATTTTTGTCGTTTTACAAACGGCCTCCTCATCCCCCTCCCCACCCGGCAATTTCATTAGCTGCAACCAGAGGACGATTCGACGAGCTGCCGCTGTGCTGCTTGTGCCTATTGGCAGAGAATCGGCCCTGACGAACATGGGTTGCCTCGAGACGTTCCTGCCCCTCCCCCTCGCGCTATCCGCATGTTTTCATAAGGCAGTTTCTCAACAACTCCATCTGCCAGGCCATGCCCTTGACGAAAAGGGAAAGCTGGCAGCCAGGGGAGCATGCGCGAATTTCAGCACAAGGCGCACATCCGAGCAAGGGCGGGTTGCACAAAAAGTCTCACGATAACATCACCTAAGTGCCTGTTTGCCCACGACAAAGAAGGCTTGACAGAAAAGCGCGGCGGCTGTTAATGAATGAAGGTTCATATATTCCCCGTCGCCCACCCCTCGGGAACAGGCGAACAACGAGCCACAACGCAAAGGGAACACCATGTCAACGGAACTGATTCTTTCGGCGGTAACCCTGATCGGTCTCGCCGCCCTTATCCCTTGTCTGATGGTCGCCACCGTGGTTTTCGGTCCACGGTCCCGGGGCAAGATCAAGAACGAGGCCTACGAGAGCGGCATCGGCCCGGTTATCGGCTCGGTGGACCAGAAATTCAGCGTCAAGTTCTATCTCCTGGCCATTCTCTTTCTCATTTTCGACATCGAGGCGGTATTCATGTATCCATGGGCGGTGATCGTCCGTGAACTCGGCTGGTTCGGCTTCTTCGAGATGGTAACCTTCATGGTCCTCCTTCTCGCCGGACTGATCTACATTCTCAAGAAAGGGGTGCTCAATTGGCGGTAGGACTGGAAGCGAGTCTCGGCAACTCGGTCATCACCACGAAGCTGGATGCGATCATCAACTGGGGCCGCCAATATTCCCTGTGGCCCTTCATCTTCGGCACCGCCTGCTGCGCCATAGAGTTCATGAGCGCCGCGGCCAGCCAGCACGACATCTCCCGCTTCGGCGCCGAGGTGGTGCGCTTTTCGCCGCGTCAGGCCGATCTGCTGCTGGTCTGCGGCACCATCAGCTACAAGCAGGCGCCGATCCTCAAACGCATCTACGAACAGATTCCCCTGCCCAAGTGGGTGGTAGCCATGGGGGCCTGCGCCAGCTCGGGGGGCATCTACGACAACTACTGCACAGTGCAAGGCATCGACACCATCATCCCGGTGGATGTCTACATCTCCGGTTGCCCGCCGAGGCCGGAGGTGGTCCTCGACGCCCTGATCAAGATCCAGCAGCAGATCCAGGGGGAAACGGTGCTCCACGACCGCCACAAAGACTTCAAAGGGATTCTCGACTGATATGAACAGGACCATGCGAGAGAAGATAGGGGCGGCCTTTCCCGACGCCACCTGCTCCACCGCGCTCGACACGGTGGTGGTCGAGGTTTCCCCGGAAACCCTGCACAACACCCTGGCGCGGCTGAAAAACGATGCGGCCTTCAACTGCGGCCTGCTGCTCGATGTCACCGCCATCGACTATCTCGACCACCCCCAGCCGCAGCCGGCGCGCTTTGCCGTCGTCTATACCCTGCGCAACTGGCAGGACAACCTCCTCGTGCAGGTGCGCTGTCCGGTGGCGGATCCCGAGCGGGGCATACCATCCGCCTGCCACCTGTGGGGCTCGGCCAACTGGGGGGAGCGCGAGGTCTACGACCAGTATGGCATAAGCTTCGCCGGCCACCCCGACCTGCGGCGCATCCTCAACCACTGGCAGTTCCAGGGACACCCCCTGCGCAAGGACTACCCTATCGGCAAGGGGCAGATCTGCTACGAAACCGACAGCCTGGAAAAGGAGATCCGCGCCCGGCTGGTGGAAAACGGTATCAATGAGACCACGCTCAAAGACATCAATACCGAGATCATGTTCCTCAATCTCGGCCCGTCCCATCCGGCAACCCACGGCGCCATCCGCATCCTCACCGCCCTCGACGGCGAGACCATCCTCGCCAACGTCAACGAGATCGGCTACCTGCACCGCGGCTTCGAGAAAACGGCGGAACACCGCACCTACAACCAGATCGTCCCCTTGACCGACCGCCTCAACTACTGCTCGTCGATGATCAACAACATCGCCTACGTCAAGGCCATCGAGGCCTGGCTGGGGGTGCAGATCACCGAGCGGGCCCAGTTCATGCGGGTGGTGCTGACCGAGTTTTACCGCATCCTCGACCACCTGGTGTGCATCGCCGCCAACCTCGTCGACATGGGCGGTCTTACCAACTACTGGTACCTCTACAACGAGAAGGAAGCCGCCTACGATTTCATCAGCCGCCTCACCGGGGCCCGCCTCACCTCTTCCTTCACTCGCATCGGCGGCATGTACCGCGATTTTTACGAGGGCTGGAAAGAGGATCTCGAAGGTCACCTGCGCGCCATCGAAAAGGGCATCGGCGACTCGCTCAAGCTGGTCGAGACCAACCGCATCGTCCACGACCGCACCCAGAACGTCTGCATCCTGCCGGCGGAAACCGCGCTCAGCTACGGCTTCACTGGACCGACCCTGCGCGCCAGCGGCGTCCCCTTCGACCTGCGTAAGGACGCCCCCTACTACAACTACCAGCACTTCGACTTCGAGGTGCCGGTGGGCAGCACCGGTGACATCTACGACCGCTTCATGATCCGCTTCGAGGAGATGTTCCAGTCGATACGCATTCTCCGCCAGGCCATGAAGCACATACCGGAGGGCCCGGTGGACGTGGCCGACGCCAGGGTGCATCTGCCGCCCAAGAGCGAAGTCTACGGCAATATCGAAGGCCTCGCCAACCACTTCAAGCTGGTCTTCGAGGGGGTCAAGGTCCCGCCGGGCGAATGGTACGACTCCTTCGAGGCGGCCAACGGCGAGCTCGGCTTCCATGTCGTCGCCGACGGCAGCGGCCGGCCCTACAAACTCAAGGTGCGTCCGCCCTGCTTTTATATCATGGGCGGCTTCCACAAGATGGTCGAGGGCAATATGATCGCCGACGCCATCATCAACTTGGGGTGCATCAACATCATCGGCGGGGAGTTGGACAGATGAGCGACCGTTCGCATTTGATTGCCACAGGAAAACCCTTCCAGTTCGACGCGGAACGAGACGCCATGTTCGAGCGGCTGGTGGTCCGTTACCCCACCCGGGAGTCGATGATCCTGCCCTCCCTGTGGCTGGTGCAGGAGCAGGAAGGCTGGGTCAGCCAGGAGGCCATCGCCTACATCGCCGACCGTATCGGCACCTTCGCCAGCAAGGTCTTCGAGGCGGCGACCTTCTACACCATGTACCACCTGCGGCCGATGGGCAGATACCATATCTGCATCTGCCGCACCCTCTCCTGCTGGCTGCGCGGCAAGCAGGAAATCGTCGATTACCTGCGCGGCGAGCTCGGCCTCGCCCCCGGCGAAATTAGCGAAGATGGTCGCTTCAGCCTCGAGGAGGTGGAGTGCCTGGGCCACTGCGGCACCGCCCCGGTGGTGCAGATAAACGGCGAATTCTATGAAAACATGGACGTCGACAAGCTGAAAAGCCTGCTGGCGACCTTGGTGTAGGAGGGGAACGACCATGGAAGTGAAGATCCTCAGCGCCAGGTTCCACCTCAAGAACAGCAATACCCTCAAGGTCGCCAAGAAGCACGGCGCCTACAAAACGCTCGACAAACTCTTCGCCACCGCCCCGGAGGACGTCATCGACGAGGTCAAGAGGAGCGGGCTGCGCGGCCGCGGCGGCGCCGGCTTCCCCGCCGGTGTCAAGTGGGGCTTTCTGCCCAAGAACACCGGCAAACCGGTCTACCTCGCCGTCAACTCCGACGAATCCGAGCCGGCGACCTTCAAGGATCGCTATATTCTTGTCAAGGACCCGCATCTGCTCATCGAGGGCATCATCATCTGCGCCTACGCCATCGGCTGCCACGACACCTATATATATATACGCGGCGAATACACCACCCAGGTCAAGGTACTGCAGGCGGCCATCGACGAGGCCTACGCCGCCGGCTATCTCGGCGAAAAGGTCGCCGGCCAGGACTACCGGCTGGATGTCACCGTCCATCGCGGCGCCGGCGCCTACGTATGCGGCGAGGAAACCGCCCTGCTCGAGTCCATCGAGGGCAAGAAGGGGCAGCCGCGCAGCAAGCCGCCATTCCCGGCGGTAGCCGGCCTCTACGGTTGCCCGACCATCATCAACAACGTGCAGACCATCGCCTCGCTGCCCTTCATCCTCGACAAGGGCGCCGACGCCTACAAGGCCTATGGCACGGAGAAGAGCCCCGGCACCCATCTCTTCGGCATCTCCGGCCATGTCGAGAAACCTGGGATGTACGAGCTTCCCCTGGGCCTGCCCCTGCTGGAGGTGATCAACACGGTCGCCGGCGGCGTGTGGAAGGGGCGGAAGCTCAAGGGCATCATCCCCGGCGGCAGTTCCACCCCGGTGCTGCTGCCCGAGGAGGCCGCCGACGCCACCCTCGACTACGAGTCGATGGCCGCCCACAAGACCATGTTCGGATCCGGCGGCATCGTCGTCCTCGACGAGACGGTGGACATCGTCCAGCTGGTCAAAAACCTCATCGACTTCTATCATCACGAGTCCTGCGGCCAGTGCACCCCCTGCCGCGAAGGCCTCGGCTGGATGCTGAAGATCATCAAGAAGATCCTGCGCCGCGAAGGAACCATGGACGATGTCCTCCTGCTGCGCGAGCTGTGCGACAACATCGAGATGAAAACCGTCTGCGTCCTCTCTGCCGCCTGCACCATGCCGGTGCGCAGCTACCTGGACAAGTTCAGACACGAATTCGAGGCGTACGTGGCCGATGCCGCAACCGCCCAAGCATGCCAGTAGGGGATCCCATGGCTGACAAGATCACGCTTTTCGTCAACGGAGTCGAGGTGGAGGTGGAGTCGGGCAAAAACCTCATCGACGCCGTCGCCGCCGCCGGCATCGAAATTCCCCACCTCTGCTATCACCCGGCCCTCGGCGCCGACGGCAACTGCCGCATGTGCCTGGTGGGTATCGAAGACGGGCGGCCGCCGCTGGTTCCGGCCTGCAAGACCCCGGCCCAGGCCGGCATGAAGGTGCTGCTCGATGCCGCCCACATCAAGAAGATCCAGCACGACGTCATGGAGTTCGAGCTGATCAACCACCCCATCGACTGCCCCATCTGCGACCAGGCCGGCGAATGCAAGCTCCAGGACTACTACATGACCTACCATGGTCAGCCGAGCCGTATGACCGTGCCCCAGGTGCAGAAGTCCAAGAAGCTCGATTTCGGCTGCGGCGTGGTGCACGACCAGGAACGCTGCGTCACCTGCGGACGCTGCGTGCGTTTCTGCCGGCAGATCACCAAGACCGGCGAGTTGGGCATCGTCAACCGCAGCGACCAGGCGCGGGTCACCATCTTTCCGGGGCGGCCGCTCAACAACCGCTATGCCCTCAATGTCGTCGACCTCTGCCCGGTAGGCGCCATGACCAGCAGGGACTTCCGCTTCCAGCAGCGGGTCTGGTTCCTCAAAAAGAGCCCGGGCATCTGCCACGGCTGCAGCAAGGGCTGCAACATCGTCATCGACCACCACCGCGAGAAGTACGCCGACGATCGCATCTATCGCTTCCGCCCTCGTCTCAACCTGCAGGTCAACGGCTATTTCATCTGCGACGAAGGCCGGCTGAGCTACAGGCGGGAAAACGAGGGGAGGCTCACCGTGGCGCGCATCGGCGGACAGCCGGCGGCTGTGGCCGACGCCCTGGCCGCCTGCCGCGACGAGCTGCAGCGGGCGCAGAAAGTCGTCGTCCTGCTCTCTCCCAGCTGCTCCCTGGAACAGATGCTGGCGGCCCGCGAGTGGGCTGCCAGGCATGGCGCGATCCTCTCCGGGTTCAGCGACGGCTACCTCAAGCCGGGCGACGGCGACGGCTATCTCATCCAGGACGACAAGTCGGCCAACCGCGCCGGCCTGCTCCTGCTCGGCATCGACTGCCGCCGCGAGACCTTCCTGGCGGCCCTCGCCGAGGCCCAGCTGCTGATCAACTGCGACAACGAGCTCGAGCGAAGCTTCCCGCTGGAAGAGCTGCAGCAGCTTCTCATGGGGATCAGAACCATCCTCGCCACCAGCCACGATTCGCCCTGCGCGGCCACGGCCGACATCGCCGTGCCGGTCGCTTCCTTCAGCGAATACGACGGCGCGGTGGTCAACTGCGACGGCATCCTGCAATGCTTCCGCAAGGCAGTCGGCAAAAACGAGCCGCTGCCCGACATGGCCGACTTCATCGCCGCCCTCGACGGGACTGCGGCCGACCGGGCCGGCCTCTTCACCGCGCTTGCCGCCCTCATTCCGGCCCTCGCCGGGCAGAGCGCCGATACGGTCCCGGCCCAGGGATTGAAACTCAACGAAAACGAGGCCGCCCATGTCAGCGCTTGATATTTTCATGGTCGTCGTGCGAGTCGCCTTCAGCGCCTTCATCCCCCTGTGCTTCATCGCCGTCTGCGTGTGGATGGAGCGACGCGGCGCCGGCTTCTTCCAGGACCGCTCCGGCCCCAACCGCGCCAACATCTTCGGCTTCCGCGCCGCCGGCCTGGTGCAGAACCTGGCCGATGCCGCCAAGCTCATCTTCAAGGAAGATGTCACCTCGGGCCATATCAAACACAAGTTCTACTTCGTGCTCGCGCCGCTGATCGTCTTCTTCACCGCCGTCGTCTCCTTCGCCGTGGTGCCCTTCGCCGATACGCTCGTGCTGGGCGGCAAGAGCTACCTCATGCAGGGTATCCCGCTGGACCTCGGCATCCTCTGGTTCCTCTCCTTCGTCGGCTTCTCGGTCTACGGCATCATTCTCGCCGGCTGGTCTTCGACCAACAAGTACGGGGTGCTGGGCGGCCTCCGCTCGGCCGCCCAGGTAATCAGCTACGAGATCCCCATGGGGCTGGCCATCGTCAGCCTGCTGGTGGTCTACGGCACCATCCACCTCAACGAGATCGCGCAGTTCCAGGGCCGCCTGCTCTTCGGCTTCATCCCCATGTGGGGGGCGGTGCTGCAGCCCCTCGGGCTGGTCATCTTCATCGTCGCCGCCTTCGCCGAGACCAACCGCACCCCCTTCGACCTCGCCGAGGGCGAAAGCGAGCTGGTGGCCGGCTTCCATGTCGAGTACAGCGCCATGAAGTTCGCCGTGTTCTTCATGGGGGAATACGTGGCCCTGTTCGTCTCCAGCGCCATGATCGTCACCCTGTTCTTCGGCGGTTACCAGGTGCCCTTCCTGTCCACCGCCACCCTGATCAACAACGCCAAGCCGGTGGCCTTCCTGCTGATGGTCGCCGTGCCGGTGGCCATGCACTACTTCGCCGGCTGGATCAGGCGCAGCAACGTCAGCCACTACCCCAGGGAGAACGACCCGCGAGTCTTCGAGGCCGAGATCTACATCAAGTGCTTCTGGGGCCTGGTCATCTTTCTCGAGGTGGTGCTCCTCCTCATCCTCTTTGCCGACAAGGGCGGCCCCGCCGCTCACATCTTCGTCATGCTGCTGCAGATGGCCACTTTCCTGGTGAAGGTCACCATGATGATCTTCGTCTACATCTGGGTGCGCTGGACCCTGCCCCGCTTCCGCTACGACCAGCTGCAACGCTTGGGATGGCAGACCCTCCTTCCCCTGGCCCTGCTCAACATCTTTGTCACCAGCGCCGTTGTCGTGGCGCTGAGCTAAAGGAGGACGACCATGGGAGCGACCGTCAAGACCCTGCCACGAAAGGGGGCGAGCCTCAAGGAACGCCTCTACCTGATCGAAATCGTCAAAGGCATGGCCACCACCTTCGGCCATTTCTTCCGCAACCTGCTCGACAACCGCCGCCTCTACGTACGCCACTACCCCGAGGTGCAGCCGGAGATCCCGGTGCGCTGGCGGGGACGACACCGCCTCACCACCCATGAGGACGGCACGGTCAAATGCGTCGCCTGCTTCATGTGCCAGACCAACTGCCCGGCCAACTGCATCCAGATCACCGCCGGAGAGCGTCTCGACGGGCGCACCGAGAAAATGCCGGTGAAATTCACCATCGACCTTCTCGAATGCATCTACTGCGGCTACTGCGTCGAGGCCTGTCCCCTGGACGCCATCCGCATGGACACAGGGATCTTCTCGGTCACCGGCGACAAGAGGTCGTCCTTCGTGCTCGAGCTCTCCGACCTTCTCGCCACCAAGGGCGCCTTTGCCGAGGAAGATTATAAGAAAGGGGGCGCATAAGCCATGATTACCGAACTGCTCTTCAACGGATTTGCCATCCTGGCGGTATTGGGCGCCGTTGGCCTGGTGCTCTTCCGCCATCCCATGAACGGAGCGATGAGCCTGGTGGTGACCATGGTGTCCCTGGCCGGACTCTACGCCCTGCTCTCCGCCAAGCTGATCTTCGCCCTGCAGCTCATCGTCTACGCCGGGGCGATCATGTCGCTGATTCTCTTTATCATCATGTTTCTCAACCTCCAGGAGAAGGATCTGCCTGAGGAGAGCGGGCGCTGGTACTATCTGCTCGGCGGGGTGGTCGTCATCGCCCCCATCGCCCTCTTTCTGGTCAAGATCGTCAAGACCCTGCCCGGCAGCGAGGCCACCATCGTCGGCGGCGGCTTCGGCGGCATCAAGGAGGTCGGGCTGGTGCTCTTCCAGGATTGGCTGCTACCCTTTGAAATCGTCTCGATACTGCTGCTCATCGCCCTGGTCGGGGCGGTGGTTCTGGCGGGTAAAAGGAGGCTCGGCAAGTGATACAGGACTATCTCGTTCTCAGTATCGTTCTTTTCTGCCTCGGCATGCTCGGGGTGATCACCAGGCGCAACGTCTTCACCGTCTTCATGTCGGTCGAGCTGATGCTCAACGCCGCCAACCTCGCCTTTATCGCCTTCTCCCGGCTGCACCAGACCATGGATGGCCACGTCCTGGCCATGCTGGTCATGGCGGTGGCCGCAGCGGAGGCGGCGCTGGCGCTGGCGGTGGTCATTCTCCTGCACAAACATAAGAGCAGGCTGGACACCAACGTCTTCAGCCTGTTGAAGGGGTGATGCTATGGAACACTCGGTTACCTACCTCGGCTATATCCCCCTCATGCCGCTGCTCGGCGCCCTGGTCCTCGGCCTTCTCCATCTTTTCACCTGCCGCGGCAAAGCCCTGCCGGAGCTGCTCTACGGGGCTCTGGCGTGCATCGGGCCGCTGCTCTCCTTCATCTTCGCCCTGGTGGTGTTCTTCCACCTCAAAGGGCTGCCCGCCGAAGAGCGCTTCCTCGTCCATAACGCCTTCACCTGGTTCGCCGTGGGCGACCTCCATGTCGACATGGGCTTCCTCGCCGACCCCCTCAGCTCGCTGATGCTGCTCTTCGTCACCTTGATCGGTTCGCTCATCCATATCTATTCGGTGGGCTACATGGCCGGGGATGAGAATTTCGGCAAGTTCTTCGCCTATCTCAACCTCTTTCTCGGCTCGATGCTCATCCTCGTCCTCGCCAGCGGCCCGGTGGTGATGTTCGTCGGCTGGGAAGGCGTCGGCCTCTGCTCCTACCTGCTCATCAGCTACTACTGCAAGGAGACCGAGAACGTCATCGCCGGCAACAAGGCCTTCATCGTCAACCGCATCGGCGACCTCGGCTTCGTGCTCGGCATGTCCCTGCTCTTCTGGGCCATCGGCGCAGGCGGTTTCGACTACCTGTCTCTGAAGGCCAACGTCGACAAGATCGCCCCGGCGACAGGCATCGCCATCTGTCTGCTGCTCTTTGTCGGCGCCTGCGGCAAATCGGCGCAGATCCCTCTCTATGTGTGGCTGCCCGACGCCATGGCCGGTCCCACGCCGGTTTCCGCCCTCATCCACGCGGCGACCATGGTCACCGCCGGTGTCTACATGGTGGCCCGCTTCAGCTTCCTCTACGCCTCCCATGCCACAGCGGGAACGGTGGTCGCCTGGGTCGGCATCCTCACCGCCCTGCTGGCTGCCATCTTTGGCATGTTCCAGAAGGACATCAAGAAGATCCTCGCTTACTCCACCGTCAGCCAGCTGGGCTACATGTTCGCCGGCGTTGGTATCGCCGCCTACTCGGCGGGCATCTTCCATGTCTTCACCCACGCCTTCTTCAAGGCCCTGCTCTTCCTCGGCGCGGGGTCGGTGATCTACGCCCTCCATCACCAGCAGGACATCTGGAAGATGGGCGGCTTAAAGAGCAAGTTGCCCAAGACCTACCTGACGATGATGATCGGCGCTTTCGCCCTGGCCGGCTGCCCGCCGTTCTCCGGCTTCTTCAGCAAGGACGAGATTCTCTTCTCCGCCCTGGCCACCGGCCACACCGGCATCTGGCTGGTCGGCGTGCTGGTCGCCGGAATGACCGCCTATTACACCTTCCGCATGATCTTCCTCGTCTTCCACGGCGAACCGCGCGACGCCGAGGCCCATGCCCATGCCCATGAGCCGCCGGCGGTCATGACCGTGCCGTTGCAGATCCTCGCCTTCGGGGCCCTCTTCGCCGGTTTTCTCAATCTTCCAGGAATTTTCGGCGGCAGCCTCAAGGTCTCCCAGTGGCTCGCCCCGAGCCTCGTCGATCACCACCCCCATGTCTCGGTATGGCTCGAATTGCTCGCTATCCTGACCAGCATCGCCGCCTTCGCCATCGGCATCACCCTCGCTCACCGCAAGTTCGGTCAGGGGGCCCAGGAGCCGGAATTCACCGGCTTCGCCAAGTTCGGCTATCACAAGTTCTATGTCGACGAACTCTACAACGCCGTCTTCGTCCAGCCTTACAAGGCGTTCGGCGGTCTCATCTCGCGCTTTTTCGAACCCTATGTCACCGACTGCCACGTGCGCCTGTCGACCTGGCTGTACCGCAAAGCCGGCATGGCCTTCAAAGCCCTGCAGGTCGGGTATGTGCGGGTCTATGCCATATATATGGTCATCGGTCTCAGCCTGATGAGCCTGTTCCTCTCGCAAACGATCCACTAGGAAAGGTGCGCGCATGTTTGAATACGCCCTCTCGTTCATGATTTTCCTGCCGATCCTCGTCGGGTTGATCCTCTTCGTCCTTCCCGTCGGAGACCGCGGGGCGCGTGGCATCGGCCTCGCGGTGTCCCTCGCCGTGCTGCTCCTCGGCATCGAGCTCTTCCTCGGTTTCAGCGGCGCCGGGGGCATGCAGTATGCCGAGAACCGCCCGTGGATCGAGTCCCTTGGCATCCGCTACAGCCTGGGCGTCGATGGGATCAGCCTCCTCGTGCTCATGGCCGGGGCCATCCTCTACCCGATGGTCTTCACCGTCTTCGCCACCCGCAGCAAGGGTTTTTACGCCAACCTGCTGCTCACCCAGGGGGCGATGCTCGGAGCCGTGTGCGCCGTTGACATGGTGCTCTTTTATATCTTCTGGGAGATAATGCTTCTGCCGGTGTTCTTCATGATCGGGCTCTACGGCGGCGAAAGACGCCTCGCCGCCACCCTGAAGATCACCCTCTACACCATCAGTGGTTCGCTCCTCATGCTTGCCGCCCTGGTCTACGTGGCCGTGTCCTACCACCAGCAGTTCGGCAAGTGGACCTTCGATATCGTCGAACTGAGCAACCTGCAGCTGGGCGGTGGCTTCGCCATTCTCGCCTTCCTCATGTTCATGGTCGCCTTCGCCATCAAGATCCCCCTCTTCCCCTTCCATACCTGGCTGCCCGACGCCTACTGCGAGGCACCCTCCGCCACCACCTTCGTGCTGTCGGCGATCATGGCCAAAATCGGCGTCTACGGCGTGATCCGCTTCGTCGTGCCGATTTTCGAGCCCGAACTGGCACGTTTTGCGGTGCTGCTCTCCCTCGCCGGAGTGGCCGGCATGATCTACTGCGGACTGGCGGCCATTGCTCAGAAGGACATGAAGCGCATGCTCGCCTTTTCCTCGGCCTCGCACATGGGTATCATCGCTCTGGGTGTCTTCTGCCAGAACGTCCAGGCGCTCACCGGGACCCTCTTCCAGATCGCCGCTCACGCCACCAGCACCGGCGTGCTGTTTCTCTTCGTCGGATTGATGGAGGAACGCCGGCAGAGCCGGGAGATCGCCGATTTCGGCGGTATCGCCTACCGCGCCCCGGTCTTCGCCACCTTCTTCGCCATCGCCATGCTGGCCTCGGTAGGCCTCCCCGG
>JANJUM010000081.1 GCA_024710585.1 Desulforhopalus sp.
AAGGTCGGCCAGTCCCTGGGGGCCATGGTGCCGGCGGCCCTGATGGCCACCCTCGACATGCGCGGGGCGATGCTCGCCATGGGCAGCGCCTACCTGGTGCTGACCCTGATCTTCGTGCTCTTCATCCGCCCTCACGTCGACGGTTGACAGAGCGCCGTGCAAGATGAGGCGGGCGCTGCCACGCCTGCCCATCCCTGCCTCAGCCAGGTTCGGCAGGGGCGGACTGGCGTCCTTTCAGGCCTGCTCGCGTCCTTTTGTCGGGTTGGCGAGCATCATCTGGAAGTACTGTTGCACGAAACGGCCGGAGACGGTGTCAAAGATGGTGAAGCGCATCTCGGCGCTGGGAGAGAACTCGCCGGTCAGGGCGAGGAAGACCTGCTGCGAGAGGGCGGCGATGGCGGTCTGCAGGCGCTCTGCGGTGGCGGCGTCGATGCCCTGGCGGCAGCACAGCGGGCGCTGGTGGAGGATGGAACAGGAGACGCCATCGAGCAATGGGCAGCTCAAGGCACCCTCCGCGCCGAGCCGCAGCGCCGCTTCGTCGACGCTGCAAGGCTCCGTTTCGGCCTTGAGGCGCAGCGCGCGAGCCCCATCCAGAGCGCGCTGGATGGCGAGGTTGCGCTCTTCGCGGCTCAGCTCGCGGTTGAGCGAGTGACCAAGGTGCACCGCCTCGATGAGTTCGAGGCTGAAGAGGCGGTGGCAGCAGCTGGCGACATCGACCTGATGCGGATCGAGACCGGCGGCAGTCGCCACTTCCACCGCCGTGGCCAGCAGGCGGTCGAATTCGCTCAAAAATGGCTGCAGGTCCACCGTTGCCCTGTTTTCGAGGCGCGGCTCGGCCCGCTTGAGCAGTCCCTCCTCCTTCTCGTAGCGGCGTAACAGCCGCCACTGGCTGAAGCTGCCCGGGCTCATGCGGATCGACTTGAGCTTTTTCTCGGTCATCTTCAGGCCGAAACCGCGCCGCAGCAGGTAGGCGGAGACGAAGGTGCCGGTACGGCCGAGGCCATGGCGGCAGTGGACGAGCACTTTCTTGCGCAGGTAGAGGGCCTCGTCGAGCCAGTCCAGCGCCGCCTCCATGAGCTGCATGTCGGGGGCGCACTCGTCGGGGATGGGCAGGTAATAGACCTCGAAGCCGGAATCCTTCTCGATCTGGTGCAGGTCGCAGAACTCGCCGCAGAGGTTGACGATGGCGTCGATGCCCTCCCCGCGGATGATGTCCAGGTCCTCAAAGGACATCGGCGCCGAGCCGCAGGCCAGTTGGCTGGTCAGCCAAGTCATGCTGTAGGTCATCTTGTCCGTCCTCACGTGGCGGAGAGAAAATCGTCGCTCCAGCGACTCGCTTCGTCGGCGTTGCCCAGGGTCATGTCCATCAGCCGGGTCGCCCCGAGCAGCCGGCCGAGGATCACCAGCGGTTCCTCCATGCGCGCCGCCGGGCAGGCCGGCAGCCGCGCGTCGAGCAGGTCGCCGCGGGTCTCGACCTCGAACCCGGCCTGCTGCAGCACGCGCGCGATGGCGGCGAGCCGCAGCTGGCGGCCGGAGAGATCGGCCCCGCCGCCGGCGAAGCGGAACTGGCAGTAGTTGCTGGCCTCGTCTTCGCCGCACAGCGCGTCCACCAGGGTGAAGTGGTAGCCGAAGCGCATGATGAGGTTGACGTAGTCGCCACCCAGCACAGCATAACTGGCGAACTCCGGGGAATCAACGCTGGAGATGCCGTCGGCGAGGACCGTCTCGCCGAAATTCTTCCAGTCGAAGGCGGGCTGCTCGTGCCAGTGGATGTCGGGATGGGTCAGACCCCGCCAGAGATGGAGGAAGGGGCGTGAGGCGACGTGGTCGATTTCCGTGGCGCCGTCGGCGGTGCCATCCCTCAGCCCGCCGCCGACATCGACGATGAAGATGTCGAAGGGCAGGCTGGTGATGAGGCGCCTTCGGCTGCGGCCGGGCTTGCCGAGGCGGTCGCCGAGGGAGAACATGATGCGCACCGCCTGCTCGTGGCAGAAGCGGATGATGTCGTGGAAGGTGCGGCAGCCTTCGGGGGTGAAGTTGGCGGCGCGGGGGTCGGTGAGGGCCAGCGGGGTGATGCCGTCGAGGAGGCGGCGCAGGCGCTGGAAGTAGGGCAGGTGGGCCTGGCTCTGGTACGCGGGCAGGGATGGCGCCGCCGGCAGCACATCGCCGCGGCAGACCTTGCCCTCCGTGGCCAGCAGGGTCACCACCTCGCCATGGGGCAGGTCGCGCACCGACCGGCCGATGCCGCACAGCAGCGGCACACCGAATTCGCGGCAGACGGTGGCGAAGTGGCCGGCGACGCTGCCGCTCTCGGCGAGCACGCCGAGGATGCGGCCGAGTCGCTGCACCAGGGAGGGCGGCGTGTCGGTGACGACGAGGATGGCCCCCTGCGGCGCCCCTTCCACGGGGTGGTCGCCGTCGACCAGCCACAAGGGCCCGCAGGCGTGACCCGGGGCGGCCACGTTGCCGCCGCGCAGCAGCACCTGGCAGTCGGTCTCCTCGGCCAGGGGCTCCCGCGGCGTGGTTGCCACGCCGCCGGGGCTGGTGGCCAGGGGGCGGCTCTGCAGGAAGAGGAAGATTTCCTCGGAGGTCAGCGCCCACTCGATGTCCTGGGGGGCACCGAAGTGCGCCTCGATCTCCAGGGCGAGGCGGGCCAGCTCGGACGCCCGGGGCAGGTCGAGGATGCCGCTGGCGATGCCGTCCTCTCCCGCGCCATAGGCCTCCGGAACGCAGAGGGTCAGCGACTGGCGGTCGACCTCGATGACCTCGGCGACGAGGCGGCCGCCGACCAGACCCTCGCCGCGACCGCGGACCGTGTGGATGCCGAGCCGCCGCTCGTCCTTGCGATCCGGGCGCACCGTGTAGACGACGCCGCTGGCGACGGGGTCGATCATCTCCATAACCAGCACCGCCATGGGGGTTTCCTCGTCGCCGAAGCCGGTATGGATGCGGTAGGCCAGCGCCTCGGGGAAGTATTTGCTGGCCAGCACCTCGAGGTAGGCGCCAAGGAGGGTGTCGCGGCTGAGATCGGCGATGGAGGCGTACTGGCCGGCGAAAGAGCTCTCGCCGTCCTCGCCCACGGCGCTGCTGCGCGCGATGAGGTTGACATCCCCCGCCTGCGCGGCGAAGGTCTCCGCGACGGCGGCGAGGATGGCCTCGCCCACCGCCGGCGGCAGCTCGGCCGAGCGGATCATGGCGCAGAGTTGGCTCGAGGCACTCTCAACGGCCTGCGGGTCGGTGGGATCGAGCTGTTCCAGCAGCCGGGTGACGCTACCGCGCAGGTCATTGTATTCGAGCAGATAGTTGAAGCTGTTGACGGTGATGACGAAGCCAGCTGGAACAGGCAGGTTGCGGGCGCTGGACAGAGCGGAAAGGTTGGCTGCTTTATGGCCGACCAGAGCAGGGTTGGTTGCCCGCGTATCGGTGAGCGGCAGGGTGAACGGCGGGCCGAAGTCGAGCGCCGGCGGCGCCAGCAGCAGGCGGCTGTAGAAGTCGAATTTGCGGAAGTACTCGCGCAGCGTCACGTGGGAGCCGGGCGCCATGCGCTCGAGGGCGGCGACCATGCCCTCGACGCTTGCCGAAAGCTGGCCGTAGCGCAGCGCAACCCGGCAGAGATCTTCGCGTTTTCCCTGATAATAGAGGGCTTCGAGGTCGGCCATGAACTCGTGGCAGCGGCTGTCGTGGACGAGCAGTTCGCGGAACGCCTCGTAGGTGCGGCGTAAGACCACCCCGGGAGCGAAGAGGCGATAGGTCCAATATTTGAACAGGGTGTTGATCTGCATGGCGGTCTGGTCCCGGTGCTCGTTGCAGGTGTGTCGCCAGGGGGCTCGTTTCGGCCGGCGGTGGGGCGAGGCGCAGGTGTCGCAGGCGGCTATACGGTTCCCACGGCCAGAGCCGGTGAGGTGGCAATTGGTCGGACCGCGGCCCGCAAGTCTTCCTCAAAGGCGCGGGGCGTCGGTTCAAGGAAAACGGCGCCGCCACCTCGCCTGCCCCCTGGCAGACGGTGGGGGCGGGTCCGGTGGCGGCCCCGAAGCATGTTCTCGCCTCGCCGCCAGTGGTTCGGCTGCTCTTCATTCGCAATTTCCGTTCCTGTCTGGCTGAGCTGCGGGAAAAAACGCACTTCTGGTGAAATTCGGCTGGCCTGCAGCTAAAAATCTGAAATAACATGAAGTTTCTCTGCCAAGCGCTGGCCGGGGACTGGTCGCGGCTGGCTTTACGTTGACCTCATAGCGCACGCCCTCTCCCCGGATCTCGGTCATTTACGCAGGCGGACAGGCGAACGCAGCACATCCGTTGCACGGCCGGGGGAACAATTCGCGCCTTATGCCATTAACTGGCTGATATGGCGTGTTATTTTTCTGCAGCGATAATGTTGCGAGATTCTGCCGGCGCCGTGTAGCCACGTCACCGGGCCCCGCCGCCGCTGGCCTGCTCTGCGCGCTGCCACGCACTCGGGGCCAGGTCTTGCCCGGAATCGGCATGCGGCGGCGGTCTCCGCCGGCCGTATGCCGTGTTTTGCCGGGAAGGCACGGCCTTCCGCCTTCCAAATCGGCAACAGGATGCAATTCCGCGGCGTACCGCAAAGGTTTCGCGGAGGATCGCCTGGGGAGTTCGGGAGGATCCTAGTTCTCCGGCTTATGGACGAGGAACCAGGGATCCTTGGCGAGAGCGTCGTTTATGGCGTGGCCGAACTCGCCGAGATCGGCCCAGGCGAGGTTGCCGCCATCGCCGGCGAATTCATGGATGACTCCCTGGCGGCGCAGGTAGTCGCTGCGCCGCGGGTAGTTATAGTGCGGGTAGGATCCGGTGCCGTAGGGGCTGACCTTGCGCACGTAGGCCTGGTAGGAGATGTCCCGCCAGGGCTCGCCGCCAGCCTGCAGGCGGCCAGGCAGATCGACGAGAAAGCGGTAGGGGACTTCGTGGTGAAGCTCGATGCCGTGCACCGGGGTGGCGTAGAAACCGGGGATATCGACATTGATGACCACGCTCGGCTGCCCCTCGAGGTGGTCGAAGAGGGTGCCGGGGCCGAAGGTGCGGCTGAAATCGAGGCCGGGCGGCAGGGCGCCGAGGACGTCAAGCACGCTGTACATCGGGTCGGGGGTGCGGCGGTAGCCGCGGCGGCGCATCTCCTCGGAGAAGCGGCCTACCTCGGAGTGGGCGTACTCGCTGTGGAAGATGCGCATCGCCATGTAGCCGTAGATGGTATAGGCGGGGATGAGCAGCAGGCTGGGGCGCAGGGCGAGCAGGCAGAGGAGCAGCTCGTCGGCCAGCTTGCGGTACTGTTCGCCGCTGTGCTCCCTCGCCCCGCGCAGCCGGGCGTGGACGAGGATGGCACGATCGCTGGGGATGCGGGCTCGTTCGAAGAGGGGGGCGAACATGGTCGTCTCCCTAGGGCTGTGGCGGCGGGGCGATATCGGTGAAGATCTCGTCGGCGGCGCCGACGATGTCCACCGACGGGTCGTAGCCGATCATCTGCGCCGTCTTGAGGTTGATGGCGATCTTCGGCGGGTTCTGGAAGACCTGGGTCAGGTTGCGCGGCTTGGCGCCATTGAAGATCCTGGCGATGGTCTTGGCGTAGAAGTCGCCGATATAGCTGAAGTCGGCCAGGGAGATGCTCAACATGGCGCCGTGCTTGACTTCGTCGGAGAGGCCCTGGGTGAAGGTGGGGATCTTTTTCGCCACCAGCGGCTCGAGGATCTTCGGCATGTTGGCGAGGTTGACCCCGGGGTGGCGGACGATATAGACGGCGTCGACCTTGTCGGCCAGCTCGCGGTAGCACTTGACGATGCCCGCCTCGGCATCGACCTGGCTCACCCCGTTGAAGGGCACCAGGCATTTCTCCACCTTGAACTTGCGCGTCTCGGCCACCTGGTAGACGTCGTCGATGGCGCTGAAGCCGCGGCCCTCCTTGCTCTCCTCGTAGGCGATGCCGAGCTTGGCGAACTTGAAGATGTCGTGGAAGAGGCGCACCTGCAGGCGGTGGCGGTCGGGGTCGATCTTGGCGTGGATCTGGTCGTAGCCTGAGTCCTCGGCGCTCTTGATGATCCCCGAGGCGATGGGGTCGGTGGTCGAGCCGACGATCGTCGGCACCTTATGGCCATTGCCGCTCATGTCCTGGCCGGCCCAGGTGCCCATGGCGAGCATCAGGTCGATGTCCTTCCTCTCGTTGAGGCGCTGCAGCAGCTCCTTCTTGATCTGCGGGCGCTTCTCCTTGTCGAAGCCGGCGTCGTAGCGGGCGTCGGCGACGAACTGCACATAGTCGCTCTTGGCCTCGCTGGACAGCCAGGTCCACAGGGTGACGACCTCCTTGTCGTTCTGGGGCTTCGGCAGCTCGGCGTCCTGGATCCAGCCGAGGCGCATCAGGCCCTTGACGATGGCGGCGAGGCTCTGTTGGTAGGAGTTGTAGTCGCCCCCCTGGATGTAGCCGATACGCCACTTCTTGCCCTTGTTGTCGCGCGGTGTCACCGGCAGGTTGTCGTCCTTGGCAGCCAGGGCCGAGACGGCGCCGAGACAGAGGGCGAAGGCGAGGAAGACAGCCAGGGCGGTGCGGCTCACGGAATTATTGCTGTTCATGGACTACCTGCTGTTGAATGTTGATCTTCGAGGACTTGCCCTGCAGACAGAAGCCCCGCTCCTGGAGGAAGTCGAGGGCGTTGCACAGTCCCATTTCGCAGGCGATATGGGATTTTTCGCACATCTTGACAATATCGTTGAGCTCCACCAGCGAGCCGGCGTCGTCGCTCTTGTTGAAAGCGGTCGGGGCGAGGATCATTGCCTTGCGGAAGTCGTTGAAGGCGCGCTCGAACTGGAAGAGCTTGCGCAAGGCCATGCCGCGGTTGAGGATGGCCTCGACCAGTTCCGGCTGGTATTTGAGGGCCAGAGTGTAGGAGTTGACCGCTTTCTTGAAGTCGCCGCGGCGGTAGTGGAGGCTGCCGAGGTTGTTGTGGGCGTCGGCGTAGCTGGGGTTGAGGCGCAGGGCGGTCTGCAGGTCGGCCTCGGCCTCGGCGAACTTCTCGAGGTTGAGGTAGGCCACCGCCCGGCTGTTGTAGGTGCGCGGGTTCTTGTTGTCGAGGTCGATGGCCTTGCCGAGATGCTCGATGGCGGCGTTCGGGTCGCCGAATCGGCCCTTGCTCCACAGCGAGTAGGCCTTCTCCAGCCACTGGCTGGCGGAGAGGGCGGCGCTCATCGCCGAGAACTCCATGCCGAGCGTCGCCGACTGGGGCGAGGAGGTCGACAGGGAGCGGTTGGCCTCCTCGAGCTTCCTGATCTTTTCGAGGAGTTCGTGCTCGCGCTGCTGGATTTCGTTGTACTTGCGCAGCAGGGTGCGGTCGTGGAGCAGCTTTTCCATACGCTGCTTGAGGAACTCGTTGTTGATTTCGATACGCGTCGTCAAGGTGATGCCGAAGGTCTTGTCGGTGGCGTAGTTCTCCTTGGCGACCACCTCGGTGGTGAGGATGCCGCCGGCCAGGGCGGTGACCTCGTCGCGAGTGAGGATGGCGTTCTCCACCTCGCTGAGGCTCTCGAGATAGGTGCCGGCTCGCTCGAGGACTTCGAACTTGGCGCGGGTCATCGCCGCCATATAGGCGTCGTCGGGGGACTGGCTGCCGGAAAATGGCTGGTCGACGCGGTGCTCGAAGACTTTGACCGCGCCATGGCAGACGGCGGCAAGGGAGAGGGACAACAGCAGCGCCGCCATGGCCAGCGATGCATGCCATATGCCGGGACTCATGGGGTGCTGGTCGCGGGGTGTTGCAGAAAAGGGCTCTTTCGTTGCTAACACTGTTGACTCCTTGGCAATTCTTGTCCGATCCACGGTGGGTTCGGGGTGGATGTTCAATCCTACCTCCACCGGCAACCAAAAAGCAAATCTTTGCCGTTGAAAAGTGGTTTTTTGCTGCGGGGGAAGGTTTTCCAGAACGATTAGGGATTGTTTTGCAGCGGGGCTCCCGGTAAATAGGGGGTGGCGTCGCGGCCGTGGTGGCCGACGTCTCGGGCAGCATAAAAACACTTGGGATGACAGCCTCATGATGCAGGCCAGGTCGCGCCTTCTCGGCGCGTTTTTCGTGGTGTGTTCGGCAATCGGCTTCGGCGCCATGGCCATCTTCGGCAAGGTCGCCTTCGCCTCGGGGGCGTCCACCGCCACCGTCCTCTTCATCCGCTTCCTTGTCGCCGGCAGCCTGATGGTACTGCTCATGGCGGCGCTGCGGCAGCCGTGGCCGCGGGGGCGGGACCTGCTCATCCTCGTCGGCATGGGGATGATCGGCTATGCCGGGCAGGCCTTCTGCTTCTTCTCCGCCCTTCATTACGCCACCGCCGGGCTGACCGGCCTGCTCCTCTACCTCTACCCGGCACTGGTCATCGTCCTCTCGGCGCTGCTCGGCCGGCGGCGGCTGACCCTCGCCAAGTCGCTGCTCGCCCTGCTGTCGCTGTTCGGCATCCTCCTCACCGTCTCCGACGGGCTGGCCGGCACGCCGCTGGGCATCGCCTTCGGG
>JANJUM010000129.1 GCA_024710585.1 Desulforhopalus sp.
AGGTCGTCGAGGGTTCCGATTCCGGTCGTATCCTGGCGGACGACGATGGCGCCATGCAGGGACATATAGGGAAAGGTGAAATCGAACAGCGCTTCCCGCTCCGGCGTTCGTCCCACCAGCGGCAAGGCCATGACCTCGCCCGTTTCCAGCCAGCCGCGAACTTCCTGCCATTTGCCGGTGCGAAAGCTTACCTCGCGGCCCATGGCGGCCAGTGCGCTGCGCAGCAACTCCACCGAAAATCCATCGGCACGGCCTGCGCTGTCCTGTAGCGAGAAGGGCGGATAGTCATTTTCCGCGGCGGATGTTATCACCGGTCTGCCGTCGCCGGCCTGTTCGTTGCCATGGGCCATGGCAGCAAGGAAGAAGAACAGGAAGAGGCTTGTCGTAATAAGGCTGGTGATCTGCCGGATAACAATATTCATGGCGGACAAACCTGGCAGGGGTGATCAATATATTGTCCTTGGCAATCGCTGCTGCTACGCGGTTGAAGTGGCATGGAGGACCTGTTCGGCGAGGATTATTCGTCACAGCCCATAAGGGACTGACAATGCGCCAGCCACTCCTGCGCCTTCTCTCTGTAGCCGAGGCGATTGAGATGGGCGGTGTCGAGGGGCGGCAGCGGGCCGCTGAGCTGTTCGGGATAGCCGAGGTAATAGGCATGGTCGGCGAGGTGCACGGCCAGCGCGGCGGTAAAACCTTCTGCCTCGAGGAGATTGAGGCGGTGGTGGAAGGCGATTGCCTCGATGATGTCGCTGTTGAAGCCCCACAGACCGATGAGGTAGGCGCCGATATCGGCGTGGGTGGTCTGCATGAGCTTGACTTCCTCGACCTCGGGGCGGATGCCCTCTTTCTCGGCTGTCGCCATGATCCGCGCATAATCGCCACCGAGCTGAGAGATCAGCAGCAGACGGCCGATATCGTGCAGCATGCCGGCGATAAACGAGTTGTTGATGAGTTCGAGACTGTCGCAAGCCTCCGCGGCGATTCGCTTGCTGCAGTGCGCCACGGTCATGCTGTGCTGCCACAGTCTGGTCAAAGCGGCTTTTTGGGCTGGCACTCTGAACTCGGAAAAGATCTGTATGCTCAGCACCAGCACTTTGATGGTATCGAGCCCGAGCAGCTTGACGGCGCGGGCCGGACGGTCGACCTTGCGGTAGAGACCGAAGAAGGAGGAGTTGACCAGTTGGAGAAGCTTGGCGGTCATGGCAATATCCTGTTCGATGATCGCCGCCACGTCGTCGAGGCTGGCCTCGGGGTCCTTCAGCTTTTCCTGGAGCTTGGCGTAGACCGAGGGCAGACTGGGCAAGGTGCCGATGCCGGTGACGAGATTTTTGAGGTGGCCGTTGGTCAACTGGCCATGAAGGGCAGCCGCACGGGCGAGCACCTCCTTGAGACGTTCAGGCGCGCAGGGCTTGGCGAGAAACTGGTGGGCCACGGTAACCGTCTTGAGCACCGCGGAATCGTCCGCCTGGCCGGAGAGCATGATGCGCATGGCATGGGGGTAGTTCAGTTGGATGGCGTTGAGCAGGGCGGCGCCGTCCATTCCCGGCATGCGCATGTCGGAGACGACCACGTCGGCCGGCTGTTCGGCCATGGCCTGCAAGGCCTGATCGCCGTTTTCGCAGAAGCGGAGGTCGTAGACCTCGCGGAAGGGGCGGAGCATGCGCCGGATGCCGTCGAGGATATTGGGGTCATCGTCGACAAAGAGGATATTCTTCTTCATATGTTTTCTGCCGTTGTGATGGCGTCCTCGTTCAGTTCAACGGAGAGTCGGTCTGCTGCTCCTTGATACGGACCCGAATCGGTTCCTTGACCGTGGATTGACGAGAAAAATTGACCAGACTCTGCAAGATCGGCCAGGTCAGTTCCTGGCCTTTGGGAATGAGCAGGGTGCCGTTCAGGGCCTCGACATCGCTTTCAACGACCATCCCTACCGCCAGGTCGCGGATGCGCAGGCTGGCCTTGCGGGTGTGGGTGCCGATCCGGCAGCGTGCCAGTTCGGCGAGGACGAGCGGATTATACTCCTCCGCCCGTTGCGTCATGTGCTTGACGGCCTCCTCGTGAGTCAGGCCGCGACAGAGGAGGAGGTCATGGTCGAAGGCGGCCTTGACGATCTGGGCGCCGAGGTCTTCCTCGTCTTGCTCGCCGCCGTTTCCGTCGAACCAACTGAAGGGTCGCAGCTGATGGCGGATGATATGTGCCACGCCTTCGAGCCGCGGGATATGCTGCAGCAGGTCGGCACCGATCTGCGGGTGACTGCGGTAGAGCTCGTCCTCGGTTGTGTCGAGCTCAGTGCCGGCGTAGACCCTGGCCAGCACCTCGGCCGGCAGGGGGATGCAGCCGATCTGCGACATGAGGGCGGCTATTTCCAGCTGCCAGAGATTGGTCACTCCCAGCGCCTTGCCCAGTGACACCACCAGCGGCTGGATGCGGGCGCTGCAGCCGAAGGCGTTCGGGCTGGTATAGCCGAGCAGGTCGGAAAGCACCTTGATACTGCCGCGCAGGGTTTTGTTGAGCAGTTCGCGCTCGGCGCTGAGGAGACGGTACTGCCGCAGGGCCAGGGCCAGGGCGGGCACCAGCGTGGCGACGGGGCAGGGCTTGGTGAGAAAGCGGAAGATCTGCCCTTTGTTGACAGCTTCGCTGGCCGTTTCCTGATCGGCGTTGCCGGTGAGCATCATGCGCACCGTTTCCGGATAGAGATCCTTGACCAGGCTGAGCAGCCTGACGCCGTCCATGCCCGGCATGCGCATGTCGGAGACGATGATCGCATATGGGCCGTTGGCTTTACATTTATCCAGCGCCTCCTGGCCACTCGTGGCCGTCTCAATGGAAAATCTGTTGCGGAGCTGGCGCTTCATCGAGTCGAGGATGTGCGCCTCATCGTCGACGAACAGAATGGTTTCGTTCTCGGCAGTCATGACCTGGGGAAATTTTTTCACGGAATCGGCCTTCGTTGCAACCGGCTTCTCCCAGTAGTATGTGGCATCGGGATGGTAATTTACAAGGACAAACACGCCATCTGTGCGATTTGACATTCGGCAGGACTTGTGCAAAGGTGTATCAGCAGATCGGTGGTCGCGGGTTGCTGTTTGAAGAGAGCGATGAGATACTGCAGGGGAGATTCCCTTGTGCAGCCGACCGGGGGGTTGGCCACAAGGACGAAAAAACACTCACCGAGAAGAGGCCCTGAGCATGCAATCACTTCTCTTTTACCAGGCGACCCTCGATTCGCTCAGGGCCACCATTGCCATCATCGACAGAGACGGCGCCATTCTCTTCGTCAACCGCTCGTGGCGGGAATTCGCTCGGGAGAACGACACCGACCCCCAGCAGGTGTCGGAAGGGTGCAATTATTTCACCGTCTGCGAGGCCGCAGCGGCTGGCGGCTGCCCAGAGGCCGGCGAGTTTCTCGACCAGGCCAAAAAACTCGTCTCCGGCGAGATAGAGGAGTTCGGTTTCGAATACCCCTGCCACTCCCCGCAGCAGCAGAGGTGGTTCAAGGTGCGGGTGACACGGCTGCTGCAGGACAACAACGGCCGTATCGTCGTCGCCCATGAAAATCTCACCCTCATCAAATTGGCCGAAGAGAACTTGCGACGACGAGAGGACCTGCTGGACCGTATCATCGGCATCTCGCCCAACCTGGTGTTCATCAAGGACAGCAACGGGCGCTATGTCATGGCCAACGAGGCCTTCGCCGCCATGTATGGCATGAGGCAGGAGGAGGTGATCGGTAGAACCGACAGCGAGCTCCTTGTCGCAAGCGGATTGCCTGAAGAGGAAACGACAGCCTTTCATCGACCGGACGACGATGTCATCGCTAGAGCTGAAACGGTGATCAGCGAGGAGCAGCCGTTCACCGATCATCGCGGGATGCGAAAGTGGTTTCGCACCGTGCGAGCGCCGCTGGTGGTCGACGGGGAAGTGCGCTCGCTCGTCGGCATTGCCAACGACATAACCAGAAACAGGGAGCAGGAACAGGCGGTACGCAATGCCCAGCTTCGCCTGGAGGCTATTCTCAATACCCTCAACCATGAAGTCACCCTGTTCGATAACGGAGCGCGGGTGATGTGGGCAAATCAGCGTGCCTGCGAGCATTCCGGAAGCTCGCTTGCCGAGCGTGTCGGACTGGAGTGCAACAGGTATTCCTGCCATGTCTGCCAGGGGCACGAGGATTGCCCTGTGCGAGCTGTCATCGCCAGTGGGCAACGGCAGCAGCGCACCGTCACCACCCCCGCCGGCATGACCCTCGCCTTGAGCGCCAACCCGATGTTCGACAGCAATCGCGAGATGGTCGGGGCGGTACTGGTGGTCGAGGACATCAGCGAGCGACTCTCCCTCGAGCAGCAGCTGCGCCAGGCGCAGCGGCTTGAGTCGCTGGGCACTCTGGCCGGAGGTATCGCCCATGATTTCAACAATATTCTTACGGCGATCCTCGGCTTTACCGAACTCTGCCTCGACCGCGCGAAAGGTGACCAGGTGATGAAAGAAGATCTCGACGAGGTCTATCAGGCCAGTGTCCGCGCGCGCGAGCTGGTAGAACAGATCCTCACCTTCAGTCGCCGCACAGAGGAAGACACGAAACCCCTCGATATCGCCCTGCTCATCAAGGAGGCGGCCAAACTGCTGCGCGCGACCCTGCCCTCGACCATCACCATCAAGAACAGGATCGGGCGGGATGTCGGCATGGTGTGCGCCGACCCTTCGCGCATCCACCAGATTCTCATGAACCTGTGCACCAATGCTGCTCACGCCATGCGGGACAATGGCGGGACCCTGTCGCTTTCCCTGGCTGCCGTCCGCTATAGTGGCCAGGAACGGCTGCCGCATGCCCAGCTGGTCGCCGAGAGGGCCTATGCCCGCCTTGAAGTTGGCGATACCGGCTGTGGCATGGAGCCGGAGATGATCCCCCTCATCTTCGACCCATATTTCACCACCAAGGAAACCGGGGAAGGGACCGGGCTGGGACTGGCGGTAGTGCATGGTATCGTCCGCGACTATGGCGGCGCCATCACCGTCGAGTCGATGTTGGGCAAGGGCTCGAGCTTTGCCGTCTATCTGCCTCTGGCCGGGAGCGATGCGCGGACAACCGTGGTGGAGCGTGTCGTGCCGCAGCAGTCGGGGAACGGCGAATCCCTTGTGGTGGTCGACGATGAGCAGGGGATAACCCGCTTCTGCAAAAAGGTTTTGGAGCAGGCCGGTTACGAGGTGCACACGGAAAATGACAGCATGCAGGCCCTGCGCTATATCCAAGACAGACAGCAACAGGTCGACCTGCTGATCAGCGACATGACCATGCCCGGCCTCACCGGGGAGAAGCTGGCGCAGCAGGTCCGTCTCATCTATCCGGACTTGCCGATCATCCTCATGAGCGGCAACCGCGCCGGGATTCCTGACTCGCTGGCAGGTTGTTCAGCCATCGAGACTCTGGTCAAACCGGTCGGCCGCGAGCGTCTGCTGGCGACGATCCGCAAGCTCATCGGCAGCGACACTGCCAGCAGCGCCTGACGGCCGAACCCTGCCCGGCCGCAGCTTGTGTGCCGGGCGCGAAGGAGCATGCCATGCCAATGAATACTACCATCCTCGTCATCGATGACGAGGTCCCGATCCGCAAGCTGCTTGGCAGCGTTCTGGGAGGGGCCGGCTACCGCATCGTCAGCGGTGCGAGCGTTGCCGAGGCACGGGCCATCCTCGCCCAGCAAGAGATCGATCTGCTCATCACCGATATCAACATGCCCGAGGAGACGGGATATGACCTCATCGAGCACGTCAAGAAGAACTATCCCCAGCTGCCGATCGTCGTCGCCACGGTCATCGATAACGTCACCGAAGCCAGACTTGTTCTCAAAAGTGGCGTTTATGGCTATCTTGTCAAGCCTTTCAACAAGAACCTGGTGCTGATCACGGTGGCCAACGCCCTGCGCCTCCACGAGTTGGAGAGTCGGCAGCAGGCATCGCGTCAGGCCCTGGAACATGAACACCGGGCCATCATGGACAACCTGCCCATAGGCCTGCTGGTGCTGAGCCGCGACATGCAACTGCTCGAGGCAAACAAGCGCATGCGTTCCTGGTTCGCCGCCCTGCGCCATCAGACCTCCCTCGGCACTCTCACCGAGTTTGCCGCCAGCCTGCAGGTGGACAACCTCGCGGCGGCGGTATCCGGGGTCCTCGACAGTGGCGAGGGGCGGCGGCTCAATGCCCAGCTGGAGTTGGAGCATGGCATTCGCATGTTTCAGATCACCATCGACCTCATCCCCACCGATGCCGCCGGTAACAAGGCGCTCATCGTCATGTTCGAGGATCAGACCGAGGCCCTGACCCTCGAACGCGAGCTCCGCCAGGCCCAGAAGCTCGAGGCCATCGGCCAGCTGGCGGCGGGTATCGCCCATGAGATCAACACTCCGGTGCAGTATATCGGCGATAACATTCGTTTCCTCGCCGATTCCCTCTCCTCACTGCTGGCCTTGCTGGAGGGTTACGGAGAGTTTTACGACCACTGCCGTAACAGCGATGGGGCCGAGGAATTGCGGCAGAAAGTGGAAAAGCTCTATGCCGACGCGGATGTCGACTACCTGCGCGAGGAAATTCCCCTCACCGTACAGCAGAGCCTCGACGGGGTTGGCAGGGTGACCAAGATCGTGCGGGCAATGAAGGAGTTTTCCCACCCCGGATCGGCGGAGAAGGTCCTCGTCGACATCAACAACGCACTGCAGAGCACCATTACCGTGTCGCGCAACGAGTGGAAGTATGGCGCAGAAATGGAGACCGAGTTCGCCACGGACCTGCCCCCTGTATCCTGCCTGCCGGCCGAGCTCAACCAGGTCTTTCTCAACCTGATCGTCAACGCCGCCCACGCCATCGATACCAGGGTGAAGAATGGCGATTACGACAAGGGGTTGATCCGCGTCGCCACCAGAGTCGACAGTGACCACGTGGTCATCGAGGTTGCCGACAACGGCACCGGCATCCCGGAGAAAATTCGCCATCGCATCTACGACCCCTTCTTCACCACCAAGGCGGTTGGCAAAGGCACCGGGCAGGGTTTGGCCATTGCCCGGGATATCGTCGTCGAGAAACATCATGGCCTGATTTCATGCATGACCCAAGAGGGCCAGGGAACCACCTTCACCATCAGGCTGCCATTGGCCTGAGCCTTGGCTGAGAAGGTCAGGGGCCATTCGCTGCCGGTTTCTGGCCGACTGACCTTCCCTTTGCCTGCTAACGCCGACAACGCCACGCAAGCCGACTCGCGGTGCTTGCTGCAGCGAAATTATCCTGACGCTCTTGGGCGGGCTTTCCAGGGGTGGTCTGCGCGGCAGTTTGCGTCTCGGGGCGAATGTATGGTACTATACCTCTGAGTACTTGTGAAGATTGCCACTTTTTTGACGCCTTTGCCGAGAGGACGGGGAGAATGAACGAATTGTGCTGGGATAAGCAGTTTGCTCTCGAACAAGCCGCCGAAGATGCCGAATTGCTGCAGGAACTGATCGACATCTTTAAGAGTTCCTACAAGGCGGATCTGCGTCTCCTCGAGGAAGGACTGGGCGAGGAAGGCGGGGCGGACAAGGTCTGCCGTGCCGCCCATTCGATGAAGGGGGCGGCGGCAAGCCTGGGAATTCAGGGGATACAGCGGCTGGCCTTGGCCATCGAGGAGGAGAGTCGACGCGGCGTGCTGGACACGGCGCGCAGCAGCCTGGCCGCTCTGCATGCCCTAGGGGAGAAACTCGACAAACTCTAGACCTGCGCGGTGTTGCCGATACCGCCGTTGCGAGGCGGACGGCGACACCTGGCAGAGTTCTCGCCAGACGGGGCGGCTGTGATAAGCCGCCCCACATCTTGCCCTCTCTTTTATTTTTCCTTGAAAAAACCCGGACTCTGCCGGGGGAAAATCACACTCTGGTCAACTGGCGGTATCTGATGCGATGCGGCTGGTCGGCGATGTTGCCGAGACGCTGCTTGCGGTCCTTCTCATAATCGGAATAATTGCCTTCGAACCACACCACCTGCGAGTCCCCCTCGAAGGCGAGGATATGGGTGGCGATGCGGTCGAGGAACCAGCGGTCGTGGCTGATGACCACTGCGCAGCCGCCGAAGTTTTCCAGGGCCTCTTCCAGGGCGCGCAGGGTGTTGACGTCGAGGTCGTTGGTCGGCTCGTCGAGGAGGAGGACGTTGCCGCCCTTCTTCAGGGTGCGGGCGAGGTGCACGCGGTTGCGCTGCCCGCCGGAGAGCAGCCCTACCTTTTTCTGCTGGTCGGTGCCGGAGAAGTTGAACTTGCCGACATAGGCGCGGCTGTTGACCTCACGGTTGCCGAGCAAAATGGTCTCCTGGCCGTCGCTGATCGCCTGCCAGATGGTCTGTTCGGGGTCGAGCTGCTCGCGGCTCTGGTCGACATAGGCCAGCTTGACGGTGTCGCCGATACGGATGCTCCCCGAATCCGGCTGCTCCAGGCCGACGATCATCTTGAACAGGGTGGTCTTGCCGGCGCCATTGGGGCCGATGACCCCGACGATGCCACCGGGAGGCAGGCTGAAGGTCATGTTGTCGACGAGGAGCCGGTCACCATAGCTCTTGGCGACGTTGTCCGCCTCGATGACCACCTTGCCGAGGCGGGGCCCGGGCGGAAGGTAGATTTCGAGTTCCCTGGCCAGCTGTTCCGTCTCCTGGGAGACCAGTTTCTCGTAGGAGCTGATACGCGCCTTGGACTTGCTCCGCCGACCTTTTGGCGACATCTTGATCCACTCCAGCTCGCGGCGCAGCGTCCGCTGGCGCTCGGTCTCCTTTTTCTCCTCCATGGCGAGGCGTTTCTCCTTCTGCTCCAGCCACGACGAATAGTTGCCTTTCCACGGAATGCCCACGCCGCGGTCGAGTTCGAGAATCCATCCGGCGACGTTATCGAGGAAATAGCGGTCGTGGGTAACGGCGATGACCGTGCCGGCGTAGGATTGCAGGTGCTGCTCCAGCCAGGCCACCGACTCGGCGTCGAGGTGGTTGGTGGGCTCGTCGAGAAGGAGGATTTCCGGCTTCTTGAGGAGAATGCGGCACAGGGCGACGCGCCGTTTCTCGCCACCGGAAAGGATGCCGCACTTGCTGTCGGAGGGTGGGCAGCGCAGGGCGTCCATGGCCATCTCGAGGCGGCTGTCGAGGTCCCAGGCGTCGAGGTGGTCGAGCTTTTCCTGCACCACGCCCTGCCGGGCGATGAGCTTGTCCATGTCGTCGTCGGACATCGGTTCGGCGAATTTCTCGTTGATCTCGTTGAATTCCTTGAGCAGGTCGACGGTTTCCTGCACCCCTTCCTCGACGATCTCCTTGACTGTCCGGTCGGGGTCGAGCTGCGGTTCCTGTTCGAGATAATCGACGCGGTGGCCGGGGGCGAGGTGGGTCTCGCCGTTGAACTCCTTGTCGATGCCGGCGAGGATCCTCAGCAGAGTGCTCTTGCCGGAGCCGTTGAGGCCGAGGACACCGATCTTTGCCCCATAGAAGTAGGAGAGCGAGATATCCTTTAATACCGGTTTGTTGTCATAGTATTTACTGACCCTGATCATCGAATAGATGATTTTCTTGTCGTCGGTGCTCATGGCGATAATCCTTTATGGTGTCTTGGGAGGGGAATGGTCGCCGCGAGATGGGCGCCGCTGGCGATACTACACAATATGCATGAGATGTTCAAAGAGTTCTTGGCGGCCTCGCATGCAGAGAAGGACCGCCGAGGGGGCCGCCCCGCAAGCGGCAATCAGCGAAAGGCCCTGGTGCGGAGAAGGTAGAGATAGTAGGCGTTGACCTTGCCGATCAGTTCCTCTGTCTCCCGGTAAGGGGCATGCCGGCCGTATTCGAGGGTCTCGGTGTATTCGCCCGCGTTCCAGGCTGTGACCACCAGGTCGAGCCTGCCGTTGAAACGCTCGTTGTATTTGGCGATGAGGTAGCAGGTGAGGAGGATGTTGACTGCCGGGTCGTAGAGGTCGTCTTCCTGCAGATCGCGCAGCGTGCGGTGGGAGACGTGGCGGAAAGCGGTGAAACGCTGACTGAGCTCCCTGCTCGCCTTGAGGGCAGTGGGGTAGAGAAGCTGCCCCAGACCGCGGGCCTGCTTGGGCGACAGTGCCTTGGGGTCGGCAGCGGATTCGGCGAGAATGAGTGCGCGGACGAAGTCGGGACTGACCTTATGGCGCGGCCGAATATAGGAAAAGCTGGTGAAATAGCGAATATAGGAGTCGAACTCGGCCAACCTGGCGATGTTCTCGCCACTGACGATGCTGCCATCGTGGCGCTCCACCGCCTCACGCAGGCTGGCCGACGCCTCCCCGCAGAAGTTCATCAGGAGGAGGATGAGGACCAGCAGCGACAGGGGCCGATCACTGACCGGCGAAGACGAGGGTCTTGTGAACGTCACTGGCAAAGAAGCGGCAGAGGGTGGAAAAGAGCAGGTGCGGGTCGCGCAGCCCGGTCACCTCGCGGATGGAATGCATGGCCAGGGTGGCGGCGCCGATGTCGACGGTCATCGTCCCCAGCCGCGCGGCGGTCATCGGGCCGATGGTGCTGCCGCAGGGGAGGTCGCTGCGCATGACGAACTCCTGCGGCGTGATCCCCGCTTCCCGACATATCGCCTTGATCACCGCGGCGCTCGGAGCTTCGGTGGCGTAGCGCTGGCTGGCGTTGTACTTGATGACCGGACCCCGGTTGAGGTGGATCTCGTGGCGCGGGTCGGCCTTGTCCGCATGATTGGGATGGGTGGCGTGGGCATTGTCGGCCGAGACGAGGAAGGAACGGCGAAACGCGATGCGCCGCTCCTCGACCTCGGGAAGGAGTCGCTCAAGAATCGCTTCAAGGAGGGAACCGTTGGCCCCCGATGTCGAGGTGGAGCCGATTTCCTCGTGGTTGGCGCAGAAGAGCAGGGTGTTTTTATCGCGCTCGGCGGACTCGAGGGCCATCAGGCCAGCGTGGCAGCTGAGGAGGTTGTCGAGGCGGGGGGCGCTGATCAGTTCCCCTCTCGCTCCGGAGGTCAGTGGCGGTTGGTGGTCGTAGCAGAAGAGGTCGCAGGCGAGGACTTCGCTGAAGACGATTCCGGGGTGTTCTTTGGCGAGTTGCTGGAGCAGGAGGTGAACAAAGTCGTCCTCGGCCCCATCTTCGTGCATGCCGAGAATCGGAGGCAGGTGCTGCTGCTGGTTGAGGGTCGCCGACTTGTTGGCCTCGCGGTCGAGGTGAATGGCCAGGTTGGGCAGGACCAGCAGGGGGCGGTCGAAGTCGATCAAGTAGACGCCGAGGCCGCCATCGGCGAGGCGGCAGGTGACACGGCCGGCAAGAGAAAGGCTGCGATCGAACCAGGGGGCGAGCAGGGCGCCGCCGTAGACCTCGACGCCCAGTTGTCGATACCCCCCGCTGCGGTACTCGGGATGGGGCTTGAGCTTCAAGGCCGGGCTGTCGGTATGGGCCGCCGCCATGCGGAAGCCGTCGCCGGCCGTCTCGTCTTTGCCGAGAATGAAGGCGACCAGAGCGGCGCCGTCCCTGGTCACCACGTAGCCCTGGCCGGATTCGAGCCTCCACGGAGCGGTTTCCGCAAGAGGCGTAAAACCCCGGTCAAGGAGGACACGTTTCATGTTTGCCACGGCATGGTACGGGCTGGGCGAAGAGGCGAGAAAGGAGAACAGGCTTTCATTATAGGCGTTGAGTTCCATCGAGGGCAGGTGTTGGGGTAGAGGCTATGGGGATTGAGGGTGGCGCTCAGGCCGCATGGCGGCAGGGGGGAACCGGCACTGCTGCCATGGCCATATATCTATGTAACGTGGTTGACTTCTCCTCGGAGCAACACCCCTCGCTTTGCCTGGACTGGCTGGCCAAGTATGGGGCGGGGCGGAAGGGGCGCGACACAGACGGGCGCATCACCCCTGCAATGAGGCTCCGCTCGAACTCATCTGCTGGTAGGCGGAGATCATCTGCCGCACAACGTAGTTGGGCGTCGCTGCAGTATTCTGGCCGGTGGAATCGTCGTTCACGGGCGATGCCTCTCCATCGGCTCCACCACCCGCCTTTTCTCCTGCCATGGCGGTGCCACTGAGGAGTTGATCCTGGGTTTCCGCCATCAGCTCCTGCCTCGCCCGGGCTTCGAGCACGCTGGCACGGGCGGCGATGCTGCGGTCTGCGGCCGATGGATTCAGGGGGGCCAGCGCCGCCCGTCGCACGGTCTGCATTTTGGCAATGGTCTCCTCGGGGGTGCGCTCCTTGCCGAGGTCGATGCCAACGCTGCCGGCAACGGCATAGGCTGCGCCGTCAGGCCCCCTGACAAAGGAAAAAGATGCCCCGCCGCGGGCGTGAGGGCCTGCCACGGCAAGGTGGGCCTGTTCGTGGGCCCGCACCTCGGCGTCGCGCTGTTTCAGCTCCCGCAATTGCCGCAGGTCTTGCTCGCTGAGTTGCAGCTCCGCGGCTGGGGTCGGGAATGGGCCATCCTTCTCGGCCGCTTCGCCCTCGCTGTTGCTTTGACGTGCACGCTGGCGGCCTTCGCGGGAGAGGGTGACCTTGTCTTCAACCAGCGAGGCAGGTTCGGCCGCGGGCGGCGATGTGGCCCGGCGTGTGCCGTTGGCTCGGACGCGAGCGGCCTCGGCCGTTCCGGCAACCGCCGCATCCCTGGCTGCGCTGCTTTCCGCGACAGCCGTCCCCACGGCAGGTCTGGTACCGGCGCCGGCCGCATTGCCCCATTGGCGGCCAGCGAGGCTGACCGCTGTGTAGGAGCTCATGGCCATGGAGATCATGCCGGTCATGCGATACCTCGCCAAAAACCTCGCGAAAGGGCCGGCCCTGTGCCGGCTCCAGGAACTACTCTGCTGGCGGGCGGCCCGGAACGCTGTTCACGGGACCGCACCGGGTACGACAGGCTGTACACGAGCCTGCCGTTTGTGCTGAATGCTTTCTCAAC
>JANJUM010000166.1 GCA_024710585.1 Desulforhopalus sp.
GCCGCGCTGGCGCAGGCCATGGCCCCCGCGTCCGAAAAGCTCATTTACAATTTGCTTTTGCACGGCGCCAGAGGCGATACTTGAGAAAAGACATCCAAGGGCAGGGGGCCAGCGCTCTGGAGGCCCCTTCCCGGCCCGTCAACTGCTCAGGCGGGCCGCGCACCACAGAACAACGAGGAGGAACGGCATGCGACTCGACCTTGGCCAGCTGGTCTCAGCGCTGGCGCGAACCATCGACCTCGTTGGCATCGACGAGGTGCACCATGGCCGGCGGGTGGCCTACATGGCCGATATCTTCGCGGCACGGCTCGGCCTGTCAGTAGACCAACGGGCGCAGCTCTACCGCGCCGCGCTTCTCCATGACTGCGGCGTCTCCTCCACCGAGGTGCACCGCAGTTTGGTCAGCGAGCTCGACTGGCAGGACTCGGAGCTGCACTGCCGTATTGGCGCCGAGCGGCTGGCGAGCTTCGCCCCCCTCGCCCCCCTGGCGGCCACCGTGCGCTGGCACCATACCCGCTGGCAGCTGCTGCAGACCATAGACCTCGACGAGGGCGACCGGTTGCGCGCCAACCTCGTCTTCCTCGCCGACCGTATCGACGCCCTGCAGGCGCAGCGCGGGCTCTCCGCCAACCTTCTCGGCAAGGAAGAGCTGCAGAGGACCATCGCCTCCTACAGCGGCAGCTACTTCTTCCCCGAGGCGGTGGAGGCCTTTCTCGCCGTGTCCGGCGGCGAGGCCTTCTGGATCGGCATGGAGCCGCACTTCCTCGAAGAAAATGTCCTCCTCCCACCCGACTGGCAGGAGGAAACCGTGGTCGAAGAGAATGGCCTCGTCGCCATGGCCGGCATCTTCGCCGACGTCGTCGACGCCAAGAGCCCCTACACCGCGGAACACTCGCGACGCGTGGCCGATGTGGCGGCCTATCTCGCCGAGCGCTGCGGCCTCGCCCCCGAGACCTGCCGGCGGGTGCGCGTCGCCGGGCTTCTCCATGACCTCGGCAAGCTGCAGATCCCCGACGCCATCCTCGAGTCGCCGCAGCCCCTCGACGCGGTCGAAGCGGCGACCATGCGCCATCACAGCTATGTCACCTACTCCATCCTGCGCCATATCGACGGCCTGGAGGATATCACCCGCTGGGCCTGCGAGCACCACGAGCGCCTCGACGGCGGCGGCTACCCCTTTCGCCGCGGTGCAGCGGCGCTGTGCCTCGAGTCGCGCATCGTCATGGTCGCCGACATCTTCCAGGCCCTGGCGCAGAACCGCCCCTATCGCGACTCGCTGCCGCCGCAGGCGGTGCTCGGTATCCTCCGCGACGAGCAGCAGGGCGGGCGGCTCGACGGCAGCCTGGTGGACCTGGTGGAGAGGGAGCTGGCCAGCTGCTACCGCATTGCCCTGGAGGGGCCGCGGCAGGAGACGGATGCAGGGGCGGAGGAGGTGCGGCGATGAAGGTGGCAGGCGCGGCACGTCGGAGGGTGGCACTGCTGCTTCCCCTTCTCGTGCTCCTCTCCGCCGCCCCCTGCGGCGGGGTGGAGAAGGTGGCGACGCTGTCCAGCGCGGGCATGCATATCGCCGTGGAACTGCTCCACGAGTCGCTGGCCAATCCCTGGGGCCTGGCCTTCGACGCCCAGGGCCGCCTCCTCATCAGCGAGAAGGGCGGCACCCTGGTCATTTTCGATCCCGCTGCCGCGAAGGTGGCGGCACGCCTGCCTCTGCCGGTGGCGGTGCGTGACGAGGGACAGGGAGGGCTGCTCGATATCGCCGTGGCGCCCGGCGAAAACAACGGCCAGCTGTGGCTCACCTACAGCAAGCCGCAAGGGGAGACGGCGGTGACCGCCCTGGCCCGCGCCCGGCTCGCGGGGGACCGGCTGACCGACTGGCAGGACGTCCTCGTCACCCGCTCCCCCGGGGAAGGCGACCACCACTACGGCAGCCGCATCGCCTTCGACCGGCAGGGCTTCGTCTATTTCTCGGTCGGCGACCGCGGCCGGCGCGAGAATGCCCAGGACACCGGCTCGCACAGCGGCAGCATCCTCCGACTCGCCGTCGACGGCTCGGTCCCCGCCGACAACCCCTTCGCCGCCGGCGGTGGCCTGGCGGAGATCTACAGTTACGGCCATCGCAACCCCCAGGGGCTGGTCTATGACGAGGATAACAGACGTCTGTGGAGCATCGAGCACGGGCCGCGCGGCGGCGACGAGCTCAACCTCATCGTCAAGGGGGGCAACTATGGCTGGCCGGTGGTCTCTCATGGCATGGAGTACTGGGGGCCGGTGGCGGTTGGCGAGGCAACCCACCGCGAGGGCATGGTCGACCCGCTCAAGGTCTACATCCCCTCCATCGCCCCCGGCAGCCTGCTTCTCTACCGTGGCGCGGCCTTTCCCCGCTGGCAGGGGGACCTCTTCGCCGGGGCCCTGAAGCTGCGCCATCTCAACCGCATCGCAGTGGACGGCGAGGGGCGCCCCGAGGGCGAGGAACGTCTGCTTGGTGACCTGGGCGAGCGGGTCCGTGCCCTCGCCGAGAGCCCCGAGGGGTGGCTCTATGTGGCCGCCGACAGCGGCCACCTCTATCGTCTGCGCCCTGCGAACTGAAGGGGACGGCCAGACTCCGCCCTCCCCCTCGCGCCGGGGGAGGCCAGGGCGACAATCGACGCCCTGGCCCGAGGACGCTTAACTGTTCGCCGCCGGCGGTCGATACGTCTCTATACGTCTCGAAGGGGGGAGGCCGCGCCACCAGGCTCGTCAGATAACCATAACCGGGGAGGAGTTCATGAAACTTGCCGCCGTGACGGTCGGCATGGATGCAACGCGAAGTTCCAGGGAGTGGGAACAACAGGTCAACAGCATACAGGCGGGGACGGGCGACGAGCCCTTTTCCCTAAGATTTTCGCAGGCCCTGGCCGCCACGACGGAGAGCGTCGTGGCGGCCAGGTCGTTTGTCGGTGCCGCCTCTGCGACGGCGGCACTGGCCCCGGTAGCGGACGACGACCGGCTGCTGCGGCGGCTGGCCGAAGAGCTGATCGGGCAGCCCCTGCAGGTGGCGAGGGACCATCTCGACAGGCCGACGTGGCAGGCGCCGCTCCTGGCGCGCAGCGTGCGTCTCTCGGCGTCAACCGTCTACCATCATGAAGAATCGCTGCTCTTTGCGGCAAGCGGCAGGGTGACCACCGAGGATGGCCGCGAGATCGCCTTCGACCTCGGCATGTCGCTGACCAGCCGCACGACGGTGACGCGCTCGGTGACCGCCCTCGGCGCGACCCTCATCGATCCCCTCGTCTTGCAGTTCGAGGGTGATATGCCGCTCATCGGCGAGGGCAGCTTCACCTTCGACCTCGATGGCGACGGCAGCTGCGAGAACCTTTCCCGGCCCGGGGCGGGGTGCGGCTTTCTCGCCTTCGACCGCAACGGCGACGGGGTCATCAACGACGGCCTGGAACTCTTCGGGCCGCACAGTGGCAGCGGTTTCGCCGAGTTGGCCGAGCTGGACAGCGACGCCAACCTGTGGATCGACGAGAACGACCCGATCTTCTCGCAGTTGTCGGTATGGCGCCAGGACGAGGACGGCGGCAGTCGTCTGCTCTCCCTGGCCGAGGCCGGGGTCGGGGCCATCGCCGTCAGCCATGCCGGCACCGAGTTCTCGCTGCGCGCGCACAACGGCGAAGTCGTCGCCAACCTCGCTGCCGCCTCCATCTTCCTTACCGAGGGTGGCGAGGTCCGCCCGCTGCTCGAAGTCGATCTCGCCGTCACTGGCGGCGAAGCGGCCACCTCGGCGGGCGCCGCCTCCGCCACTGACAGCGCCGCCACGGCGACCCGGCCCGACCTGCCGGACCTGGCCTCATGGGGCTCCCTGGCGGCATCCTCTGCACCGGGGGAGGGAGGCGGCCACGCCCCGCTGTCCCCGGAGACCGTCGAGGCGATGAGGGCACTGCGCCAGCTCATCGGCATGCAGCGGCTGCGCCTGCGCCTGCTCCTCCTCGGCCGTCGCCACAGCGAGGCGGAAAGGTTGCAAGCCGAGCCCGGCGACCCGCTGTTTTCCTGGTTGACCCGCCAGGAAGGCCCGCAGGCGGCCCGCCATCGCCACCCCGACGACGCCCCTCGCGGCAGGAGGGGGGAGTTTTCACTACCAGGAGCCTAAGGTTAAGTTACCCTTGCCCTTGTTGAGGATGTCCTTACTTTAACAGGTAACGGCAGGCATCAAGCGATGCCTCACAGACGACAACAACCACGGTAAACGAGGTGAGATATGAAAGGGGATTTTGGTTCGCTGATCTGGGTCAACGACAGGGAAGGACATGAGTATGTGTGTGTGGCGGCAAAAGACGATGACTCGAGGGACTTCGAGCACTTGAGCGACAGCGAGCGGGCCACCTGCAGCAACGTCAACGACTTTATCGGCACCGACCGCTGGTAGCCGTTACCGGGGCCGGTACCCCCCCAGGGCGTCGTCCCTTCCCGCCGGGAAGGGGTGGCGCCCGTTTTTTTTGCCCGCGCCCGCTAGCCGTCGAGGGCCTCGTCGATGACCTCGAGGAGGTGCACCGCGCTCATCGCCAGGCCGGCCTGGTCGATGCTGTCCTGCAGCTGCATGATGCAGCCGGGGCAGGCGGTGACCACCTTCTGCGCCCCGCTGGCGAGGAGGCCGGGGATCTTGCGCTGGCCGATGAGCCGGCTCTCGTGGCGGTGGGTGACCGAGAAGGTGCCGCCGAGGCCGCAGCACAGGCTCGCCCCCTCCATCTCGACGAAGTCGACGTTGGGCAGGGCGCGCAGCAGGGCCCGCGGTTCGGCGGTGATCCCCTGGCTCTTGAGGTGGCAGGGGTCGTGGTAGGTGACGGTGATGCGCCTGTCGCGGCGCGGCATCGCCGCCAGCTCTTCCACCAGGCCCTGGCGGACGAGGAAGACCGAAAAGTCGACCACCTTGTCGGTGAAGGCGGCGTAGTCGGCCTTCATGGTGCGGTAGTAGTGACCGACGCCCCCCAGGCAGGAGGCACAGGCGGTGACGATATGTTCCTCGCCGTACTTGCCGAAGGCGGCGCTGTTGGTGGCGGCGAGTTCCTCCACCACCTCCCCGGCCCCCGACGACAGGGCGGGGATGCCGCAGCACTGCTGGCTGCGCGGCAGGTGGATGGAGTAGCCGAGCTTCATCAGCAGACGGATCAGCGCCGCCCCCACCCGCGGGTAGAGGTAGGTGAGCGAGCAGCCGGCGAAGAAGCCGATCACCGGGCGGTCGGGGCGGCCCTCGATATACTCGGGAAAGAGGTCGAAGAGGTTGCGGAAGGGGATCTTCGGCAGGCTGCGATCGCCCAGCGCGGCCAGGGGAAAGCGCAGGCGCAGGCCGCTCTTCTGCGGCACCTTCTTGAGCAGCAGCGGCATGAGCAGCGAGGAGCCCTTGCTGAGGGTGCGCATCAGCACCCGCGAGCCGAGCACCGTGCCGACGCCCTTGCCAAGGGGCGACAGCCCCCGGCGGCGGCTTAGCTCGCGGCGCATGGCGCCGACGATCTCGTGGGTCGGCACCTTGTTGGGGCACTTGTGGACGCAGGAGCCGCACATCAGGCACAGCCCCATGTCCCGCACCACCCCCTCGTCCAGCTCAACGCTGCCATCCAGCACCGCCCCGGCGAGGGCGATCTTGCCGCGGGCCACGCCGCCCTCGCGCCGCGTCTCGCGGTACACCGGGCAGTGCGCCTGGCAGGCCCCGCACTTGACGCACTCGCCGATCTCGCGGCGGAAATCGCTCAGTTCCTTGTTGGCGCCCATCACCGTGCCGCTCCGTCGGCGAAGATCTTGCCCGGGTTCATGATATTGTCGGGGTCGAGGGCGCGCTTGATGGCCTTCATGGCGGCGATGGTGGCGCCGTCGAGCTCCATGGCCAGGTAGCGGCTCTTGGCGGTGCCTATGCCGTGCTCGCCGCTGATTGAGCCCTTGAGGCTGATGGCGGCGGCGAAGACCCCGTCCATAATCTCGTCCATGCGCTCTTTCATGCCCGGCTGGCGCAGGTCGACCATGACGTTGACGTGGATGTTGCCGTCCCCGGCGTGGCCGAAGTTGACGATGGGCACCCCGTGCCGGGCGGCCAGCTTCTCGAGGAGGCGGATCATCTCCGGCACCTTGGAGCGCGGCACGACGATGTCCTCGTTGAACTTGTCGGGGTTGACGCGGCGCAGGCTGGGGCTGACGCTGCGCCGCACCTGCCAGATGAGCTCCGACTCGGCGGCGCTCTGCGCCACGCGGGTGCCGACCACCCCGAGGGGGGCGATGACCTCGGCGATGCGCTGCGCCTGGCGCTCGATGAGCTCGCGGTCGCCGTCGACCTCGATGATGAGCAGGGCCTGGCACTCCTCCGGCAGGGGGATGGGCGAAATGGGGCGCACGCAGTTGACGGTGGTACCGTCGAGGAATTCCAGGGTGGTGGGGACGATGCGCGCGCGGATGATCTCGGCCACCGCCTGTGCCGCCCCCTCGATGGTGGCGAACTGCACGAGCATGGTCTTCTTGGCCTCGGGCAGGGGCAGGAGCTTGAGGATGATTTTGGTGACCACGCCCAGGGTGCCCTCGGAGCCGACGAAGAGCCGGGTCAGGTCGTAGCCGACGACGTTCTTCAGGGTGCGTCCGCCGGTGGTGATCACCTCGCCCTGGGGGGTGACCACCTCGAGGCCGAGGACGTAGTCCCTGGTCACCCCGTACTTGACGCAGCGCGGCCCGCCGGCGCACTCGGCGATATTGCCGCCGAGGGTGCAGAAGTCCTTCGAGGCCGGGTCGGGGGGGTAGAAGAGGCCGTGCTTTTCCACCGCCCGCTGCAGGTCGGCGGTGACCACCCCCGGCTCGACCACGGCGAGCAGGTTGTCGGTGTCGATCTCGAGGATGCGGTTCATGCGCGTCAGCACGAGGACGATGCCGCCGGCCACCGGCAGGCTGCCGCCGGTGAAGCCCGAGCCGGCGCCGCGCGGCAGGATGGGGATGCCGCGGCTGGCGGCGAGGCGGACGACGTCCCGCACCTGCTCGGTGCTCTCGGCGTACACCACCACCTCGGGCAGGAACTGTTGTTGGGTGGCGTCGAAGGAGTGGGTGAGGCGGTCGGCGGTCTCGGTGGAGACGTTCTCTTCGCCGACGATCTCGGCGAGGAGGGCGGCGATGGTCGCTGTGCTCATAATCGTTGCTGGTGTTCTGGTTGATTGGCCCCGGCCACGGCGCGGAGCGTAGGCGGCAGAGTTTTACAATAAGGAGGGCCGGGCAAAAGCCAATGCGCCGGCGGCGAAAAGAGCGCCTTTTTGCCGCTGCGAGGGGGCCTGATCACGACAGGGTCTTCTTGAAGCGCGACACGGCGACCGCCAGAAACGTCACGCTCAAGCCGCACTGCATGGCGATGGCCGGCCATAGGGCGGCGACGCCGACCTCCTTCATGACGATGCCGCGCAGGATGTCGAGGTACCAGCGCATCGGGTTGCCGGCGGTGGCCAGGCGCACCAGCTCCGGCATGTTGGTCACCGGGAAGAGAAAGCCGCTGAGCATCACCGAGGGCATGAGCACGAGAAAACTGGTGAGCAGGGCCTGCTGCTGGGTGTGGGCGGTGGTGCTGATGATCAGGGCGATGCCGAGGTTGCCGGCGAGGTAGATGCCGGTGAGCAGGTAGAGCAGCGTCAGGCTGCCGCGAACCTCGACGGAGAAGACGATATAGGCGACGAGCAGCATGAAGGTCATCGACACGTAGCCGGTGAGCATGTAGGGGATGGTCTTGCCGAGGATGAACTCGAGGCGCCGGATGGGGGTCACCATGACCTGCTCGATGGTGCCGATCTCCTTTTCGCGGACGATGCCGATGCTCGTCAGCAGCAGGCTGAAGATGAAGAGCATGGTGGCGATCAGCGACGGCACGTAGTAGAAGCGGCTCTCCTGGTTGGGGTTGTACCAGGCGCGGGGCGCGGCCTCGATCTGCACCGGCGGGGTGGTGATGCCCTTTTGCGCCAGCCGGGTCTTCTGCATGCGGTCGTTGTAGTCGGCGAGGATGTAGCCGGCGTAGCCCTGGACGATGGAGGTCGAGTTGCTGTCGGTGCCGTCGGTGAGCAGCTGCGCCGTGGCGGTGCGCCCGCTGTGCAGGTCGGCGGCGAAGCCGGCCGGGATGTGGAGCACCGCGCGCGCCCTGGCCCGATCGAGCAAGGGGGCGATCTCCTCTTCGCTTTCCAGCCAGGTGGCGATGTGGAAGTAGCCGCTGGCGGTGAAATCGGCGATCAGCTCGCGCGAGGCCGGCGTGCGGTCGCGGTCGAGCACCGCCAGGCGGATGTCGGTGACGTCGGTGGTCAGGGCGAAGGCCATGATGGTCATCTGGATGACCGGGGTGCCGAAGACCACCACCCGCATGCGCGGGTCGCGCAGCATCTGCAGAAACTCCTTGACGAGCATGCACCACAGGCGCCGTGCCATGACTCACTCCAGCTTGAAGGTGAACTTTTTGTTGGCCGCCACCACGGTCAGCGTGGCGTAGACGAGGAGGAAGAGGGCGTTGAGCCACAGTATCTCCAGGCCGATGCCCTTGAGATAGATGCCGCGCAGGATGGCGATGAAATAGCGTGCCGGGACGATATAGGTCAGCGCCTGCAGCGGCAGCGGCATGTTCTCGATGGCGAAGACGAAGCCGCTGAGCAGCAGCGTCGGCAGAAAGCCGGTGATGATCGCCAGCTGGTTGGCGAGCACCTGCGACTTGAGCTTGATGCTCAGCAGCAGCCCGAAGAAGAGCGCGCCGATGAGAAAGAGGGACGACAGCAGAAAGAGCAGGGCGGTGTTGCCGACCACGGCCACATCAAAGACCCAGTGGCCCATGAGCACCGCAAGGGCGACATCGATCATGCCGATGACCATGTAGGGGATCACCTTGCCGAAGATCAGCTCCGGGCCGCGCAGCGGGGTGGAGATGAGTTGCTCCATGGTGCCGTTTTCCCACTCCTTGGCGATGGTCGTCGAGGTGAGCAGGGCGGCGACGACGATCATCACCAGGGCGATGATGCCGGGGATGAGCACGTTCTGGCTGCGCAGACCCTGGTTGTACCAGGCGCGGGTCTCGAGGACCAGCGGCGTCTTCATCTCGCCCCGCCCCCGCGCGAGCATCTGCTCGGCGGTGACGGTGCGCGCGTAGATGGCGCAGATGCTCACCGCATAGTTCATCGCCAGGCGCGAGGTGTTGGCGTCGCTGCCGTCGCCGATGACTTGGATCTTGACTGGCTTGCCGGCCTCGACGCGGGCTGCGAAGTCGGTGGGGACGACGAGGCCGACCATGGCCCGGCCGCGGTCGATGTCGTCCTGCAGCCCCTGGTAGTCCTGGCGGTCGGCGACGATGGTGAAATAGGGCGAGCTGGCGAAGAGGTTGAGCAGTTCGCGGCTCTGCGGGCTGCGGCTCTGGTCCCAGACGGTGGTCGGCACGTTGCGCAGGTCGAGGGTCAGGGCGTAGCCGTAGAGGAGGATGAGCAGCAGGGGGATGGCCAGGGCCAGGGTCAGGCTGCGCCAGTCGCGCAGCAGATGGAGGCTCTCCTTGCGGGCCACGGCGAGCAGGCGTTGCCGGTTCATTTGCCCTCCTCGCGGCGGTCCACCGCCTCGATGAGCGAGATGAAGACATCCTCCATGGTCGGCACGACCCGCTCGAGCGTGCCCGGCACATTCTGCGCAGCGAGCATGGCCCCCACCTGCCGCTCGGCTTCGGCGGCATCCTTGGCGACGAGGTGCAGGCCGGCGCCGAAGAGGGTGGCGTCGCGGATGGCGGAGAGCTGCCGCGCCGGCTGGAGCAGGGCCTGGGCGTCGGCGCAGCGCAGGTCGAGGATGGTATCGCGCATCGCCTCGGTCTTGAGGCTTTGCGGCGAGCCGATGGCGATCATCTTGCCGCCGTAGATGAGGGCGAGGCGGTCGCAGTACTCGGCCTCCTCCATATAGTGGGTGGTGACGAAAACGGTGATGCCGCGGCCGGCCAGGGCATGGATGAGGTCCCAGAAGCGGCGCCGGCTGAGCGGGTCGACGCCGCTGGTGGGCTCGTCGAGGAAGATGATCGGCGGCTCGTGGAGGATGGCGCAGGCCAGGGCGAGGCGCTGTTTCCAGCCGCCGCTGAGGATGCGCGTCAGGCGGTCGCGGTGTTTGCCGAGGCCGGCCATGGCCAGGGCCCAGTCGCGCCGCTCCTCGAGCTTCTTGCCGGCGAGACCGTAGATGCCGCCGTAGAAGTCGATGTTCTCGGTAACGGTGAGGTCCTCGTAGAGCGAGAACTTCTGGCTCATATAGCCGATATGGCGCTTGATCATCTCGGCCTCGCGGATGACATCGTAGCCGCCCACCGTGCCGCCGCCTTCGCTTGGCGCGAGCAGGCCGCAGAGCATGCGGATGGTGGTGCTCTTGCCGGCGCCGTTGGGGCCGAGAAAGCCGAAGATCTCGCCGCGGCGCACGGAAAAGCTGAGGTCGCCGACGGCTGTGAACCCGCCGAAGCGGCGGGTCAGGTGCGATACCTCCACGGCAGTTCCACCGTCGCTGTGTGGGGTCGCTTCGCCGTGGAGGACCGGGTCTTCGCGGGCCTCTTCGCCCTCGCCGAGGAAGCCGACGAAGACGTCTTCGAGGCTGGGCGGGATGTCGCGGATATCGTCCCAGGGCAGGCTGGCGGCGTTGAGCTGGCGGGAGATCTCGTCGGCGCAGCCATTCTCGCAGGAAAGGTGCACGGTGTCGCCGAAGAGGGTCGCCGAGAGGGCCATGGGCAGCTGGCGCAGGAGCGGCAGCAGGGACCGCGCCGCCGGACTGCGCACCGCGACGATGCGGCGGGTCATGGTTTGCTTGACCTCGTCGGGGCTGCCGGTGGCGAGGACACGGCCGTGGTCGATCAGGGCGATGCGGTCGCAGCGCTCGGCCTCGTCGAGGTAGGCGGTGGAGAGGAGGATGGCCACCCCCTCGCCGCGCAGGCGGTGCAGGATGCGCCAGAAGTCGCGGCGGCTGACCGGGTCGACGCCGTTGGTGGGCTCGTCGAGGAGCAGCACCTCGGGGGTGTGGATGAGGGCGCAGACCAGCTGCAGCTTCTGTTTCATGCCGCCGGAGAGGTCGCCGGCGCGGCGGTCGATGAAGGGCCGCATGTGGCTGAAGTCAAGGAGCTCGGCGACGCGCTCTTGCCGGCCCTTGCGGCTCATGCCGTAGAGGTCGGCGTAGAAGTTGATGTTCTCGCCGACGGTCAGGTCGGGGTAGAGGCCAAAGCGCTGGCTCATGTAGGCGAGGCGGTCCTTGACCTTCTCGGCCTCCGCGCCGGTGTCGAAGCCGGCCACCGTGGCCTTGCCGCTGTCCGGGGTGATGATCGTCGCCAGCATGCGCAGGGTGGTGGTCTTGCCGGCGCCGTCGGGGCCGACGAGGCCGAAGATCTCCCCCGGGGCGACGGTGCAGCTCAGTTCCGCCACCGCCACGGTGTCGCCGAAACGTTTGCTCAGCCTGTCGGCGACGATGGCCCAGGGGGCGCTCTGCCTTTCCATGGCGGTCTCCCGAGCCTCTCTCAGGGTGCGGAGAAGTCGATGAGGGCGTCGGCGGGCATGCCCGGCTTGAGTTCCAGCGCCGGGTTGTCCAAGGCGATCTTGACGCGGTACATCAGCTTGACCCGCTCCTCGAAGGTCTGCACCGTCTTGGGGGTGAACTCGGCCTGACCGGCGATATAGGTGATGCGGCCGGGGTAGGGCTTATCGGGGTAGGAGTCGGTGGTCACCGTCGCCGCCTGCTGCAGCTTGACCCGGCCGAGGTCCTTTTCGTTGATATAGGCGCGCAGCCAGGGCCGGGCGAGGTCGCCGACAACCAGCACCGGGCTGGCTGGGTTGAGGTACTCGCCGGCCTCGGCGGCGATGGAGAGGACGACGCCGTCCATGGGCGAGGGCAACTCGGTGTAGGCAAGCTGGCGGCGGGACTGCTGCAGGGCGGCCTCGGCGGCCGCGACCTTGGCGCGGGCCTGATCGATGGTCTCCTGGCGCGCCCCGGCCTTGACCAGGGCATACTCGGCCTCGGCCTGGCGCAGGGCGGCAGCGGCACGCTCGCGCTGTTCGACCCGTGCCCCGGTGGTAAGCAGGGAGAGCTGCTCGCTGGCGGCGCGGCTGCGCGCACGGCTCTCCTCAAGGCGGTTCTCGGCGGTGCGCAGGTTGTTGCTGTAGGTCTCGAAGACGGTGGCGCTGACGCTGCCTTCTTTGAAGAGCTTGTCATAGCGGGTGAAGTCGGTTTTTGCCTGGAGGAGCGTCACCTGGGCTGACTGCTCCGCCGCCTTGGCGGCGGCGAGATCGGCGCGGCCGCGCTCGATGTCTTCGCTGCGGTTGCCGCGTTCGAGTTCGCTGAGGCTCTCCCGGGCCTGGGCGACCCTGGCCAGGGCGCGGTCGAGGTCTTCCGGCCGGCTGCCGGCGACGAGCTCGGCAAGCACTGCCTGGGCATGGGCAAGGTTGGCCTCGGCCATGGCCACCGCCAGGGTCTGGTCGCCGTGGTCGAGGCGGGCCAGCACCTGGCCGGCGCGGACCGTGTCGCCCTCCTCGACGAGTCGTTCGAGGAGCTTGCCGGGGATGCGAAAGCTCAACTGGGCCTCGGTGACCTCGATATTGCCGGAGAGGCGTAACTGTCCGGCGTGGTTTTTTTCCTGGAAATAGCGAAAGGCGATGACCCCGAGGATAACGACGAGGAGCAGCGGCCCAAGGATGCGCAACCGTTTCTTCATGACTTCTCCTTTGGCGAGGTGATGGTGGCGCTGATGGCGGCGATGCCGCCCAGGGAAAAGACCCAGACGAACTCGGCCAAGCGGTCGAGGTTGTATTCGCTCGGGGCGTTGTCTGGGCTGATTCGCCCGATCACCGGGGCGGCCACCGCGTAGTAGATGCACTGGCCGATGAT
>JANJUM010000231.1 GCA_024710585.1 Desulforhopalus sp.
AGTGCAAGGGGCGGCTCCAAGCCCCCAGCGACCCCTATATCACCCAGGTGGTCAAGACCGACGCCAACGGCGTCTTCTCCTATGCCATGCCCAAGGCCGGCTGGTGGGGGTTTGCCGCCCTCAGCGAGGCTTCATGGAAAATGAAGAAGGACGATGTCGAGAAAGGCATTGAAATCGGTGCCGTGTATTGGGTACATAACATTGATGCCAAATAGGTGCTACACGATGAACGAGTCATTTTTGCGGATGTTGGCTGGTGTGGCGACGCTGGTTGCCACGCTCCTCCTGCTGCAATCGCCCGCTCTGGCACATAAAGTGAACGTTTTCGCCTACGTGGAAAACGGCACGGTCTTTACCGAGAGCTATTTTCCCGACGGCAAGAAGGTCGAAGCGGGCGGCATCGAGGTACTCGACAAGGCGGGGAACAAGGTCGCCGAGGGCAAGACCGACCAGGAGGGGCGCTTTTCCTTCCCTCTGCCGGCGGTCAAGGATGATCTCAATATCGTCGTCAATGCCTCGATGGGTCATAAGGCCAACTATCTTCTCAAAAAAACGGAGATGTGATCATGATCATCGGCCAAGGCAAGGGCATGGCATGGCAAGTGGCGCTGCTGCTGGCGCTGTGCTGGCTGCTGCTTTCCCTGCCGGCGGTGGCGGAGGAGAAAGCCGCCGCCGCGTCGCCTTCCGTCGAGAGCTGCGCCGATCTCGCCGCCCTCTTCGTTCGCCAGGAAGAGCATACCTCCCGTGAACTCAGGCAGCTGAAACGTGACCTGGCGGCCCTCAGCCAGAAGCTGGAGGAGCCGGGGACAAGCGAGATTTTCGGCGGCATCGGCTATATTTTCGGCATCTTCGGGGTGGCGGCCTATGTCGCCTCGCGCCGCCGCGACGGCGGCAGGGGGAACTAAGGCGATGCATATCTCCGATGGTGTCCTGCCGATGTCGGTGACCCTCGCCTCCGCTGTGGTAACGGTGGCCGGGGTCGCCCTGAGCCTGCGCCAGGTGCGCAACGAGGAGCTGCCCAAGATCGCTGTGGTCACCTCGTCGTTTTTCGTCGCCTCCCTGGTGCATCTGCCCTTTGGGCCAACCAGCGTGCATCTCATCCTTCCCGGGGTGGTCGGCGCCCTGCTCGGGCCGGCCTCATTTCTCTCCATCGCCCTCGGGCTCTTTTTGCAGTCGCTGCTCTTTCAGTTCGGCGGGTTGACGGCGCTGGGCGCCAACGCCCTGATGATGGGCCTGCCCGCCCTGCTCTGCGGCCTGCTCTTTCAGTCGCTGCGCGGCACCACCCTGGTGCGGCATGGCATCGCCGGGGCGGTCTGCGGCGGCCTCGGCACCCTCCTCGCGGCACTGATCCTCGCCGCCCTCCTCGCCCTGGCCGGGGAGGATTTCTTCGGTGTCGCCAAGATCGCCCTGCTCGCCCATATCCCGGTGTTCTTCGTCGAGGCCGGGGTGTCGGCCTTTGCCGTCACCTTCCTCTTTCGCGTCAAGCCGGAACTCCTCGCAGGCGGACGGCCCGGGCGCTAGGGGAGGCTATGGAGATCCACCTCTCATGGCCACAGGCGTTGGCCGGGACCCTTGCCGTCGCCCTGCCGCTGGCGGTGGCGCTGTTCCTCCTGCGCCGCTTCGTTCGTGCGGGGCGGCGTGACGGCGACAGCGACTGGACGGTGCCCGCCGTCGACGGCCATGGCCATGGCAGCTCCTTCTTCCACCGCTGGGACGCGCGCTATAAGCTGATCGGCCTGCTGCTCTTCGCCTTTGCCGCCGCCTCGCTCACCTCCCTGGCCCTGGCGATGGCGGCGCTCGCCATCTCCCTGGCTGCCGCCCTCGCCTGCCGCATCCCCATGCGCGGTGCCTTGCGGCGGCTCCTGGCGATGAGCGGCTTTCTCCTCATGCTGCTCCTCGTCATCCCCTTTACCGCGGCGTCGCGCCCCGGGGAGACGCTCCTCTATTTCCCCGGCCTGCCTGGCCTGCCCTTTCATGTCGGCGGTCTGCTGCTCGCCCTGACCATCGTCTGCAAGGCCTCTGCCGTGGCCCTGCTCATGGAGCCGCTCTTTGCCACCGCCCCGCTGACGGTGACCCTGGCCGCCTGCGCCCGGCTCGGCGTGCCCGAGTCCCTTGGCCGCATGGTGCTGCTCTGCCACCGCTACATCTTCGTCTTCCTCCACGAGATGAGCCGCATGTACCGTTCCATGCGGGTGCGCGGCTTCGTCCCGGCCACCGACCTCGCCACCGCCAGCGCTGTCGGCAACTTCCTCGGCATGCTCTTCGTGCGCTCCTTCGAGCGCACCGGCCGCGTCTACGAGGCCATGCTCTGCCGCGGCTACCAGGGCACCTTCCCCTCGGCGGCGACCTTTGCGGCCACGGCGGCGGACTACGCCAAGACCTTTTTCTGGGTGATGTCGGGCGCCGCCCTCGTCTCCCTCGACCTCCTCCGCCTCGCCCCCTGGTAATGCACTATATCCGCGACGACCATATCCGCCGGCTGCACGAGGAGCCGCTCTTCCGCCTCGACCATGTGTCGCACCGCTACCCTGACGGAACCGTGGCCCTGCGCGACGTCTCCCTGGGCCTGTATCAGGGGGACCGCGTTGCCCTGGTGGGGCGCAACGGCTCGGGCAAGACCACCCTCATTCGCCTTCTCGCCGGCCTGCTGCCCTGCGGCGAAGGCGAGATCCGCTGCCGCGGGAGGTTGCTCGAGGGGGAGCTTTCGCCACAGCAGCGGGCCCGGGTGGGGGTGCTCTTCCAGGATCCGGACGACCAGCTCTTCTGCAATACCCTGAATGACGACGTGGCCTTCGGGCCGCTCAACATGGGCCTTGGCGAGGACGAGGTCGAGCGCCGCGTGGTACGCTGCCTGCAGCAGGTAGGCCTGCTCGCCCTGCGCTACAAGCCGGCCCACCACCTCAGCTACGGGCAGAAGAAACGCGCCGCCTTCGCCGCCATCATGGCCATGGAGCCCGAGGTGCTGATCCTCGACGAGCCCACCGCCAACCTCGACCCACGCCAG
>JANJUM010000233.1 GCA_024710585.1 Desulforhopalus sp.
GAAGGCGTAGGTGGTGAGCAGGCCGAAACGCCGGATGAGCACCCCCATGAGCATCGTGCCGAGGGCCGCGCTCAGCCCGGAGACCGCGTAGAAGAGGAGAATCTCTATGACCACGTGGTATTTGCCGGCCTGGAAGACGAACAGCACGTTGCAGATATAGGCCACCATGTTAGCGACGAGAAAGGCGATGAAATTGCCGATCATCGAGTTGCGTGAACGGGTGGCGTCGTTGACCCGGCGGATCTTCAGGCCAAGCAACCGCACCGCGTGATCCCGTTCCTGCAGCGAAGGAAAAATCTTCCAGGCGACGAGGTGGAAGATGACGATGTGCACGGCGGTGGCCAGGCCGCCGACCAGGGCGTATTTAACGAACTGCACGATGGCGGAGGGGTCGATAGTCATGGAAGGGCTCGCGGGCTGATAGGGGGCGGGTCGCATGTCGCGGCGGGGTGCCGGACGGTGGCCGTTTATACCAGATGTCTCGCGGAAATGCCAGCGGCGGCATGATCATTGTCGCTGGCGAGGGTGTTTTGCCGGCGAAGCCGAGGGCGCAGGCAAGGCCGCACCACCTGGCTGGAGGGAAGCGTCCGCCTGGCCCGGATATGGAGCCGAGCCGTCCCTAGGGAACGGGCCAGGGCTCGTCGCGTACCAGCTCGGGGAAGGGGCCGATGCCCCGTTTGTGCACGGAATCGATGAGGAACTCGGGGTTGGAGGCGAAGAGCCGGGTCTCCGGGCGGTCCTGTGCGAAGGCGCCGCCATAGGTGGTGATGAGATTCTCGTTGCTCCAGCGGTTCAGGTAGTAGACCACCAGCTCCGGCAGGCGGGTGAAGATGGTCTCCTCGGGCATGGGGTCGACGAAGGACGTCGCCGCCAGTTTTTCCGTGGAGAGGGTCTGCGGCTTGTAGAAGCTGTCGAGGAACATCAGCTCCGGCGGCAGGGTCGCCTTGAGCCCGAAGCGCCGCAGTCCCTTGAGCACCACCTCCATGACCTTGCGGCCGCCATCCGCCAGCCAGTAGGGCACGTAGACCTCCTTGGGCAGCGAGAGATTGAGGTAGGATTTGATGGTGAGGATGAGGGTGGCCAGGTCCACCGGTTCCTTATCGACGAAGTGGTAGGTGTTGCCGCGGAACTCGTCGCGGTGCCGCAGCATGTGATGCACCAGGAAGGGCACCTTGCGGGAGTTGCTGTAGGAGTGCAGGGTGTTTTTCTTGGTGAAGAGCACCGGCATCGACTCGTCGGCGATGGAGAAGAACATGCGGTGGAAACCCTGGATCTTGTGGTCGTGGGCCCCATAGACGATGGCCAGGCGGATGCAGGAGTAGTCGAGTCCCTCCCTCTCCGCCATGCGCCGCAGGGTCAGCTCGGCCATGAGCTTCGACTTGGCGTAGTTGCTGAGCCCCGGGGCGAGGTCGAGGGTGTCCTCCTCGCGCAGGTTTTCGCCGGCGGGCAGGGTGGCGGCGGAGCTGATATGGATGTAGGGGATACCCAGGGCGGCGGCGGCGCGGGCGAGGATGACCGGGCCGAGGTAGTTGACTTCAAGCGCCAGCCTGCTGCTGGCGCCGAGGTTGGCCATGGCCGCGTTGATGACGAAGTCGGGCCGTATTTCGCCGAGATAGCCGCGCACGTCTTCCTCGTCGCGCAGCGACACCTTCTTGCTGCTCGGGGCGCGGATATCGACGGTGTCGGCGTGGTGGGACTTGTAGAAATTGACGATGGTGCCGCCGATCAGCCCCGAGCCGCCGATGAGAACGCCGATCTGCTTAACGCTCATCGTCGTTCGGTATCTCGCGGACTACGACGTTGGACCCGAGCGGGTTCTGGATGCAGCGCGACTTGTAGAGCACTTCTATCTCCTGAAACGCCTCGCTGATCGCCTGCTCGTCGAGGTTGTCGTCTGCGCTGGTGGGAATGTTGTCGTCTTGTGGTCTCATGGCGGGTGCTCTCCGGGCTGGGACATGCGGCGCGTCGACGCTGCTGAATGAGGCCAGGTACCCTGGCGGCTGCTGGCAAAACAGTACGAGGTTGGCGTTGCCAGGGCAACGGTTATTTTTCGTCACAGGCAATCATTTCCCTTTCCTGGCGGCGCGGCGCAGCTGCTTGTAGGCCTCGCTGAGGCGGATGAAGGCCTCGTGGTCGCCGCCCTGGTCGGGATGCAGGCGCAGCGCCAGATGGCGAAAGAGGCGTGCCAGCCGTTCCGGGCTCATGCGCTGCAGTTCTTCGTAAGGGGTTGCGAAGATGTTGCTCACCTGCTCTCGCGAGGCCTGCGGCTTCTTCGGCCACCTGAAGCGACGGTGCCCGGCCATGAAGGCCTCGGCGAATTCGGCCTGGAAGCTGCGCAGGGTCGGGATATGGTCGAAAAACATCACCGCGTAGCGGCGCAGGTGGGGATGCAGGGATGTGGTGTCGTGGTCGGCAAAGAGGGTGGTGTCGGCGTTGTGGCGGCAGAGTTCCTCGATGAAGCGATCGGCGACCTCGTCCCGAGGCAGCGCCTCCGGGAACCAGCGCGCATGGTCCTGGGGAAAGTGCCTGCCGACGGTGAAGATGGCGTACACGTACTGGAAATACATGCCGGTCTCGAGCACCCGCTCCTCCCGCGCGAAGAGGTATTCACGCTCGTCGCGGCTCTGGCCGAGGAGGGGGCGGCAGGAGACCTCGCGCAGGCGCGACAGGCGGCTCTGGTCCACCGCCCCGCACCTGAGGTAATAAAGGCGGCGCCGGTCGAAAAGCTGCACCTGCTGGCGGATCGCCTCTCGTTCGCTGTCCGTCAGGGGGCCGCCGGATGGCCGCGCCCGCGGCGGGAAGAGGGCCAGGCGGCGCCTGATCTCCGCGGGGAAGAAGGGCAGCAGCAGGCGCTCGAGGCTGGCCTCGGCGTCTTCGCCGCAGGCCTCCTCCGCCGCGGCCAGCAGGACCTCGTCGAAGAGCACGGCGTTGTCGCCGCAGGGCGTGATGAATCGCTCCGGGCGTGGGCCGAGGTCGAAGAGGGTGCGGTGGGCGAAGCGGTGCTCGCCGGTGGCGTAGGAATGGCGCAGCTCGTAGTGGAGATGCGGCCCTCTGGCAAGTGTGGCGAGGTACATGACGACGTCTCGTTGTGATCTTGTTCCCTGCAATGGCTCTCGCCCACGATGGCCTGGGCGCGGGAGGGCCGATTCACAGCTATCATAATCACTGCCAGGGCGTTGTCCCGCAGCATGTTGCGCGAGGCATGGCTGACGCCGGGGGAGAGTAAAAATGGCCCGACGGGGTTTTGGGCGGCGTCATGGCGGAGCCTCCGTGATGCCAGGCCGGCCGCCTTGTCGCGGCTGCGCGCGCCGGCCTGGCAGGGGGGAGCTGGCCACCGCGAGTGCTGCCTGGTGCCGCTTACGGCGCAGGTTTTTCTTGCAGCCCTTGCAGGACATGCTACCTTGGGGGGCAGGCTGTACGGGGGGATGTCAGGGTGGATGGATGGCGGCGAGGGGACCATGGAAGGCGGCGAGGAAAGCGTAATCACGGAACAGATGACGATCTCCGGCAATGTCGAGTGCCGGGGCCGGGTGGTGATCGAGGGCGTTCTCGAGGGTTCCTTTGCCGGAGGTGAGCTGTGCGTCGCGGCCAGTGGCCGCGTCAGTGGCGACATCAGGGCCGTGGCCATCGATTGTGCCGGTCGCATGGAGGGCTTCGTCGTCACCGAGGCCCTGACCTTGCGCCGCAGCGCCAGGCACGTCGGCACGGTGGAGACCAGCCGGCTGTCGGTGGAGCGCGGGGCGATACTCGACTGCGTGTTGCAGAGCGGCGTCGGCGGGGCAGGAACAGGTGTTCTTCCCACCGCCGGCTCTTCGCCCATGCCGAGCATCGACCTCGGCCCGCTGCTGACTGCCTTCGACGAGGGGGTTCGCCCCTGCTGTATGGACGTCCCCTGGTCGCAGCGTCTCGATCTGTACAGTCAGCTGCTCGGCCTGCTCGAAAAGGGCAAGCCGCTGATCAAAGTCAGCGGCGAGAGCGGCAGCGGCAAGTCCTTTTTTCTCGAAAAGCTGCACCATAATCTGCCCGCCTCCTGCCTGACGATGAGGGTGAGAGACCGGCGCGGTTCGGTGGCCGCCATCCTCCTCGAACTCGCCGACCAGCTCGAGCTCGGCGGCACCGCCGAGTTGTCCCAGCAGCAGCTGCTCGAGGTGGTTAAGCTCGCTCTTGCCGAGCGCCGCAGCCGCGGTCACCAGGTGGTGCTGCTCATCGACGACGCCGAGGAGATGTTCCCCGCTACCCTCGAAGGGGTGGTGCGCAGCCTGACCGGGGCCCTGGCCGAGGAGAAGGGCGACGACTGCCTGCAGCTCATCCTCTTTGGCAACAAGGACCTCGAGGGCAAGATGGTGGCCACCGTGCTCGAGTATTTCGAGGACGAGACCAACTGCCAGCTGCAGCTCGACCCCCTCAATATCAAGGATACCGCCGATTACCTGCGTTTCTGCCTGCAGCGGGCCGCCGCCGGAGGCGAGAGTTATTCCACCGCCCTCCTCCCCTACGAGACCATCCGTGCCATCCATCGGCGCAGCCAGGGCAATATCGCCGTCATCAACAGGCTCGCCGCCAAGGCCCTGCGCGCCGCCCATGCCGCCGGGGACAGGGAGATCTCCTCGCGCTATCTCTAAGCCTTCGGCCGGGCTGAGACCCGGTTTCGGCGGAAGGTGTTGCTCATTGCTCCCGCGCCGGATCAGTCTCCGGCTCTCTTCTTATTTTGTCATGCCAGAGGGTTTCTTGCCCTGCCGCCGCGCGATCGACCTATGCCGAGGAGCCTTCTGCCATCCGCCATGGCCGCGGGACCTCGAGGGGCTTTGGAGGTCAGGCTCCGCGCCCAGCCCAGCCCCGCTTCGTCGGGAGGCAGGGCGGCTGCGCCACCCGGAGCATGAGGGGGCGATCGCGATCAGCCGGGGGATGTTGCAATCGACCTCGATGATGATATCTACTTTCAGTAGATTTGATATCGAGATGCGGAATACGTAAGGGAGCGCCATAAAAGCATCATGATTCGTAAAAATGGCACTGCTCTATTGACAGATTCCGTTCTTTCCCGTAGGCTGAAGCATCTCGATGCGGGGCGTCCGCGAGGCCTCGCCAAAATGGGGGGCACTATGGATATCGACGAAATCAACCTGGCCATCATCAATCATCTCAAGGATGGGCGCATGCCCTTCAAGCAGATTGCCGATTCCCTCGCCGTTTCCGAGGGCACGGTGCGCGGCCGGGTCAAGAAGCTCAAGGACGAAGGGGTGCTCGACATCACCGCCCTGGTCGATCCCGAGGCCTTGCCCGATCAGTCGATCGTTATCGTCGGCGTCCGCCTCAAGGACATGGACCTGGTAAAAAAGGGCGAGGAGTTCAGCCGGTTGCGCGGTGTCATTTCGGTCTGTGTGGTCACCGGCCGTTTCGACCTCATCCTCACCGTGCTGCTCACCAAGGAGTTCACCATGCTCAAGTTCTATACCGAGGAGGTCGCCAGACTGGAGAACGTCAGGGCGGTGGAGACCTTCGTCGTTTACAAGAGTTTCAATCTCAAGGTGCCGCTGACCCTCCCCGGCTGAGGCGGACGAGGGCAGGCGTTGCACGAGGGGGCGTCTACGGGCGTCGGCCTTAGGGATTTTCAAGCAAAATCTGGTGGAGCGGGCTATGGAGACGACAAAGGAAACGGTGCTGCACGGCTGGCATGTCGAGCAGGGGGCCAACATGGCCCTCTTCGGCAGCTACCACATGCCGCTGTGGTATCGCAGCGGCACCAAGGCCGAACACCTGGCGGTGATCAACGCCGCCGGCATCTTCGATACCAGCCATATGGCGGTGGTCAGCCTCTCCGGCAGGGACGCCCGCGGTGTGCTGCAACGCTGCTTCAGCAAGGACCTGCGCCAATGCCTCGGCCGCGGGCCGCTGGTCGACGGTCGCGCTGTCTATGGGGTGTTCCTCGGCGATGACGGCACCGTCATCGACGACGCCATCGTCTGCCAGCTGGCGGAAGAGAGCTATATGGTGGTGGTCAACGCCTCCATGGGCCCGGCGGTCGCCCTTCGGCTCCGCGAAAATGCCGGCGGGCTGGCAGTCGTCATCAACGATCACAGCGACCGCATCGGCAAGATGGATATCCAGGGGCCGCTGGCGGCAAGGATTCTCGGCCGTGTCCTGCGCGAACCGGGCGAGGCCTTCGCCAACCTCTCCTATTTCGCCTTCCGGGGCGGTTTTGGCGACTTCGTGGCGCAGCGGCCGGTGGTCACCGTCGACGGCACGCCGCTCCTGCTGTCGCGCACCGGCTATACCGGCGAGTTCGGCTTCGAGCTCTTCGTCGCCATCGAACGCCTGCCGGCCCTGTGGGAGATGGTCCTCGCCGCCGGCCGCGACGACGGCCTGCTTGCCTGCGGCCTGGCTGCCCGCGACTCCCTGCGTGCCGGGGCGGTGCTGCCCCTCTCCCACCAGGATATCGGGCCGTGGCCGTTCCTCAACAACCCCTGGCAGTTCGCCCTGCCCTGGGATAGTGGCGGCAAGGCCTTCACCAAGGACTTCCTCGGCGGGCCGGCACTGCTTGCCGCCTCCTGGGAGAAACACACCTTGCCTTTTGCCGGCTTCGACGCGCGCAAGATCGGCGCCGGCGAAGGCAGCCTGGTCACCGACGAGAGGGGCAGGGCGATCGGCACCATCCTTACCTGCACCACCGACATGGCCATCGGCCGCGTCGAGGGGCAAATCAGAAGCGTCGCCGAGGACCCCGGCTTCGCCGCCAAGGGCCTGTGCTGTGGCTTCGTCCTGCTTGACGAGCCGCGCCAGCCGGGCGACACGGTGGTCCTCAGCGACGGCAAGCGCCGGCTGACGGTGGAGATACGCGCCGACGTACGGCCGTCGCGGACGGCGCGGCGGCCGATGAGCGCCATGCCGGGGCTGGAGGCGGAGATGTCAACTTTACGAGCGGAGGTCAACCCATGAAGGAATTCGACGAGCTGTTGTTCAACGAGGAGTTTCGCTATACCGAGGAGCACGAGTGGGTCAGCGTCGGTGGCGCCGAGCTGATGGTCGGCATCAGCGACTATGCCCAGGATCAGCTGGGCGACATCGTCTTCGTGGAGATGCCGGAGGTTGGCGCCACATTCGCCCGGGGCGAGCAGTTCGGCACTCTGGAGTCGGTCAAGGCGGTGTCCGAGCTCTACCTGCCGGTGGGTGGCGAGGTGGTGGCGGTCAACGAGGCCCTCGGCGACTCCCCGGAGTTGATCAACCAGGACCCCTACGGGGCATGGATCGTCAAGATCAGGCCCAGCGACACGGCCGAGCTGGAGCAGTTGCTCAACGCCGAATCCTACCGTAGCATGCTGCGGGGGTAAGGCCATGCGCTATCTACCACACACCGACGAAGAGATCCGCGACATGCTGGCGGTGATCCGGCGCGGCAGCCTCGACGAGCTCTTCTGCTCGGTGCCGGATTCCTGCCGTTACGAAGGGGACATGCCCCTGCCGCCAGCCATGGACGAGTGGCAGCTGACCGAGCACATGGAGAAGCTGGCGGCGGCCATGGCCATCGACGACAAGGCCCGGGTGCTCATCGGCGCCGGCAGCTATCACCACCATATCCCCGAGACCATCCGCGCCATCATGAGCCGCGGCGAGCTGCTGACCGCCTACACCCCGTACCAGCCCGAGATGGCCCAGGGCACCCTGCAGGGCATCTACGAGTATCAGACCCTGACCAGCCGCCTGCTCGGCATGGATGTCGCCAACGCCTCGATCTACGACGGCGCCTCGGCCATGGCCGAGGCCCTGCTGATGGGGCTCAGGGTGGCGAAGAAGAAGACCCGGGTGGCGGTCTCGGCCGCCGTCCACCCCCACTACCGCCAGGTGGCCAGGTCCTACCTGGCGCCTACCGGCTACGAGCTGGTGGAGTTGCCGGTGGGAGAGGACGGGCGCACCGACCCGGCCCTGCTCGCCTCCCTGGGGGACGTGGCGGCGGTGGCCATCCAGTCCCCCAACTTCTTCGGGGTGATCGAGGACCTCGAGGGTCTCGCGCCGCTTGTGCACGATGCCGGGGCGCTCTTCATCGCCGTCTTCAGCGAGCCGCTGGCCTATGGCCTGCTCAAGAGCCCGGGGGCCTGCGGCGCCGATATCGCCTGTGGCGAAGGGCAGAGCTTCGGCATGCCGCGCTCCTTCGGCGGCGCCGCCCTCGGCATGTTCGCCTGTCGCAACGAGTTCGTGCGCAACATGCCCGGCCGCCTCGTCGGGCAGACCAAGGATCTCGAAGGCAAGCGCGGCTTCGTGCTCACCCTCTCCACCCGCGAGCAGCATATCCGGAGGGAGAAGGCCACCTCCAACATCTGCTCCAACCAGGGCATCTGCACCCTGATCGCCTCGATGTACATGGCCTCCCTCGGCGCCTCCGGCCTGGCCGAGCTGGCGCGGCTCAACCACAGCAAGGCCGAGTACCTCAAGAGCGGCCTCCACGCCGCCGGGGCTAAGGTGGTCTTCTCCGCCCCGACCTTCAACGAGTTCGTGGTCGAGTTTCCCGGCGATTTCCGCCCGGCCTATCAGCGTCTGCTGGAGCGGAAGATCGTCGCCGGGCTCGAGCTGGGGCGGTTCTACACGGAGCACGCCGGGCGCTACCTGTTCTGCGTCACCGAGACCACCGATCGAAAAACTCTCGATGCCATCGTGGCGGAGGTCAACTCATGAGCGAGGTCATCATTCCCGGAGCCAGCGGCATCATCCAGAACGAACCCCTGCTGTGGGAAAAGGGCGGCAAGGGGCGCCGCGGCATGTGCGTGCCGGGAAGCGATGTCCCCGCGGCGGAGCTGCCAGCCGCCTTGTGCCGGGGCGAGCTGGACTTCCCCGAGCTCAGCGAGGTCGACGTGGTGCGCCACTACACCCGGCTTTCGCAGTGGAACTTCGGTGTCGACAGCGGCATGTACCCGCTCGGTTCGTGCACCATGAAATACAACCCCAAGATCAACGAGAAGGCGGCGGCGACCCCGGCCCTGGCGGCGGCCCACCCGATGCTCCCCGACGAGCTGGTGCAGGGCAGCCTGCAGGTGATGTATGAGCTGCAGAGCTACCTGGCGGCCATCACCGGCCTGCCGGCAGTCACCCTGCAGCCTGCCGCCGGGGCCCATGGCGAGCTCACCGGCATGCTCATTTTTGCCGCCTGGCACAAGAGCCGCAACTCGCGGCGCACCAAGATCCTCATCCCCGACACCGCTCACGGCACCAATCCGGCCAGCGCCGCCCTGTGCGGCTATAAGCCGGTGCCGATCCGCTCCGGGCCGGAGGGCATCCTCGAGGTGGCGGCAATCGAGGCCGCCATGGACGAGGAGACCGCCGGCATCATGATCACCAACCCCAACACCCTGGGGCTGTTCGAGACGCGAATCAGGGAGATCGCCGCCATCGTGCACGCCAAGGGCGGCCTGGTTTATGGTGACGGGGCCAACATGAATGCCATCATGGGCATCATCGATGCCCGCCGCTGCGGTGTCGACGTCCTTCACCTCAATCTCCACAAGACCTTTTCCACCCCCCACGGCGGTGGCGGGCCGGGGGCGGGGCCCCTGTGCGTCAGCGAGGAGCTGGCCAGGTTCCTCCCGGCGCCGCGGGCGGTGCGTGATGGCGATCTCTACCGTCTCGACTGGGGCGGGTCGGACTCGGTGGGCCGGGTTCACGCCTTCCACGGCAACGTCTCGGTGCTGCTGCGCGCCTATGCCTACATCCGCAGCATGGGCGCCGAGAACCTCAAGAAGGCCAGCCAGCTGGCGGTGCTCAACGCCGCCTATATCAAGGAACGGCTCAGGGGGACCCTGCCGCTTGCCTACGACCGGCCGTGCATGCACGAGTGCGTCTTTTCCGACGCCCAGCTGCAGGAGCACAAAGTGACTACCCTCGATGTCGCCAAGCGCCTCATCGACTGCGGCTATCACCCGCCGACCATCTACTTCCCACTGGTGGTCCACGGGGCGATCATGATCGAGCCCACCGAGACGGAGTGCAAGGCGGATATCGACCAGTTCATTGCCGTGCTCGAGCAGATCGTCCGCGAGGCCGCGGAAAACCCGGAGCTGTTGCGCCAGGCGCCGCTACGCACCAAGGTGCGGCGGCTCGACGAGACCCTCGCCGCCCGTCAGCCCTGTCTCTGTGGTTCGTGAGGCCCTGGCCGCCGCGGGACTCGTCGATCTCGGGCGGATGGACTACGCCGCCGCTTACGGCCTGCAGCAGGAGCTGGCGGAGCGGCGGCGGCATGGCGGGCCGGGGGATGACCTCTTCCTGTTGGTCGAGCATCCGGCCACCTTCACCCTGGGCCGACGCGGCGGGCGGGGCAACCTCGTGGTGGGGGAGGACTTCCTGCGCCAGCGCGGCATCCCCCTGGTGCATATCGAGCGCGGTGGCGACATCACCTATCACGGGCCGGGGCAGGTGGTGCTCTACCCCATCCTCCACCTCCACCAGGCCGGCCTTGGCGTCGCCGCCTACGTCGAGCTGCTCGAGGAGGTCATGCTCCGCCTGGCCGCCTCCTGCGGCGTGGCCGCCGGCCGCAACCCCCGCAATCGCGGGGTGTGGGTGAGTGGCCGCAAGCTGGGCAGCATCGGCATCGCCGTGCGCCGCGGCGTCGCCTTCCATGGCCTGGCCATCAATGTCGACATCGACCTGACGCCGTTTTCGTGGATCAACCCCTGCGGATTGTGCAGCGTCTCCATGACCAGCCTCTCCAGGGAACGCAAGGCGCCGGTCTCCCCCGGGGCCCTGCGCGGAACGCTGCCCGGCGTCCTCGCCGCGGTCTTCGCCCGCCCCGTCGTCTCTGTCAGCAAGGAACGCCTCTATGAGTTCATGTCACCAGCGCCCGCCCCTCGCTAAGCCGAAATGGCTGCGTCGCAGCCTGCCCAGCGGTCCGCAGTACGAGCAGCTTCGCCGCCTGCTCCGCGATCACTCCCTGACCACCGTCTGCCAGGAGGCGAAGTGCCCCAACCAGTTCGAGTGCTACGGCCAGGGCACGGCGACCTTCATGATCCTCGGCGAGCGCTGCACCCGCAACTGCCGCTTCTGCGCCGTGCAGACGGTTCCCCTCGGCCCCCCCGACCCGGAGGAGCCGCAGCGAGTGGCCGAAGCGGTGGCCTTGCTCGGCCTGCGCTACGCGGTGGTCACCTCGGTGACCCGCGACGACCTCGACGATGGCGGCGCCTCCCTCTTCGCCGCGACCATCGAGGCCATCAGGCAACGGAGCCCGTCCACCCTGGTGGAGGTGCTCATCCCCGACCTGCAGGGCGACGAGGCGGCACTGGCGACGGTACTGGCCGCCCTTCCGGACGTGCTCAACCACAATATCGAGACGGTGCCGCGGCTCTACCCGCGGGTGCGTCCCCAGGCCGACTACCGGCGTTCGCTGGCGCTATTGCGGCGGGTCAAAGAGAGCCATCCGCAGATTCCCACCAAGTCGGGGATGATGCTCGGCCTGGGCGAGAGCGAGGCGGAACTGCGCTGTGCCTGGCAGGATCTCGTCGACGCCCGCTGCGACATCCTCACCATGGGGCAGTACCTCCAGCCGAGCCACGAGCACCTGCCGGTGGAGCGTTTCGTGCCGCCGGAGGAGTTCGCCGATCTCGCCGCGACGGCCGGGCGGCTGGGTTTTGCCGGGGTCGCCGCCGGACCGTTCGTGCGCAGCTCGTACCAGGCGGAGGCGCTTTTCCGTCAGGCGCGGCGAAGGCTCGCTGGCTGACCACTCCGCGCCGGCGCTCCCTCGGGGTGTGCGGAAAGTTGCCGAGCTGTCGATTCTTCGTTGCTCTCGCTGCACAGAGGGTCTACACTGAGAACGGTTGTCAGCAGAGAGTCCGGGGCGGCGCAGGTCGCCCCACAATCGCCCCGCACCCTTTCACGGCCCTGTCGAGGAGGACCCCATGCCGATCATCACCATCTCCCGAGGAAGCTACTATCATGGCAAGGCGGTAGCCGAAAAGCTGGCGGCCAGGCTGGGTTATTCCTGCCTGTCGAGGGACGAGGTGATCGACAATCTTGGCGAGTTCCAGTTGCCGGAGATCAAGATGGTGCGTAACCTCAACGACACCTTCAGCGTCCTCGACCGCTTCCCGCACGGCAAGAAGCGCTTTACCAGCGCCGTCAAGGCGGCCATCCTGCAGCGCTTCCTCCAAGGCCAGATTATCTACCACGGCCTTGTCGGCCATCACTTCGTCGGCAATATCAGCCATGTCCTCAAGGTACGCGTCATCGCCGATACCGCCCTGCGCGTCGCCGAGGACATGGCCCGCGAGAACACCACCGATGTCCAGGCGCGTTATACCCTGAAAAAGGACGACGAAGAGCGGCGCAAGTGGGGGATGTTCCTCTACGGCATCGACATCACCGACCCGGAACACTACGACCTCACCGTCAAGATCGGCGCCATGGGCGAGGAGGAGGCGGTCGACCTCATCGCCGCCGCGGCGGCCCTGCCCGCCTTCCAGGAGACCGAGCAGTCGCGTAAGACCCTCGCCGACTCCGCCCTGGCCGCTCAGATCAGCGCCGCCCTCTTCGATTTTCCCCTGGCGGCGGTGTCGGTGCGCGAGGCCAAGGCGAGCATCACCCTCAAGGCCCCGGAAGGGCAACAGGGAATAATCAGCGAACGCATCACGACGATGCTGCACATGGTGCCGGGCCTGGCCGAATACGTCATCCACTTCGCCCCGTACCATTAAACCCGGCACCGCTGACCAACAGGGGCCTCTCTTCCCCGAGGCCCCCGGGGCGAGGACGGAACTTCCTCTTAGAGAGGCGTCTTCCAGCCTTCGCGGCCACCCCAGGCGGCATCGCGGATGGCGACCACCGCCGGGTGCTTGATGACCCGTTCCACCGAGATGGCGTAGAAGCGCTCGCGCACCGTCTCCGACCTGCCGATGACGGTTACCCCGTGCCTGCGGCAGACCTCCTCCTCGATAATCGTCGGCACGACGAAGACCCCGTCCCCTGCCTGGCCGAAGACCTTGATCAGGGCGCGGTCATCGAACTCGCCGATAACCCTCGGGCGGATCCCCTGGCTGGTGAACCACTGGTCGAGGTGGCCGCGCAGGGCCGACATCGGTGTCGGCAGCAGCATCGGCGCCCCGTGCAGGGAGCGGGGAAAACCCGGCTGCAGCCCTGTGGCGAGGGTGGCCACGGCGCAGAAGCTGACCCCGCATTCGCCGAGGAGGTGGCTGTAGACCTTGATGCTCAGTCCCGGCTTGACCGGAGTGTCGGTGAGCACCAGGTCGAGGCTGTGCACCGCCAGCTCGGCCAGCAGCTGCTTCTCCTTGCCCTCGTGGCAGACGAGGCGCACCCCCTGGGGCAGGGACAGGGCCGGCTCGAGGATCCTGCGCGTCACCAGCTTGGGGAGGATGTCGACGATGCCCACGGTAAAGCGTGGCGGCCCGGTGCCCTGGCGGCCCTTGACGGTGTCGAGGAGTTCGTGGCCGAGGGAGAAGATTTCGTCGGCATAGCGAAAGACCATCTGCCCCAGTTCGGTGAGCTCGAGGCTGCGCCCGCTGCGGCGGAAAAGAGCGCCGCCGAGGTCCTCCTCGAGCTTGCTGAGCTGCATGCTCACCGTCGATGGGGCGAGGCGCAGCCGTTTGCCGGCCCGGGTGATGCTCTCTTCCTTGGCGACGATCCAGAAGTAGTGGAGATGGTGGTAGTTGAGCCAGTCCATTTCGAGAATTTCGAAGGGTAAAAGTGGGAATATCTATTTGTGCCCCTCCCGTTCGGCATTATCATATGGCCGATACGAAGCGCAAAGGGGTGCGGCCCGCCGGTTGTCGTCGGGCACACGGAGCCGGCGCGAGTGGCACCCTGAAGTGGCCCCGATTGCCGTGAAACCGATGGAAGTCAGACGGATAATGCCCTATGTTTGAGTGGATGGCAAGCCCCGAGGCCTGGATAGCCCTGGCGACCCTGCTCGCCCTGGAGATCGTCCTCGGCATCGATAACATCATTTTCATCACCATCCTCGTCGGCAGGCTCCCCGCAGAGCAGCGGGACAAGGCGCGGACCCTGGGCATCGGCCTGGCCATGGTGTCGCGGCTGGCGCTGCTCTTCAGCCTCACCTGGATCATCGGCATGACCGCGCCATGGTTCACCCTGCTCGGCCAGGGGATCTCCGGACGAGACGTCGTGCTCATCGGCGGCGGGCTGTTCCTCCTCGCCAAGGCCACTCACGAGATCCACGGCAGCCTCGAGGCCCCGGCGGAGGAGAGCGGGCATGCCTATGGCGGCGGGTTCTGGGCGGTCATCGTGCAGATCGCCATCATCGATATCGTCTTCTCGCTCGATTCGGTGATCACCGCCGTGGGCCTGGTGCAGAATCTCATGGTGATGGTCATAGCCATCGTCGGCGCGGTGCTCGTCATGCTCTTCGCGGCCAAGCCCATCGGCAGCTTCGTCGACCAGCACCCCACCCTGAAGATGCTGGCGCTGGCCTTTCTCCTCCTCATCGGCTTCACCCTGGTGGCGGAAGGATTCGAGATCCATGTGCCCAAGGGCTATATCTACTTCGCCATGGCCTTTTCGGTGGGCGTCGAGCTGCTCAACCTGCGCCTGCGCCGTCATGGCCGGAGCGAGGCGGTGCAGCTCAAAAAGAAGCTTCAGTGACAAGGAATGGGGCGTCTCTTCGAGGGCCCTGAACATATTTTCTCATTTTGTGGAGGTGTACCGTGTTGAGGATTGTGCTGTTCGTTGCCACCAACCTGGCTATCGTCGTCCTGCTGGGAATTATCCTCACCGTTCTCGGGGTCGATTCACGCAGTACCTCGGGGCTGGTCGTCATGGCGGCGGTTTTCGGCATGGGCGGGTCGTTCATTTCTCTGGCGATGTCCAAATGGATCGCCAAGAAGTCGACCGGGGCCTATGTCATCGTCAACCCCAGCAACCCCACCGAGCAGTGGCTGTATGATACCGTGCGGCGCATGGCGCAGCAGGCGGAGATCGGTATGCCGGAGGTAGCCATCTACGACTCCCCGGATATGAACGCCTTCGCCACCGGCATGAAGAAGCATGATGCCCTGGTAGCGGTTTCCACCGGGCTGCTGCGCAATATGTCCAAGGACGAGGTCGAGGCGGTGCTGGCCCATGAGATCAGCCACGTCGCCTGCGGCGACATGGTCACCCTGGCCCTCATCCAGGGGGTGCTCAATACCTTCGTCATCCTCCTCTCGCGCCTTGCCGCCAACGTTCTCAATAACGTTCTCAGTTCCGACGAGGAGGAGGGCGGCGGCCTCGGCTTTTTCGGCTATATGGCGGTGACCATCGTTCTTGAGCTGGTTTTCGGGCTCTTCGCCTCGATGATCGTCATGTGGTTCTCGCGCCGGCGCGAGTTTACCGCCGACCGGGGCGCCGCCTATCTGACCAGCCGCGAGAAGATGATCGGTGCCCTGCAGCGGCTGCAGATGCACCATGAGCCCTCGCACCTGCCCGATCAGGTGGCGGCCTTCGGCATCCGGCCCAAGGTGGGCGGGCTGGCCTCGCTGCTCAGCAGCCATCCGCCGCTGGAGGCGAGGATCGAGGCCCTGCGCCGTATCTGAGCCGCGGCCCGCTGGCCGCTTAGCGCCTGCTGCCGTAGATCTTCGACAGACTCTGCGGGATTTCCCCCTTGGGCAGCAGGCGCCGGTCGTCGCCGACGGCGAAGAGACCGAACCATTCCTCCGGATCCTGCTCCTCGTGACGCGTCGAGTCGGTGGGGTCCTCGCCGCTCTTCCACCATTCGTCCTGCAGCTCGAAGAACGAGATGCCGCAGAACTTTTCCGTGCCCCGCGCGGTGCGCAGATCCTGCCAGATGGCGGCGAAAGAGTCCGCCACCGCCTGGTGGGAGTGGCCGCCGAAGCCTGGCACCCACGGTTTGGGCTCGTAGGGGGAGGTGGAGTAGCCCACCTGGGTGATGAAGATCGGCTTGCCGGCCTGCGCCGCCAGGTCCTCGAGATAGCCCTGGTAGGGAGTGGCGGTGACCGAGCCGGGGGACGAGGTGCGCACCCCGCGGGCGTAGGTGTAGACGTTGAGGCACACCAGGTCGCCGAGGTCGGGGTTGATGGCGTTGACCGCCGGCACCTCGAGGTCGGGGCGATCGGTGACCGGGCCGATATGGGTCCAGCTGGTATGGCAGTAGAGGTGGCGCCGGCCGTAGGTGGTCAATTCGTAGTCCATGGCCCGGTCGATGAGGCTGGCCAGGGCGATCTCCGTCGGCGTGCGCTGGTCGACCTGGATGTGCTTGCCCTGATAGCTGCGCACCTCCGGGTGGCGCAGGTCGGTGCGCACCACCGAGTCGGCCTGGAGTTCGTCGCCGATGGAAAAGAGCACCAGGCGATCGGGGCGGCCGACCTTGTAGGCATGGTCGATGGCCGCCTTGATGTCCGCGAAGGTCTTCGTCTGGAAGTCCTCGGCGAGAAAGTCCTCGGCATAGGCCCAGATCCAGATGTCCTGGCCGTAGGTCATGCCGCTTTTTTCCAGCTCGGAGAAGAAGTTCTCCGGCATTTTCATGGGAAAGACGTGTAGATAGTCGACCCCCATGTCGCGCATGAGGCGGAAATGCTCGCCATAGCGGCCGTCGTTGCCGGGCGGCGCCCCCTGCAGCGGCGTTTCCCCCGGCAGATAGGGGGAATAGCCGATGCCGCGGAAAAACATCGGCGTGCCGCTGTTGCGGTCGACGATCGACGTCCCCTGGGTGACATAGCGTTGCGGCGGCGGGGTGTGCGCGGAGATGCCGGCCACCGGGTACGACTGGTCGGCCGCGGCCTGAGCGGGCAGGGCGAGCAGGGCGAGAAGGGAGAGGCGTGCTATCTGTGGTCTCATGGGGCTGTGCATTAAGGGGTTAAGGGGGAGCCCGCCGGCGGCGAGGCGCTTGTGGAGGAGGAACCCTGGCGGAGAACGGGGGCGCTTGCCGCTTTCCGTCGAGTCGCGGCGGGGCAGGGATCTGCCCTGGCACGCTACCATAAATGTTGTCTTCCCCCAAGGGAATAGCCGAAAACCCCGCCAATACCGGGCCTCTTGCCGCCACCTGGCCAGGCCCTTGCGATGGTGGCGGCAGCGACTGTCGTCTGTAACCGGCTTGCCATTGGCAGCAAGGGATGGGGCGGGGAAAGACGGTTGCAAATTTCTGGTGATGGGGTACAAGTGCGGAGGTGGCCGGGAGGTGGCCCGCCCCTTTCGCGGAGGCGGAACTGGCCGTCTTTGTCCCTGCCCTGTACAGCGATTTTTTTTCGGGAGAGTATGGTGGAGAGTTTCGATGTTGTTCTGCCTGCCTGGGTGGGGCCGGAGGTGGCCTTATGGCCTGCCGAGGTAACCGCCGCCGAGCGGCGCATGGAGCTGGTGCTCGACCTCGCCCGGCGCAATGTCCTTGAAAAGACCGGCGGGCCTTTTGCCGCCGCCGTCTTCACCTGTGACACTGGCCGCGTTGTGGCCGTGGGGGTCAACCGCGTCGTGGCCTGCAACTGCTCCTCCGCCCATGCCGAGGTGGTGGCGCTCTCCCTGGCGCAGCGGCGGCTCGGGGTCTACGACCTCGGCGGCGAGGGCCTGCCCCGCCATGAGCTGGTGGTCAACTGGCGGCCCTGCGCCATGTGCTTCGGCGCCTTGCTGTGGTCCGGCATCCGCCAGCTGACCATCGCCGGCTCGGGGCCGGAGCTGGAGACGCTGACTGGCTTCGACGAGGGCCCCATTCACCCGGAGTGGCGGCGGGAACTGGCCAGCCGCGGCATCGGGCTCAGTGAGGATGTCTGCCGTCGGGAGGCTGTCGAATTGTTCCGCTGGTTTGCCGAGAGTGGCAGCGAGGTCTACAATCCCCGCCGCGAACCGCAGCCTTCACCCTCCTCGCGGAGCATGCCATGAGCATATCACCGACCCTGGCGCTGGTCGAGCGGCTGGCCGAGGAGGCCGGCGCCATCCTGCTCGCCGGCTATGAACAGGAGCATCAGCTCAGCTACAAGGGCGACATCGACCTGGTCACCGAGATCGACCGCCGCAGCGAGGAGTTCCTCGTCGGCGAGCTGCGCCGGCACTTCCCCGACCACCGCATCCTCGCCGAAGAGGGCGGCGGCAGCGATGGCGGCATGTGCCAGTGGTATATCGACCCCCTCGACGGCACGGTCAACTACGCCCATGGCGTACCCTTCTTCTGCGTCTCCATCGCTTACGCCACAGAGGGCCGGCTGACGCTGGCAGCAGTCTACGACCCGATGCGCCGCGAGCTGTTTTCCGCCGAGGGTGGCCAGGGCGCCCACCTCAACGGGCGCAGGCTGGGGGTGCGGCCCGGGGGGGAGCTGAACCGATCCCTCCTGGTGACCGGCTTTCCCTACGATATCCGCAGCACCGCCGCCACCAACCTCGATCACTTCGCCAGGTTCGCCACCCTCTCCCAGGGGGTGCGTCGCCTCGGATCGGCGGCCCTCGACCTCTGTTATGTCGCCGCCGGACGTTTCGACGGCTACTGGGAACTGTCCCTCAAGCCCTGGGACCTGGCCGCCGGGGCCCTCATCGCTTCCGAGGCCGGCGCCATGGTGACCCCCATCTCCGGTGCCGGGGAGCTGCTTGCCCCGCCCTATTCGGTGCTTGCCGCCTCCCCCGCGATCCATGCCGCGATGGCGGCGACCCTCCGTCGCTGAAACCGTCGCCGCGCACAACGTTTTTCAACCCTGCCCCGTCCATGTCGTCCCTCTGCCGCGAGCACTCCCTGCGCCTCAAACTGCTCAACTTTCCGCTCATCGTCGGCGTGGTCTACATCCACGCCTATGGCATGGAGATCGGTTTCGCCGGGGTCGAGCTCGGTCCGGCACACCTCGACCGGCTCACCGATGTCGTTCGCACCCTGGTCTCGCAAGGGGTAGCCAGGCTGGCGGTTCCCATGTTCTTTCTCATTTCGGGGTATTTTTTCTTCGACGGATTCAACGGTCGCAGCTATCTCGGCAAGTTGCGCACGCGCTGCCGCACCCTGCTCCTGCCCTATCTGTTCTGGACCTGCTGTTTTGCCGCCGTGGTGACCGCTGGTAGGCACCTGGCGGGGGTCGGGCCCTATTTTGGAGAGGGCAGCCTGAGCGGCCTTTCCCCGTGGGAGCTGGGCAACGCCCTCTTTGGTGTGACGCGGGTGCCGGCGGCCTACCATTTCTGGTTCATTCGCGATCTGATGCTGCTGATGCTGCTCAGCCCGCTGCTGCGCTTTCTCCTCGGCGTGGCGCCACTGCCGTGGCTGGCGGCCTTGTTCCTGATGTGGGTCATCGGCAAGTGGCCGCTGCTCGTTCCCGATGTGGTCGGCGTGCTGTTCTTTTCCCTTGGCGGGTACGTGGCCCTGCGCGATCGCTCGCTGTTCTTCTTCGACCGCTGCGGCTGGTGGTCGGTCGTGCTCTATGTGCCGCTCCTTTTCGCCGATGTCGTCTGGTACGAGGCGTGGTTCAACGTCACCCTGCACCGCTGCGGCATTGTCGTCGGACTGGCGGCGGTGCTTTTCCTGACCCGCTATTTCCTCGCCGCCGAGCGCTGCGGCGGGGCGCTGTTGCGTCTCAGCGGGGCGAGTTTTTTTGTCTACGCCGCCCATGAGCCTCTGCTCGGCGTTGTCCGTACCATCGCCTTCCGCTCTCTCCCCCTCGACACTCCCCTGGTGGCACTCATCGTTTATCTCGCCGTGCCGCTGCTGGTGATCCTCCTCCTGCTCCTCCTCCACCGCGCCCTGGGGAGAGTGGCGCCCAGGGCGCTGATGCTGGTCACCGGCGGGCGTTGAAGAGGATGCCCGGGTCGACCTGGGCGGCACTGCGCGTGCCGGTGAGGACCATGGCCTGGCGCAGTTCCCCGTCGAGGGTGTCGATATAGCGTTCCACCCCCTGCTGCAGGCCGCCGACGGCGGCCACCGAGAAGGGCCGGCCGATCATCACCGCGTCGGCGCCCAGGGCGAGCATCTTGAGGATATCGCCACCGCTGCGCACGCCGCCGTCGACGAGGAGCGCCACCCGGCCCTTGACCCTTGCGGCGATGTCGGGAAGAACCCGCGCCGTCCCCGGACAGTGGTCGAGCACCCTTCCGCCATGGTTGGAGACGACGATGGCGTCGGCTCCGGCGCTCGCGGCCAGCTCGGCCTCGTCGGGGGTCATCACCCCCTTGAGGATGAAGCGCAGGCCGCAGCGGCGGATGATTTCGGCCAGTTTCTCGAGGGGTTTGGGAGAGACCGGCCGTCCCATGCGCCTCAAGGTGATGAGACCGGCGGCGTCGATGTCCATGCCGAGGATGGTGGCCCCGCTGGCCTTGGCCCCTTCGATCTTGGCGAACAGCTCCTCGTCCTCCCATGGCTTGATGAAGGGGATGCCGTCTCCCCCGGCCGCGGCGATGGCGGCGAAGGCCGACTTGTGGATGAATTCGGGGACGCCGTCCCCGCCACAGCCGAGGATACCTTTCGCCCGGCAGCCGCCAATCACCGCGCCGATATAGGCCTCTTCGGAGATACCGCCGCCCATGTTGAAGGAGACGCCGCCGATGGGGGCGGCGAGGAGGGGCAGGGCCAGGGTCCTGCCGAGCAGTTCCACCCGGGTGTCCGCTTCGCTGGCGTCGTGGATGGTGCGCATGTTGAACTTCAGCTCGGCCAGGGCGGCGACGTTGTCGGCGAAGGCGGCGCCGCTGCCGAGGCCGCCCATGCCGGGCACCTCGCCGACGCAGGCGCGGCCGTTACAAACCGGGCAGACCCGGCAGAAGCCGCTCATCAGCTTGGCGGCATTGTTGCGTATCTCTTTCATGCTCCTTCTCCTTTTCACTGGAATGGTAAGATGCGGACCGAGTGGCTGCCGCTTTCGCCTGTACTCTGTACCTTACTCCGCAAAACCTGTCAGAAAAAACAAGAAAATTCGTAGAAGAACATCGTGGCGGTGCAATCGCCACCAAGGTCCGTATCCCCGGAGGGGATGACAGCCCTTGGGTTGCGGGCGGTAGCTCGCTTTAGGAGAAAGAAAACCATTTTTTCTTGGGGGTAA